>JAFXZO010000058.1 GCA_017541205.1 Clostridia bacterium | reverse complement strand
GCGGGGGAGGAGGTGATCTTGCCGGGCACGCCGCCCAGGCCCTCCTGGATCAGCTGCTTTAAGCTCCAGCCCGCGCAGTAGCCCGTCAGCATGCTTAGGTCATGCAGGTGGATGGCGGCGCTGCGGTGCGCTTCGGCCACTTCGTCGTCGTACACTTCGCTCAGCCAGTAATTGGCGGTGATGGCGCCGGAATTGGACAGGATCAGCCCGCCGACCGAATAGGTGACGGTGGAATTTTCCTTGACGCGCCAATCGTTGATTTGCAGGTAATTGTCCACCAGGTCTTTATAGTTCACCAGCGCGGAATTGATATTGCGGACCTTTTCGCGCTGCTTGCGGTACAGGATGTAGGCTTTGGCGACGTCGGCATATCCGGATTCGGACAGCACCTTTTCCACGCTGTCCTGAATATCCTCTACGGTGATCTGGCCGTCGTGGATCTTGCTTTCAAAATCACTGGTGACGTGCAGGGCCAGCAGCTCGATCACGCTGGGATGATACTGCCGGGAGCTTGCGTCAAAGGCCTTGGTGATGGCCGCGGTGATTTTGTTGATGGCAAAGTCCACAACCATTCCATCCCGTTTCACAACCTGGTACATAAAAAAATCCCCTTTCGCGGACGTACGATTATTTCCATTTTCCGGGCCCGGGGCCGATGGCCTGCCGAACGACTATAACACTACCATATACGGAGGCGCTTGTCAATATATTGTGTAAAATTTAATACTTTTAAGTTACGAACGACAAGATATTGTGTATATAAATAGTAATAATTTCGAACAAAAATGCAGAAAAAACACACAAATTGCTTATTCCATGCCACGAATTTGCGCGAAAGGAACATATTTGCGCATGATTCGGAGCCAACGGCCAAGCGCCTCCTTATCGGGGGCGTGGAAGCCGGAAAAAGGCACGGAATCCCGATCCGCGAAGGGCTGGAGGAAATAGCGGCGCGCGCCCTGGATCCAATCGCCGATCTTCTCAAAATCCTCATCCTCATGCAGCTCCCGCACCACGGTTGTGCGGAATTCGTAATCCCTGGCTTCCCGCATAAGCAGCTGTACGCTTTCGCGGACGGGGGCAAGGTCCGCTTTCGGCAGGCCGACCGTTTCCGCGTATTTTTCCGGGCTGTTTTTAATATCCATGGCCACGTAATCGGCCAGGCCCCCGCGCAGGACTTCGCGCAGCACGGCGGGGTGCGCGCCGTTGGTGTCGAGCTTCACGGCGAAGCCCAGGCCGCGGATCTGACGCAGGAAATCCGGCAGGTCAGGCCAAAGGCAGGGTTCCCCTCCCGTGATCGCGACGCCGTCGAGCAGGCCCTTGCGCTTCACCAGGAAAGAAAGGAATTCCGCTTCCTCCATGACCGGCGGGGACTTGAGGAGCGCCAATTCATAATTGTGGCAGAACGGGCAGCGGAAATCGCACCCGCCCAGGAACACCGTGCACGCGACCCGGCCGGGAAAATCGAGCAGCGTCATTTTTTGCAGACCGTACAGCTTCATGGGCTTTGTCCTTTCAAACTGCGCAAAGGATATGCATTGAACGCACCTGGGTGTCTTCGATCAGGTCCTGCACGGAATAGGCGTGCTTTTCCAGATCGCCGCAGACCGCCTTCGTCAAACGCTGGTTTCGCATTTCTCCGATGATATCGGCGATCATGCCCTCCATCACGTCCTGCTTATCGGAGGAAAGCTCCTCCCCGTTGTCGGTGGTGAGCAGGTATTCCATCAATTCCGCGAGCAGCGAAAGGCGAGGCAGGCCGCGCATGGCGCGAAAACTCCATTTGTAGTAGGGCATGTATACCCGGTTGAGCAAAAACACCGCCTGCATCGCGTGCTGGACGAAGGCGCAGACCGCAAGCTGCGCCGCGGCGGTTTCGCGGTGCCCGAGGCACCGGCCGTAATTGTACTGGCCCGCCTGCGCCGCTAAAAGCAAATGCCCGGCCAGCTTCTTTTTGCGGATATCCTCGGGGTATCGGGAAAGGGCAGCCCGGATGCGGGTCATATCGCCCGGGCCGTCCAGGAAGATTTCCCCGTTCACGGCCTCGGCGAGCGCGTAATCCGGCGTGGACAGCCACTGCATGGGGGAGAGCGCGCCGTCCGGCGCGCCGACCTTTTCCATAAAGAATCCGTCCATCCGCAATACCCCGCGCCGCGGCCCGCCGACCGGGGCGATCAGGCCGCGCTGAAAGCCCATAAATTCCCTGGGCAGCTTCGCGTAGGCGCGCTCCAGCAGGAAAGCGTCGCGGCGGCTGACGGTTTCCTCGCCCGGCAGGAACAGGCAAAATCCCGGCTCAAAATCGTGGTCGCGGGAGATTTCGTCGTCAAACCCATAGCACTCCGACCCGGCGCCCGTCAGCCCCGCGCAAAGAAGCGGAAGCAGCGATGGGAACTGCGCTTTCAGCATGGGCAGGCCATACGCTTCAAAATACGCCCTGGACAGTTCAAGCCCGTTCATAGATGGCCTCCGCCTGTTGTTTGAACGCCTCCGCGTCCGAAAAATAGCCGTAGTATTCAAACACCGGCGCGCACTTTTCGCACACGTAGGCAAAATAACCGTCATGCGGGAAGCCGGGGCCGTTCAGCAGCGCCGCGGCCCGGTCGAGCAGGGCATAGATTTCGCTTTCCGCCTGCTCCATGCCCTGCTGGCTCTCCAGGGCGTTGGCGCGGTTGAGCAGCGTCACCGCCTGCTCCAGCTGCCCGCCGGGGGCCTTTTCCATCCGCGCCATGGCAAGATCGTACAGGGCGTAGGCTTCCCCAAAGCGCTTTAACGCCGCAAGGCAGAGCCCCATGTTGTTGTACAGCCCGCCCAACAGCGTGTCGGACGTGTTCGGGCTGCTTTCGTAGATTTCCCGGGCGCGCGAAAAAAAGGTGAGCGCCGCATCGTTCTCACCAAAGGCGCTGCGGGCGGTGCCGATGTTCACGTACGTGGTGGCGGCGCTGAGCGAGGAAGCGTAGTTCAGCTTTTCGATCAGGAGCAGCGCGCTTGTTTCGCTCTCCAGCGCCTTTGGCTTTTCGCCCGTTTTGCGGTAATGGCCGATCAGTTCGTTCTGGATCATCAGTTCGCCCCGCAGGTCTTTTGCTGCCCGGGCCTCCTCCAGCCAGTAGCGCAGCACGCGCTCCACGCCTTCCAAGTCCCGGCGGCTCATGCGCTCGTCCACCTTGGCCCGGATGCGGTCCTGAGGCACCGGACGCAGGGAAGCGGCGTTCGCCGCGCTTTGATCGACGTAGAGTCCGGCCAGAATATCCTGCTCCATAAAACGCGCTCCTTTCGCAGACGCGGGGTTGGGTCAAAGCGCCATGACGTAGATCTGGCAGGGGTTTTGCTCGTCCCACAGCGTGGGGATGCACTCAAATTCCAAAAACCCGAGGCGCTGGTAAAAACGGTTGGTATCGTCGTACTCGGGATAGCGGCCCATGCGCACGGTTTTGACCTGCATGAAGGCGTAGCCGGCCGCTTTCGCGCATTCCCGCGCTTCCCTAAACAGCTTTTTGCCGATTCCCTGCCGGTGAAAGGCGGTCAATACGCCCATCACGGCGAGCTCCACCGTGGCCTTTCCCGTTTCCTTCAGGCACAGGAACCCGACGGGCTGATCCTCCGCGAAGGCCGCGAAAAAGATTTGCCCGCCGCTTTCCCGGATATAGGCTTCCCGCGTCTGCTCGATCTCAAACCAATCGGTCAGGGCGCACAGGATGCGCCGGGCGATCTTTTGTTTCTCTGCGGCGTCTTCGATCCGGACGACGGTCACTTGCATATTATTCCTCTTTCAGAAAGAAGAGGGCTTCCGCAAGCAGCGAAAGCCCCTCGTTCGCGATTGAAATTATTCCGCTTTTTCGGCCGTCGCCTCGGCGGTGGGCGCGTCGGTGGCCGGAGCCGCCTCGGCGGTGGGCGCGTCGGTGGCCGGAGCCGCTTCGGCGGTAGGCGCTTCGGTGGCCGGGGCTGCTTCGGCGGTGGGCGCTTCGGTCGCTTCCGCGGGGACGGCGGTGTTCTGCTGCGCGGCGGAGGGATTCAAGGCGTTGAGCGCGTCATAATCGATGACGACTTCGCATTCGGCGATCCATTCGTCCACGATCTGGGAGTAGATGACGCTCTTTTTCTGGTTGACCAGGCTCTCTTCGATCTCGGCGCTGATCTCCTTGGTCAATTCCACATAGCCGCCGGGCACGTCGCGCAGGTAATGGATGATGTGGATGCCGTAGGAGCCCACCACGGGATCCGAGGTATCGCCGGGGTTGAGCATCTTTTCGCTGAATACGCCGGCCGTGAAGGCGGGATCATAGACGATGGATTCCTTGTGCACTTCGTAGCCGGTATTGAGGCGCGCTTCGTCCTTCATGCCGGGGTCTTCGCCGTATTCCTTGATGAGGGCGGCAAAGTCTTCGCCGTTGGCCAGGCGCGCGTAAATATCGTCGATCACGTCCTGCTTGCTGGCGATGACGGCGGCCTTCGCGGCGTCGCGGGCGACCTTGAGCTCTGCGTCGCCTTCGGGGGCTTCGTCGGTGACGCTCTCTTCGTAGGCGTTTTCAGCGTTCTGGTAAGCGGTCAAAAGCGCTTCGTCCACTTTGAGCAGGATATGGGTGACGCCGCGGTAGCCTTCCGGCACATACCAGGAGGTGGCGCCGTAATAATTCTGGTACATCTCGTAGAGCGCCACGCTGCCCGCATACATGGATTTATGCTGCTCGGCGTACTGTTCAAACACAGCGCGGATCTCATCCTCGGTAACGCTCACGTCCTTGCCCTCAAGCATGTAGGCGAGCAGCTTGTCATACGAGGCGGAGTCCTTCAGGCTATTCACCAGCGTTTCCTCGCTGTAGCCCATGGAGCGGAAATAGGCGTCGCCCTCCTGCGCGGTCTTGGCGCGGGCTTCCTCGGTGTCTTCGGTCAGGTAATAGCTGACGTAGGAATCCACGGCGGCTTTCCATTCGGTTTCCGCTTCCGCTTTGAAGGCTTCGTTTTCTTCCTCGGTGAACTGGTCAAAGCCCAGCTCCTTGATCTTTTTCTGGAACAGCCTGTCGTTGAGCACATACTGCAGGCCGGTGGAGTAATCCGTCGGGCTGCTCACGTAGCCGTTGTTGTACAGGCTGATCAGAACGGTCTTCACCTCGTCCAGGCGGATTTCTTCGCCGTCAAAGGTGGCCAGCACGGGGTTGGGCGCTTCGGTCGGTTCCGGTTCGGCGGCGGCAGCCTGCGCGGTGGGCTCGGCAGCGGCGGCTTCTTCCGTGCTGGCTTCCGCGGACGCTTCGGTGGACGCTTCGGTGGAAGCCTCGGCCGGCGCTTCGGTGGGGGCTTCCGTCGGGGCCTCGGTGGGCGCTTCGGTGGGCGCTTCGGTGGGGGCTTCCGTCGGGGCCTCGGTGGGCGCTTCGGTGGGGGCTTCTGTCGGGGCTTCCGTCGGCGCTTCGGTTGGGGCGTCTGTCGGGGCTTCAGTGGGCGCTTCAGTGGGCGCTTCGGTCGCGACGGGGACGGCGGTGGCCTGCGCTTCGGCAGCGTTGGTGGCGTCTGCGTTCTTATTGCCGAAAACATCGGTAAACAGATATAAAGCCAGCCCGATCACCAGGACGGCAGCTACAAAAATCAGCCAGAGATTTTTCTTCATGAGGTTCCCTTTCCTTCTTTCTCCCCTGCATTGGGGAAATTTCCGCTCTATTATGGCACAGGTTCGCCGCAAGCGCAAGCGTAAAATGATGAAAAACGAAGAAAGTTACAGTCTGTTCATTCTTTGTTTCCACTTGCGGGGAGGGGCACGGAAGTGGTATACTGCACGGGAGAGGAACGCTTTGTTTCAAAAAAGCGGCGCAGGACGGCGGCGCATTCCTTTTCGAGCACGCCGCCCGCGCAGGCGACGCGGTGGAAAAACGCGGGGTCCTCCGGCAGTGTATACACGCTGCCGCAGCAGCCCTGGCGCGGATCGTACGCCCCGAAAACGCACGCGTCCATTTCCGCCATGACAAGCGCGCCCGCGCACATGGGGCAGGGCTCCAGCGTCACATACAGGGTGCAGCCCCTCAGCCGCCTGTCCCCGAGCGCTTTCGCGGCCCTTTCCATGGCCAGCATTTCCGCGTGGCACAAGGGGCCGCCGCTTTCCCGCTCATTGTGCGCTTTGGCGATCACCTGCCCGTTGAGCGCCACCACGGCGCCCACCGGCACCTCGTTGGGGTCTTCTTCCGCTTGCGCAAGGGCCATGCGCATGAAGGCTTCGGCGTTCATGGTCTCATTCCTTTCCGTTCCCGTTTCTTTTACTATATCACAGAAAACCGTCCCGAATCAAGAAGGAGGAAACGCATGCAGAATGAAACGCTGTCTTTGATCTCCGCCCGCCGCAGCCACCGCGCCTATGAAAATACGCCGCTGACAAAGGAGCAATTGGACGCGCTGCTCAAGGCCGCGGTGGAATCTCCCTCCGCCGTGAACCGCCAGCCCTGGCACTTTACGGTCGTCCGCAGCCAGGCGCTGCTGGACAAAATGAACGAGGCCGTCTGGGAGCAGATGATGAAGCGCGAAGCGCAGAAACGTTCCCCGCGCTTTCTGGACGGCAATTTCCATGTGTTTTACCATGCGCCGACGGTCATTTTCATTTCCGGCATGCCGGATAATCCGTATACGCCAATCGACGGCGGCATCGCGGTGGAAAACATCGCCATCGCCGCGGAAAGCATGGGCCTTGGCAGCGTGATCCTGGGCATGCCGCGCGACGCCTTCGCCGGGGATCAGGCCGAAGCATTCAAAAAAGCCCTGCAGTTTCCTGAGGGCTGGGATTTTGTGATCGCCATCGCCGTGGGCGTGCCGGCGGATACCAAGGACGCGCATCCCGTGAAGGAGGATCGGATCTCTTTCGTGGATTGAACGACACCGTGGGGATGAAACGAATGTCAAAAAGCATGTTTTGGCGCGGCGGGCTGTTTTCGGACCCGGTCCGTCAGATCGGGGCCTCCGCGCCGCTTGCGCCGCGTACGGGCGGCAATGAAAACACGGGATTTTTGAAGCTCTGCGCCATCCTGTTCATGCTGGTGGATCATATTGGCGTGGCGTTTTTTCCGGGCGTCAAGACGCTTCGGATCATCGGGCGCATCGCGTTTCCGCTGTTCGTGTGGTGCCTGTGCGTGGGCGTGGAATACACCAGAAATATCTGGAAATACGCGCTGCGCCTGCTGCTGATCGGCGTGCTGTCCCAGCCGCCCTTCATGCTGGCCCTGAACCATCAATGGTATCAGCTGAACGTCTTTGCGACGCTGCTGATGGGCGTGCTTGGCATCGCGGCGATCAGGACGAATAAGTTCGGCAGCTGCTATTGGGGCCCGGCGCTGGCGCTGCTGATCCCCTGCGCGGTTGCGATGGATTACGGCTGGATGGGCGTGCTGTTCATTTTCCTGCTGTACGCGTGCAGGAAACAGCGCTCCTCCATCGCTGCCCTGATGATCGCGTACTGCCTCTATTGGGGCTATGGCACCTACAATGTGGAATATGTGCTTGGCATCCCGCTTCCGACCGCCATCCGCTTCCTGCCCAATAGCACCCGGCTGCTTGCGGACATCGGCCGCATCCAGTTCTGGGCCATCCTTTCGCTGCCGCTGATGCTCTGGCCCATGCGTTCCCGCCTGCGCCTGCCCAAATGGGCAGGCTACGCCGCGTACCCGGCGCATCTGCTCGTGATCGGCGTGATACGCCGCTGGACGCAGATCATGGATTTTCTGGGTCGATAGCGGCGGCCTGGAACGCGCCCGCCTGCCGGACGGCCTTTTGATGGCGGGAGAAAACCTGATTGAGCTCCCTGCGCTGATACGGCAAGGCGATCGGCATGTTGGGCGTGCGCAAACGCGGCTTTTCCGGCGTATCCGCCTGCTTGGGTGCAGGCGCTTCTTCCTCGCGAAAGGGCTTGTAATGGAGCTGGCGGGACCGCCATTCCATCCACCTGTCCTGCTGCTCCTGGTAGGTGAGCGCAGAAAACGGGGACGCGGACGCTGCTTTTTCTTTCTTCATGCTGCATTCCTCCTCCTGGCAAAGGTGCTTGCTTTATCTTATGCGGGAGGGGGACCGTCGGTGAAAAACGAACGGGAAGGGGGAACCGATTTTTTCCCCGCTTCCCGTTTTTCATTGCCAGCGCCGGAAAGGGCATTTTTCTTTTTTATACGCCGCTTTGAGCTCCACCAGGCATCCGCAGCCCATGCAGGTGCCCATGGAAAGCTGATCGCAGGCCTTGCATGCTTCCAGGCGATCCCGGTAAACGGCCTGCGGCGCGCGCTCGCTTTCCCTTATGGCGCGCAGCAGGCCTAAAACGTATTTTTCATAATCCGCCGGCATCGCGTCCCTGAGCAGGCAGCGCTTGCACAGGCCCGTCATTTGATCGCCAGGTGCACCACGCTGCACGGGGGCAGCTCGGCGGTCAGGCCGTTTTCGTTCACGGTGAAGCTGACGAAGGGCTGGTCGGCCACGATGTCGGGCTCGTCGAAGGTGTTGTGGTCTTCCGCGCCGCCAAAGAGCATCCGGCCTACCACGCGGCGGGGCTTGATGCCCTGGGTTTCGATGCACAGCTCTTGGCTGTCCCGGAGGGAGGGGTTCACCAGCGTCACGTGCACCGTTCCGTCCGGGGCGATGGAGGAGGATTCCTGAAGGGCGGGGAGGCGGACGCCGTACTTTTCGAGGACCGGTGCCTCCATGTGGCTTTCGAGCAGCTCGTTTTCCTGGTGGTCCATAAAGAGCTTGAAGACGTAATAGGACGGGGTCTTGAGCATGCGCGGCCCTTCGGTCAGGATCATGGACTGGAGCACGTTCACCAGCTGGGCGATGTTGGCCATGTGAACGCGGTCGCAGTGCTTGTTGAAGATATTCAGCGTCAGGGCGGCCACCATGGCGTCGCGCATCGAGTTCTGCTGGTAGAGGAAGCCGGGGTTGGTGCCCTCCTCCACGTCGTACCAGGTGCCCCATTCGTCCACGATCAGGCCGACGCGCTTTTCGGGGTCGTACTGATCCATGATCGCGCTGTGGCGGCGGATCAATTCCTCCATAAACAGCGCGTTTTTGAGGGTGATGAAATAATCCTCTTCCGTAAAGCCCAGGGCGCGGCCCTTGTGGTTCCAATCGTGGGGAATGGTGTAATGATGCAGGGAAAAGCCGTCCATCATGCGGCCGGCGCTCTTCATCAGGGTTTCCGTCCAATGGTAGTCGGAGGAATTCGCGCCGGCGGCGATCTTGTAGATTTTGTTTTTCCCGTACTGGCGCACGTAGGTCTGGTAGCGGCGGTATTCGTCGGCGTAGTATTCGGCGGTCATGTTGCCGCCGCAGCCCCAGGGCTCGTTGCCCATGGCGAAATATTTGACGGGGAAGGGCTCCTCATGCCCGTTTTCCTTGCGCAGATTGGCCATGGGGGATACGCCGTCGAACGTCATGTATTCCACCCATTCGTTCATTTCCTGCACGGTGCCGCTGCCAACGTTGCCGTTGACGTACGCATCGCACCCGATCTGGCGGCAGAGCTCGAAAAACTCGTGGGTGCCGAAGCTGTTGTCCTCGGTGACGCCGCCCCAATGCGTATTGACCATTTTTTTACGCGTTTCCCTGGGGCCGATGCCGTCCTTCCAGTGGTATTCGTCGGCAAAGCAGCCGCCGGGCCAGCGCAGCGCGGGCAGCCTGATTTCCTTCAAGGCTTCCACAACGTCCGTGCGCATGCCGTTGACATTGGGGATCTCGGAGCCTTCGCCCACGTAAAGCCCCCCGTATATACAGCGTCCCAAGTGTTCGGAAAACTGGCCCTGGATATCCTTGCGGATATGGCCTTTGGTCACCTGCGTCTGGATGATCAGCCTGTTCATGGCGCATCGCTCCTTTGTATGGTGGTTGAGGATGGGAAAAGCTTCCTGATTGTCTTGGCTGATTCGATTATAGCAGAATCCTTTCGGCGCATCAATAGAAAATTGGCGGTTTTTGGCATGGACGTATTGACTATATTTTTTCCAAATGGTATGATACGGAAGAATCAATCGTTCAGAAAGAGGATGAATACCATGCGAGAAAGCGGTATCCTGATGCACATTTCTTCGCTGCCCGGCCCGGACGGCATCGGCAGCCTGGGCAAGGAAGCGTTCGCCTTTGCGGATTTTCTGCATCGGGCCAATATGGGCATTTGGCAGGTGCTGCCCATGGGGCCCACGGGCTACGGCGAATCCCCTTACCAGTCCACCAGCATTTTTGCCGGCAATCCCATGCTGATTTCCATTGACGAGCTGGCGGAGCAAGGATACCTGGATCTGGAGGGAGAAGAAAGGTTTGAGCCCGAAAACCTGCAATCGGTGGATTTCCCCCGGATGCAGGAATACAAGATCAAGCTCCTGCGCAAAGCCTTTGCCCAGTCCGAAAGGAAGCTCAAAAAGGCGATTGCGGCGTTTGCCGATGAAAACGATTGGGCGCGGGATTTTGCGTTGTTTACCGCCCTGAAGCAGCATTTCGACCTCAAAATGTGGACGCAGTGGCCCGACGAGGGGGCCCGGATGCGGGATGAGGAAACGCTCGCCAAATACCGCAAAAAGCTGGATAAGGAAATCCGCTTCCATCTGTGGTGCCAGTATATCTTCTTCCGGCAGTGGGAAAAGCTCAGGGAATACTGCAACGGCCTTGGCATCAAGCTCTTTGGCGATATCCCCATCTATGTGGCCGAGGACAGCGCCGATACCTGGACGCAGCCGGAGGTGTTCCAGCTGGACGAGGACCGGGTGCCGCGCCGGGTGGCGGGCGTTCCGCCGGATTATTTTTCCGAGGACGGCCAGCTCTGGGGCAACCCGCTTTACCGCTGGAGCTATTTGAAGCGGAAGGGCTATGCCTGGTGGGTCAAGCGCATGGACCATATGCAGAAGATGTACGATATCATCCGCGTGGACCACTTTATCGGCTTCGCCAACTATTTTTCCGTCGCCCACGGCGCGCCAAACGCCCGCGGCGGGAGGTGGGTGATCGGCCCGGGCAAGGATCTGTTCGTGGTGCTTAAGAAAAAGCTGCCGGGGCTGGATATCGTGGCGGAAGACCTGGGCGCGGTCAACGACCGGGTGCGCGATCTGATCGCGTTCACCGGGTACCCGGGCATGAAGGTGCTCTCCTTCGCCTTTGGCGCGGATGATTCCAATATGCATATGCCCGACAACATCCCGGAAAATACCGCGTATTATACCGGCACCCACGATAACGTCACCGCCCTTGCCCGCGTGAAGAACTGCTCCAAGGTGGAGCTGGAATGCGCCCGGAAGCTCGCGGGGTTCAGGACGTTCGCGCAGGCGCCCTGGGCGTTCGTCCGCACCGTGTTTGAGAGCAGGGCCCGCATCGCCATCGCGCCGATGCAGGACCTGCTCGGCCTGGACGATTGGGCCACCATGAACCGCCCCGGCACCGTCGGCGGCAATTGGCTGTGGCGCATGCTGCCCGGCGCGGCGACGGAAGCCCTGGCCAAGAAGCTCAACAAACTGAACAAGGACTGCAAGCGTCAGGTATGACGTTTCCCTGCCTTTTCCTGCCCGGCTGTTTTTTGCAGCCGGGCATACATTTTAATGGAAGAAATCCGTTTTCGGAGCTTGCGATTTTGGACGCACAAACGCTTGACGCGCAAGCGGGAAGAGAGTATAATATCAAAGTCTACCAAAGAAAAGAAACGCCGCAGTGCGTTTTTTCCCCGGCATTATAATGGAGAGGAAGAGATTCTTATGGCCAACAAAAAAACGAAAACCCGCAAACCGATGAGTTCCGCCGCCAAGGGCGCGATCTGCCTGGTCGTGCTGCTGCTGTTGACGGTGTGCGCTTCCTGGCTGTCCGTCAAGGGCATGAATCTGGATGCGGAAGGCGTGAATGTGCTTTTGCCCTGGGTGCCCGTCAGCAGCAGCTGGGTCAAATCCCTGCCTGTGAACAAGGCGCTGGGCGGCGGAAGCTTTATCGAATATGCTTACACTTTGCCTGAAAATGCCTCCGAAACCGTGCTGCAGGATTCCGCGAACACCATTCGCGAGCGTCTGCACCAGCTGGGCGAAAGCGATGCCACGGTCACGGTGAACGACGACGCGATCCGCGTTGAAATGCGCAAAATGGATGATTCCCGTTTTGCCACCATGCGCTCTCTCGCCACGGCTTACGGCCATTTCAGCTTCAGCGATCCCAACGGTACGGCGATCCTGACCGAAAAGGACATCGCCCACGCCGATGTGAAAGTGAATTATAACAGCACCGGCACTTCTTATTCCGTCGTGCTCGCGTTCAAAACCAACGCCTCCGGCGCTCAAAAGCTCGCGGACAGCGGGGCTTCTTATCTGGCCGTTACCTGCGATGGCGACACCGTTTCTTCCTTCGCCCTGATTGACGGCGATACCGTCAGCGCCACCATCGGCACCAGCAACAGCGCTTATAACACCGCCTACAACATCGCCTTCTTGCTCAATTACGGTTCCATCGACGTGACGCTGGCGCAGAGCAACAGCGGCTCCGTCAAGGCTGAAATGGGCATCGTGCTGACGGTGGTGCTGCTCGTGGCCGCCGCGCTGCTCGTCATCTCCCTGATCTACCTGATCGCTGCCGGCAAGCTGACCGGCCTTGCGGGCTTCCTGTCCGTGTGGTGCGCGGTCCTGCTGGGGCTGTTCTTCGTCGCCACCATCGTGGTGCCCTCCGTGACCCTGCTTTCCACCGGCTGCCTGGTGGCCATCCTGCTGGGCATCGTGCTCGCGATCTACGCCGCTGTGACCCGCACCGACGCCATCAGCAAGCAGATCGGCGAGGGCAATACCCCCAAGCAGGCCAGCAAGCTGGGCTTCAAACAGGTCGCCAAGACCGTGTGGATCGCCCATGGCGCCGTGCTGCTTCTTTCCCTGGTGCTGATGATCTTCCCCTTCTCCAAATCCATTGGCTACTGCCTGGCCGCGGGCGTGGTCGCCAGCGCTTTCGCGATGGGCATCATGCGCCTGTTCCAGGGCTGTTTCACCTTGATGAGCAGCAAGCCTGCCCTGTTTGGCAAAGTCAAGTAAGGTTTTCCGGGGGTGCCGAGTTTTAAGCCGGCACCCTCTTTTTATACTTTTTTATGGGATCCGGCGCTCTTTCCTGCTTGAAAGAACGCCCCTTGAACGGGAGGGAACCATGCTCAGGATCCGCCTGTCCCCGGAAGTCGGGGAGGAAATCAGCCTGCCGGGCCTGCCCGGGTGGCTGTCGCGCCTGCTAAGCGCCCGCGGCGTCAGGACGCAGGAGGACGCGCTGCGCTTTCTTCACCCTGCCCTCGATCAGCTTTTGCCGCCCAAGGCCCTTGCCGGTCTGGAGAAGGCGGCCGATGTGCTCCTTGAGGCAAAGGCCGCGGGCAAGCGGACGGTGATCTATGGCGATTACGACGTGGACGGGGTCTGCGCGAGCGCGATCCTGTATGAAGCGCTGGGTATCCTGGGCATGGAAAGAGAGGTCTATATCCCCGACCGGCATGGGGAGGGCTACGGCCTGAACACGTCGGCGGTGGAAAAGCTGGCGAAGGATTTTGGGGTCCTGGTCACGGTGGACTGCGGCATCACCGCCGTTGAGGAGGTGGCGGCGGCCCGCGAAGCAGGCATGCGCGTGATCGTGACCGACCATCACCGCCACGGCGAGCTCCTGCCGAGCGCCGACGCGGTCACGACGCCGCTGCTGGGGGACTATCCCTTCCCCTTCCTTTGCGGCGCGGGCGTCGCGTGGAAGCTTGCCCTCCTTTTGATCGGCGATCGGGCGCTGCCGCTGATGGAGCTGGCCGCGCTGGCCACCATCGCGGATATGGTGCCCCTGACGGGCGAAAACCGGGTCATTGCCGCCCTCGGGCTGCAAATGCTCTCTCAGACCCGCCGGCCCGGCCTTCGCGCGGTCATGAACCGGGCGGGCCTTTCGGGCAGCGTCACGAGCGATCAGGCGGCCTTCCAGATCGCGCCCCGGATGAACGCCTGCGGCCGCATGGATACGGCAAATACCGCCCTGAGGATGCTGCTGACCAAGGACGAAAATGAGGGCGAGGCCCTGGCCCTTCGCATGGAAACGCTCAATCAGGAGCGGCGGGATCAGGAAGCGAAGGCGCTTTCCGAGGCGCTGGACCAGGTATCGCAGATTGATCTGGTGGAAAAACGCGCCATCGTGGTTTCCGGCGAAGGCTGGAACAGCGGCGTGGTGGGCCTGGTGGCCGGAAGGATCGCGGAAAAGTACGCCTATCCGACGGTTGTTTTATCCCGGGAGGGAGGATTATGCGTGGGCAGCGCGCGCAGCGCCGGGGAGATCGATATCCACCGGGCCCTGAGCCGGTGCGCCGATCTGTTTGAGCGGTTCGGCGGGCATAAACAGGCCGCGGGCCTGACGATCCGGGCGGACCGCCTGCGGGCGTTCGACGAGCGGCTGACGAAGGCTGTCGCGGAGCAGACGGGCGGCGGCGCGGTGATCCCGGAGGTTTTATGCGACGGGGCGATCCGCCTTTCCGACGTAACGGAAGAGACGGTCGCCTGGCTATCCAGGCTGGAGCCCTTCGGCATCGGCAACCCAAGCCCGCGTTTTCTGGTGGAAGACGCGGAGGCGATGTCGCTTCGGGCGGTCGGCGCGCAGGGACGGCATCTCAAATGCACCTTCCGCCAGGAGAAGACCATCCGCGACGGCATATTCTTCGGCGGCGGCGATTGGGCGGGCCAGACCGCGGCGCGCTTCCGCATGGCCATATCGCCCACGCTCAACGAATTCCGGGGCCGCGTCAGCGCGGAATGCCGGCTTTCGGCCCTGGAAATCGAGCCCGAATCCTTAACGGAGGACAGGGAGCGCGCCTGCGTCGCCCTGATGCGCGAAGCAAGAGGCGATGCGCCCGCCCCCGAAATCACCGATTCGGGGCTGGAAAAGGAACTGGCGGGGAACCAGGGCGCGCTGCTCGTCTGCCGCAGGCTGCAAACGGCGCTTTCCATGCGCGGACGATTCCCGGATACGGATTTTTGCCTGCAAAAGGCGGACGACCCCCGGGCGTTCCATACGGTGCTGCTCTACGGCTGCGCGGACGCTCCGGCGGCGCCGTTCCGCACGGTGATCCTGTGCGACGGCGATACCGGGGAGGCGGCGGCCTGGCAGCGGGCCTGTCCCGGGGCGAAGGTTTTGGCGCGCGGGAAAACGGAGGGGCTCAAAGAACTCCTGAGCTTCGGCTTTGCGGACGTGGACGCGCTGCGAAACGCGTACGCGGCGCTGCGCCGCGCGCCGGCGCGGGATCTGTATGTCCTGGCCGACGATCTGGGCCTGCGCCCCGGGCAAACGGCGTTCGCCCTGTCTGCGCTGTCCCAGATCGGCCTCTTGGCGGTTCAATTTTCACCCTTCCGGGTGACGCTGCTCCCCATGGTGAAGCGGAGCCCGGAGGAAAGCGGCCTGTATCGGCTGGCCCGGTGTGCAAAGGAGGAAATGTATGGCGTATACGGCTTATGATTGCCTGACGCTGGAGGAAATGCTTGCCAGGGTCAGAAAAAGCGACACAGGCGGCCAGGGCTGCGCCTTGATCGAGAAAGCGTATTCCTTTGCGGAAAAGGCGCACGCGGGGCAGTACCGCAAGAGCGGCGAGCCCTACATCGTGCACCCCGTTTACGTGGCCAGCATTCTGACCGAGCTGATGATCGATCCGCCCACCATCGCCGCCGCCCTCCTGCATGACACGGTGGAGGACTGCGAAAAGGTGTGCCTGCAAATGGTGCAGGAAGAATTCGGCGAGGAAGTGGCCCGCCTGGTGGACGGCGTGACCAAGCTGAGCAAGCTGGACTTTGCCGATCGCGAGGAGCAGCAGGCTGAATCGCTGCGCAAAATGATCCTGGCCATGAGCAAGGATATCCGCGTGGTGCTCATCAAGCTGGCGGACCGCCTGCATAACATGCGCACCCTGCGCTATCAGCCCGCGGAGCGGCAGGTGGCCATCGCCCGGGAAACGCTGGATATTTACGCGCCGCTGGCCCACCGCCTGGGCGTTTACGCGATCAAGCAGGAACTGGAGGATCTTTCCCTTCGCTACATCGATCCGGAAGGCTACCAGGATGTCGCCCGAAAGGTGGGCATGAAGCGGGCGGAGCGCGAGGACAACATCAAATTGGTCATCAACGAGCTTTCTCAAAAGCTCAACGAGCAGGGCCTGCATTACGACATCGACGGCAGGCCCAAGCACCTCTATTCCATCTACCGCAAAATGGTCATCCAGAATAAGCCCTTCGACCAGATTTACGATCTGATCGCC
This sequence comes from Clostridia bacterium, assembly GCA_017541205.1. Lineage (GTDB taxonomy): Bacteria > Bacillota > Clostridia > Christensenellales > Aristaeellaceae > RUG563. The sequence continues at coordinate 46,823 of JAFXZO010000058.1, read as the reverse complement.
ATCCGCGTGATCGTGGATACCGTGCCGGAGTGCTATACGGTGCTGGGCATCGCGCATACCCTGTGGAACCAGGTGCCGGGCCGGTTCAAGGATTATATTTCCGTTCCCAAGGCGAACATGTATCAATCCCTCCATACCACGGTGGTGGGCGGCCGGCGGATCCCCTTCCCCTTCGAGATCCAGATCCGCACCTGGGAGATGCACAGGATCGCCGAATACGGCATCGCGGCGCATTGGCGCTATAAGGAAGGCGGAAAAAAGGACAGCCGCCTGGACGATAAGCTCTATTGGCTGCGCCAGATCCTGGACTGGCAATCCGAAACCCGGGACAGCCATGAATTCATCGACAGCCTGAAAACCGACCTTTTTTCCGAGGAAGTGTTCCTTTTCACGCCCAAGGGCGATATCATTTCCATGCAGCGCGGGGCCACGCCGCTCGACTTTGCCTACCGCATCCATTCCCAGATCGGCAACAGCTGCGTCGGCGCGAAGATCAACGGCAAAATGGTGCCCCTGGATACGCAGCTGGAAACGGGCGACCGCGTGGAGGTGCTCACCTCGTCCGCCTCCAAGGGCCCCAGCATGGACTGGCTCAAGATCGTCAAGACCCAGCAGGCCAAGGCCAAGATCCGCCAGTTTTTCAAACGCGAGCTGCGCGGCGAAAACGTGGTCAAGGGCAAGGAAATGCTGGAGCACGAGGCCAAGCGCCGGGGCGTGAAGCTGACGGATTACACCAAGCCGGAGTATTACGAGCCGCTGCTCAAAAAGTACATGTTCCAGGAATTGGACGATCTTTACGGCGCGATCGGCTACGGCGGCGTCGCGGCGGTGTATGTGCTCAGCCGCATGATGGATGAAAAGCAAAAGCGCGAAGCGCCGCAGACGCCCAAGGTGCCCATCGTCAGCGAAGTGCCCCCGGTGGAGCCCAAGGGAAAGCCCACCCACGGCATCTATGTGCACGGCGAGAGCGGCATGCTGGTGCGCTTCGCCCGCTGCTGCAATCCCGTGCCCGGCGACGATATCGTGGGCTATATCACCCGCGGCCGCGGCGTCACCGTGCATAAGGCGGACTGCGTCAACGCCCTGCATACCGAGCCCGAGCGCGCGGTGCCCGTCTCCTGGGCCGAGGAGGAGGCCGGCGATTTCAGCGCAAATATCCAGATCATCTGCTACGACCATAATTCCCTGCTGGGTGAAATCACCAATTATATCGAGGATATGGGCATCCCGCTGACCGCCATCGCCGTCAAGATCAACAAAAACAAAACGTGCAGCATCACCATTACCCTCCAGGTCAAATCCAGGGAGCAACTGGACAGCGCCCTGCAAAAGATCCAGCGCCGTACGGACGTGATCGAGGCGTACCGGAGCGTGAACTGATCCGGCGCGGCCTTTTCGCACGGGCAGAAACAAAACAAACATGGTTTTGAAATGCCTGCGTTGAAAAAAATTCTCAAATACGAAAAACTTTCTTAAAAAAAGAAGGATTTTTTCGTATGGCCGCGAATAATACAGAGTTATCCTTTAGAACGGAGGAAGCCATGCAGCCCCCACAAGGTTTTTATCCACAAAACGGTCAAAGCGCCGGCCAGGATGCGGGCGGCACGCCGCCCTGGAATCAGCTGCCGACGGATCAAACCTGGGTGCAGCGGCCCATTCCCGGCCAGCAGGCCCAAAACGGATCGGCGCCGGGCCAGGTGCCGCCCCCTGTGGATATTTATCCGGACGGCGCGCCGCAGTACGCGCCTTTCGAGCAGGACTATGCCGGCGCGCCCCAGGCGGAGCCGCAGAGCGCGCACACGGGCAGCGCGGAGGGGCCCAGATATCAGCCCCCCAAAACCGGCATGCCGCATACGGCCGGCAGGCGCGGCCGCGGCGGCTATATCATCCTGGCGGTTGCGGTCGTTATTTTTGCGGCGCTGGCGATCGCCCGGCTGCTTTCCTCCAATCGGGTGTCCTATGGCTACGTGCGGTTCGATTCCATGTCCTCCTCCTATACGGGCGACGCTGTGATCGTCCGCGATGAAACGGTGTATTCCCAGGAGGGCGTCTCCCAGATCGATTTTGATGCGGAGGAAGGGGCGGACGTGGCGCGCGGTACCCTGGTCGCCACCATATACACGTCCGGCTTTAACGCCAAGGAATGGGTGACGCTGCAAAACTACCGCGATCAGATCAAGGCGTACCACAAGGTGCTGGTCTACGGCGCGGTATCGGATACCACGCTGCAAAAGCGGATGACCGAGGTGCAGGCCCGCGCCATGGAGGTGCAGCGCCTGGTGCACGGCGCGCAGGGCAGCATCAGCCTGCAGGAGACGCTGCTCAAGGAGGCCATGCAGGCTCAGCAGATCTACATCAAGCAGAAGTTTCCCGACGATCAGAAGCTGAGCCGTCTCTACGACGATGAAAACACCCAATTGCAGCGCATATCCACCTGGACCAAGCAATTCGCCACCTCGGCCAACGGCCTGGTCAGCTTCTACACGGACGGGTACGAAAAGGCCCTGAACATGAGCACATACGCGGATTTCGGCCCCGCCGAGGTCCGGAACATGTTCAACGGCCAGGTGCCCAAAGTGGAAAGTTCGGTTTCCACCCGCAACAGCACCGATATTTATCGCCTGGTGCGCAAGGAAAAATGGGCGATCCTGATGCTGTGCAGCGAAAAAAACTGGACGCCCATGAACGGCCGCTCCTATAAGCTGGTGATCGAAAGCTTCGATAACGTGGTGCTGAACGCCACGATCGAATCCTTCACGCGCTCGGGCGGCGAGCTTCTGGTCCGCCTGGTGGTGGAGGATACGAGCTTTCTGCCGGACGTGCTCTATCTTCGCTCCTGCCAGGTGCGCATCGGCGAAAACGTGAACAGCCTCATGGTGCCGTCCAACGCGATTTATGTGCAGGGCGGGCGCAAGGGCGTGGTCATCATCACCGAGGGCGGCCAGTATTGGACCGGGGTGGAAGTGGTGTCTGACGATGGGAACAAGGCGTACGTGATCCCGGATAACGCGGGGGTCTTATACGACGGCGTGCCGGTCCGCCTGTTCTGAGAAGGAGATCAAGCAATGCTGCAAGACAGAGTGGCGCAGGTGCGGGAGGTGCTCAGGCGCGAAAGCGAAGCGTGGGGGAGGCCCCCCAAGCTGATCGCCGTCACCAAGTATTCCACGCCCGAGGAAATCATGCCGCTGCTTGACGCCGGGGTTTCGGACATCGGGGAAAACCGGGTGCAGGCCATCCGCGAAAAGCTGCCGTATCTGGAGGGCAGGTTTTCCATCCACCTGATCGGGCGTTTGCAGAGCAACAAGGTCAAATACATCATCAAGGATGTGTGCATGATCCATTCGCTGGATCATATCGAACTGGCGCGGGAAATCGACCGCCAGGCCCAGAAGGCGGGCCTGAGGATGCCGGTTCTTGTGCAGGTCAACATTGCCAGGGAGCCGCAAAAGGGCGGCGTCACGGAGGAAGACCTGCTTCCCTTCCTGCGCGCATGCGCCGCCTTCCCGGGCGTCCACGTGAGGGGGCTGATGACGATGATGCCTCTGAACGCGGAAAGGGAGATCATTTCCGGGTATTTTGTCCGTATGCGCCAGCTTCTGGATCAATGCCGGCAGGAGGCTGTGCGGGATACGGATATGACGGAGCTTTCCATGGGGATGAGCCAGGATTACGATCTGGCCGCCCGCTATGGGGCGACGATGGTACGGGTTGGTTCAGCTTTATTTCGATAGATAGAACGTAGGAGGATACGGGTCATGGCAGGGACGAATTTGTTCGGAGGCCTGATGGAGAAAGCGCGCTCGGTTTACAACAACTTCTTTTACGACGGAAGCGAAGCGCCCGCTCCCCGGAAACGGGAAGCGCGCTACGAGCCGCAGCAGGAGTATCCTCCGGTTCAGCAGCCGCAGGTGACGCCCTGGGCCGGCGCGCAGGGGCAGCAGTATCCGGGCTATCAGCAATCGTATCAGCAGTATCAGCCGTACCAGCAGCCCGCTTCGGCCCCCGCGTATCAGCAGCCTGTTCAGCAGCAGCCCGTTCCGCAGCAGCAAACGCAGCCGACGCGCAACCGCCGCTCCCAGCAGCATGCCGCCCAGCAGGAGCAGAGCAACGTGGTCGATATCGGCTCGTATCAGCAGCACAGCTTCTTTGGCCAGCCGCAGCAGCAGCCCGTCCAGGAGCCCCAGGCTCCGGCGAACAGCCTGCTTTCCGCCCGCATCATCAACGCGCGCTCCATGGCCGATTGCCGCAGCGCCATCACGCTCCTTCGCAACGGGGACGCGGTGGTGATCGTGCTGGAAAACGTGACCGATCCCTCCGAAATGCGCAGGCTCGTGGACACGCTCAGCGGCGCGTGCTATTCCCTGACCGCCACCATCACCAAGGTGTCCCGCTACGGCGTGTATCTGCTTGCGCCCCAGACGCTGGCCGTGTTTGCCGATCAGGCCACCAATATCATGAACAATGCCCCCGTGCGCCAGGCCCGGCCGCAGTACCAGCAGCCCTACCAGGGCCAGCGCGCCGCCTACGGCCAGCAGCCGCAGCAGCGGGCGGGCGCTTACGCCGCCCCGCAGCAGCAAAATCCCTATGCGCAGCAGAACCCGTACGCCGGCGAGCAGGGCTTTACCCAGCGCTCCGCCCAGCAGGATGAAACGCCGCAGGATTTCTATCAGCGGCCCGCGCCCCAGGCGGCGGCGTCGGTCGGCTTTTCCGCCCAGCCCGTATCCTACGGCTACGCGCCGGATGAAGCGGTCGCGGCGGAACAATAATCCGCCTTTTCCCATGCCGGATCACGCATGGGATGATACGGACGGAAGAAAGAGGAAAACGGGATGAAAATTATCGCGCTGATTCGCTTTGTGCTTATGATCTATTTCCTGATGCAGCTTTTGCATTTTTCGCTTCCTTATGTAACCGCCGCCCAGCAGCCCTGGATGAGCACGCTGGCCAGGCTCTGCGAGCCCGGCGTCCGGATCGGCAACCAGGTCGCGTCCAAGATCCTGCCGGACCGGCGCTTCAAGATCGACATCGGCTCCCTGGCCGCGGCCGCGATCTGCTATATCCTTCAGGCGATCCTGAGCATCTTCTGAACACCTGATCCCCTCCCCATCGAATCACATCACCGAAAGGAGCCTGTGCCATGCCTATCACCGTTGCCATGATCGAGGAAAAAGAATTCAAAACGAAAATGCGCGGCTATGATCCCGTCGAGGTGGACGAATTCCTGGATGAAATCTGCGATGAAATGGTCGCCCTGCAGGAAGAAATCGCCACGCTGAACCAGCGGCTGAGCCAGGCCTCCCACGGCGGGTACGCGTCCGCGGCGGTGCCCGCGCCCGTTCCGATGCCCAGCGCGGCGGTGCCCGCGCCCACCCCCGTGCCCGCGCCCGTGAAGGAAGCGCCCAAGGCTGTCCAGGCCCCGCGCGAGGACGCGAGCGAGGCTGCCCAGCGTTTGCTTGCCCGCGCCCAGAAGGTGTATGACGACACCCTGGCCGAAGCCCAGGCCAAGGCCGATGAGATCCTGAAAAACGCGGATTCCCGTGCCTCCCGCGATGTGGAGGATCTGGAAGAGGAAAAGGCCGCGCTGGTCAAGGAAGTGGAAATGCTCAAGGCCGCCGCTAAGGATTACCGGGACCGTTTCCTGCGCCTGCTGCAGGATCAGGAGCACGTGTTGAAAGCGGAATCGGCGCTGTTTGAGTAAAGGAATCTGCTCCGCTTGGCTCTTTTCCCGCGTCTTTGGAAAAGGGTCAAGCGTTTTATTTTTTAGATTAAGGAAGTCTTTCATGTGAACGTATTTGATACCCATTGCCATTTGGACGATGAACGGTTTGACGAGGACCGCACGGAAGCGTACCAAAGGATGCTGCTGGCCGGGGTCCGCCGGTGCGTTTGCGTCGGCAGCGATATCCCGTCCTCACGCCGGTGCATTGCCTTTGCCGCCTCGCATCCGGGCGTGTACGCCGCCGCCGGGGTGCATCCGCATGAAGCGAAGGACGCGGCCGCGGATTATCTGGATACGCTCAAAGCGCTGCTTGGCCGGGACCGCGTGGTGGCCCTGGGGGAAATCGGGCTGGATTACTATTATGATCTGTCGCCCCGCGATGTGCAAAAGCGGGTGATGGACGAGCAGGTTGCCCTCGCGCTGGAAGCGGATGTGCCCGTGATCTTCCATATCCGCGACGCGCACGGGGAGATGGTGGATTATTTCCATTCGCTCAGCAAAAAGCCTTCCGGCATCATCCATTGCTTTTCCGGCAGCGCGGAAATCGCAAGGGAATATGTGAAAATGGGGTTTTATGTGTCCTTTGCCGGGCCGCTGACGTTCAAAAAAGCGCCGCATCTGCAGGCGGCGGCAAAGGAAGTGCCGCTGGATCGGCTCCTTGTGGAAACGGACAGCCCCTACCTTTCCCCGGAGCCCATGCGCGGAAGGCGGAACGAGCCGGCGAACGTGGTCTATACCCTTCGGAAGCTTGCGGAGCTTTGGGGCATGCCGCCGGAGGAAATGGCGGCGATCACCTGGGAAAACGCCTGCCGTGTTTACCGCATCCCGGCGCAGGAACGGGAGGAAAACGCGTGATCCGCCTTCCGGCTTTTGACAAAGCGGGAAAACAATGATATACTGTTTTCGTCGAGAACACCATAAAAGAAGGTGAAGCCATGATTCGCGTGGAAGTTTTGGAGCAAAACAGCGTTGCCCTGAGGCCCTTTGTCCTGTTGCCTTTTTCGCTGTATAAGGAGGATCCCAACTGGGTGCCGCCGCTGATCCAGGATCAATTGCGGCTTTTGTGCAAATCCCAGGAAGGCCCCAGGCGCTTTTTCCTGGTCTATGACGGCAGCCAGCCGGTGGCCCGGGTGATGGCGGGGATCGATGAAAGGCTCAACGAGCGCCTGAACCGGAAATGCGGGTATTTTGGCTTGTTTGAGTGCGCGCAGCGGGCGGATTACGCGCGCACCGTGCTGGACGCGGCCTGCGCCTTCCTGCGGGAAGAGGGCATGGAAGCGGTGATCGGCCCGGTCGGCGCGGAGGAATTCAGCAAGGGCCTGCTCGTGCAGGGCTTCGACGGTCCTCCGGTTTTCCTCAATCCCTATAATCCTTCCTATTACGCTGATTATCTTGAAAAGTGCGGCTTCCAAAAACACAGGGATCATCTGGCCTATTTCATGCGGATGGATGAGTTCGATCAGCAGCACATCTTAGAAGAAGTCGTTCCCCGCGCCAAGCAGCGCTTCGGCTTCCGCGTGGAGCATATCCAGTTTACCGCCGAAAATGAAGAACGCCTGACCCAGAACATCAGCCGCGTGATCCGCGAGGCGTTCCCGCCCGAATGGGAAAGCAGCGTGCCCACCTATGGCGACACCATGCGGGTCATCAAGCGCCTGCGGCCCTATTACCGCCCCGAGATTTCCGTGATGGCCTACGCGGGCAACCGGCCCATCGGCCTGGTGGCCGCGCTGCCGGACTATAACCAGGTGCTCAAAGCCATGAAGGGCCACGTCCTGCCCATCGGCTGGGCGCAAAGGCTGCTGGGCGCCGGCAAAATCCACGGGGCCCGGTGCGTGATGCAGTTCGTGGTGCCTGAATTCCAGCACAAGGGCGTCAATACCGCCATGTTCTATGAGGCGTATCTGGGCGCAAAATCCCTGGGCATCCAGTGGGTGGAGGGCTCCACCGTGGATGAAACCAGCGTTTCTTCCGTCGCCAACACCGAAAAAATGGCCTCCCATCTCTACCGCGTCTATCGCCAATACGAAAAAAGCCTGGAAGAATAAACAGCGCCGCATCGTTGACGCGCTCGCCCGCCGCTCTCCGGCGGGTTTTTTGTTTGCACGCGTTTTTTTCCGCCGGCATAGGATGCAGCGATCCCGTCAGGCGCGGCCAAAGCGCCGGGGAAATCAAGGAAGACGAGGTGAAGATCATGTCAGCATGGCGAGAAGCGTACAGCCCCGCCCTGAACATCGAGGAAGCGGCGCTGCTTTCGGCCCTGCCCCGGCACATGGCCGTCGGCGCGGCGCTCAAACACGCGCTCGAAGGCGACGCGGATACAGAAAAAAAACAGCGGCTGGCCAAACCGGCGTTTCAAAGCCCGGAAAGCCAGCCGCCGCTTAAGAAGGAGCGGGAAGAGCCCCGCGTCCGGGCGGCGCTTCGCCATGTGGTCACGAATGGAAGGGGCGGATCCCGCTCCTGAGGGAGGGGCGCTACCTGGCGAACAGCTCCGTCGCGTAGACGTATCCGTTTTGATCGACGCTCACCCCGATGCCGATCCGGGTCCACTGGCTGCCCAGGATGTTCTGCCGGTGTCCGGGACTGCTCATAAAGGCTGCCTCGGCTTTCTCCACATCCCGATGATGGGCGATGTTTTCGCCAACGCCCTGGAAGGAATAGCCGTGCTTCGTCAGCATCTGGGCGGCGCTGCCCAGGGTGGGCGACTGATGGGCCAGGTAATTTCCCTGGTTCATGTCGTCGGATTTGAGGCGGGCCAGGGCGGACAGCGCCGGGTCTTCCGCCAGGGGAGCAAGGCCGTTGGCCGCCCGATCCTGGTTGACCAAATTCAATAGTTTTTGCTCTTGCGCTGAAACGGATAATGTAGTATAATCTCCCGTGCTTACAGTGGGCGTTGAGGCAGACCGCCGCGCCGCTGTTTCGCGGGCGTCTTCCGTCTTCTCTTCGGATTGCCCCCGGGGCTGCCGTGAATCGATCCTGCGCAGAGCCGTGCTTTTCGCGCTGCTGTTTGCGGCGCAGCCGGTGCTCTGCCGGTAGGGCCAGCCGTGGAAGCCGAACTGGGAAGCGGGGGCGTTTTCCGACGCGAACGCGGAAAAGCTCCATAGTGTCAGCGCGATCAACAGCAAAAGACAGGGTATGCGTTTCATGATATATCCTCCTTTGTAAAAACATTCCGGACCGCATGACAATCGTAGTATATCCGTTTCCAAATTGCAATGAAATTGCCAGTGATCTGCCATGGAAAAACCTGGCAGGAATGGAGGAATCAAGACCATGCGTCTGATAAAGTGCCCTCGGTGCGAGCTGAACTACATCACGGAAGAAGAAGGCTACTGCAAGGTTTGCAAGCGGGAAATGAAGGGCGAAAGGCAAAGGGACGAAATTGAGCTTTGCACCGTTTGCAACGAAGCGCCGGCCCTTCCCGGCAAGGATGTGTGCCTGTTCTGCCTGAAGGAAATGAACGCCAACAACGATCGGGACGACGAGCAGGAGGTGCGCGTGGACGAAAGCAGCCTGAGCATCGATCCCGTCAGCGCCATGGATGAAATCATTCCCGAGATCGACGAGGATATCCCGCCCCGGGAATATGACGAAATCGAAAACGATCTGTCCTTGGAGGAAATGGAAGAGGAAGAGGCCGAGGACGAAGACGAGGAAGACGAAGAATAAGTGGAAATCTATGCCATTGGCGATCTGCATCTGCCCGGGGGCGCGGATAAACCCATGGATGTGTTCGGCCCGCATTGGGAGGGCCATTTTGAGCGTATCCGGGCGGACTGGCTGAAAAAAGTGACGGATCAGGACGTGGTTTTGATCCCCGGCGACATCAGCTGGGCCATGCAGCTTGAGGACGCGCTGGAGGACCTTCAATGGATCGGCGCGCTGCCCGGCAGAAAGCTCCTCCTGCGGGGGAACCACGATTACTGGTGGTGCGGCATTTCCCGCCTGAGGGAGCTTCTGCCAGACGGCATGTACGCCCTGCAGAACGACGCCATGCGCCTGGACAGCGTCGCCGTGTGCGGCACCCGGGGCTGGACCGCGCCGGGGCCGGGATCGACGATGGAGGACGAAAAAATCTATCGCCGGGAGCTGCTGCGGATGGAAATGTCCCTGGAAAGGGCGATGAAGCTCGGCGCGGACCGGCTGGTGGTGATGTGCCATTATCCGCCGCTTGGCGAGGGCGGAAGCGCGACGCCCCTTTCTCAGCTCCTGGAAAAATACCCCATTGACGACGTCGTGTACGGCCATCTTCACGGCGCGGCCCTCAAAGGCGCGGTGACGGGGCTGCTGCGCGGGATCCGCTACCATTGCGTCTCCTGCGATGGGCTGAATTTCCAGGTTTACCGTCTGCCGGGCGAAAAGGTGGCGGACGAGCCCACTTCCGTATCAGAACAGGGAGGGAATCCCCCGTGCGGCGGCTGAAAAAGCCGCTGTTTTTTTGTCCCTGTGCCCAAATCGCCCACTTTGTGGGAAAGGGGGGAATGCGACAAATTATGACAAAAAATATGAAATTTCTATTACGAATCCCCAAAAGGCGAAACTGCAAAAAACGGGAAAAGTTTGTCTATAATGAACAATAACAGACTAAATAATTAGGCAATTATCCTATAAAATGAGAGAATGCGAAAACGCGTTCTCTTTCTTTTTTTTCATATTTGGGGAGTTATTCTTCAAATATAACAAAAGATATACGAAACTGTGTCACTTCTGTTTCCCAAAGAGCGTTTTCAAATCTGGAAGTGAGCTTGACAAAGCGGTAAAAAGTGCCTTAAAATGGTGAAGCAGTCACGAAAGTGGAGAATATATGGCGGATTGGGGGGAGAAAACATGGCGGAAGACCGCGATGAGCGCCGCGGCGACGGGCAAATGCCTGCGGACGGCGAAGAAAAAAACGCTGTGCAAGCCCCCGAAAAGCAAGGCCGTGGAGGCGATGGCGGCAGACGGTTTCCGTTTTTAGGTTTTGTCGGCTCGTTCCCCCACAGCATCGACGCCAAAGGCCGCATGATCATCCCCGCCGCGTTCCGCGACGCCCTGGGCGACCGCTTCGCCGTGGCCCCTTCGCCGGATTTCAAGGCGGTGGCGCTCTATCCCATCGAGGATTGGATCGCCAGGCGGGACGAATTGGTGGCGCTCACGAAAAAAAGGCCGGTTGCCCAGCCATTCCTGGATGAATTCACCAAATACAGCTACACGGATTGCGAATCGGACGCCCAGGGGCGCTTGCTTTTGCCCCAGCGGATCCGCGCGTGGCGGCTGGGCGACGCCAGGGATGTGGAGGTCAACGGCGCGTTCAATCACATCAGGATCATTCCTGCCTCCGTCGGCAAAGACCAGGATCGCACGTTTGATGAGAAATATCCGGATCCTTTGGCTTTCCTGACGGCGCTGCAGGATGGAAGCGAGTTCTAAAAGAGCAAAGAGGAGGAATATACTGATGCAGAAGGGCAATAATTTGCAGTACGTCGCCGCAGGCGTCCAGGCAATGCCGGGCATGCGGATGAACGTGCGCAGCAACGTTCGGTTGCCCGATTCTGAAGCGGGGGGCTTTTGCGCCATGGAGCGGCAGCCTTATTATGCCGAGCAGGTGCGCCCCGCGCAGCGCCGTCCGATCACCGTGCCGATGAATGTGGCGCTGATCTTCCTGTGCGCGCTGTTCCTGGTTTTCGGCGTGATGATCCTCAACAGGACTTCTCAGCGGGCGGAGCTGGCCAAGAGGATCACCGGCATGAAAAACAGCATCGCCCAGACAGAAAGGGATAATGCCCGGCTGGCGCTGGAGGTTCTGAACGCGCGGGATTCCGCCCGCATCAGCGAGGCGGCGGAGCAGACCTGCGGCATGACGGCCTCCAAGAATGTGGAAACGATCCCCGTGGTCGCGCCCAACACCAGGCCGTATGAAACCAAATTGACCGTTCAGGCGGATACCTCCCCCACATCCGCCCAGGACGCCATGAAACTCGGCAGCCGCTGATCCTTGCCTGCGGCTGCCCCAAAGGGGGGCCCAATGCGCGCGGAGCTTCTGATCCGGAAAAGATTGCTGATGATGCTGGCAGCGTTGATCCTGCTGTTTCTTCTCATCGGGCTTCGGATCGGAAGCCTTTCCCTGGTTCAGGGGGAAGCGCTGACGGCCCGGGGCGTGCGCCAATGGACGCGGGAGGGCGTGGTGACCGCCCAGCGCGGCAGCATCCAGGATACCAACGGGGAAACGCTGGCCGTCTCCGCCACGGCGTATATCGTATCCGCCAATCCCCAGTGGGTGGCGGATGAAGCGCTGTTCGCCCGGACCCTTTCGCCGTTATTGAACGCCGATGCGGACAGCATCCAAAAGAAGGTCGAAAACAAAAAGCTGGCTTCTGTGATCCTAAAGCGCCAGGTTTCCCGGGAAACGGTGGACGAGATCCGCTCGCTGAGGACGGGCAGCGAGGAAATGCGCGCCCTGCTTCGCGGCGTTTCTTTTGACGAGGATAGCAGGAGATATTATCCAAAAGGCGAAATGTTATCTCAGGCCCTTGGCCTGACCAACGTGGACTCCGTGGGGCAGAGCGGGCTGGAAAGCTATTATGAGGCGCTGCTGCGCGGCGAAGCCGGTTCGCTGCGCACGGAGGTGGACGCGCGCTCGCGCCTTTTGCCGGACGGAAAGACCGCTTATGTGCCGGCCAAGACGGGCTATACCCTGCGCCTGACCGTGGACAGCGCCATCCAAGCGGTGGTCGAAAAGGCGATGCGGGAATGCCTGGCGGTCAACAACGCCGCCTCCGTACAGTGCGTGGTCATGGATGTGAACACCGGGGCCATCCTGGCGCTGTGCATGAAGCCGGATTACGACCCCAATTCCCCGCCCCGGGATAACGCGGAGCTGCTGCAATCGCTCATGCGCATCACCGCCGTTTCCGACGTGTATGAGCCGGGCTCCACCTTCAAGATGCTCACCTGCGCCGCGGCGCTGGACAGCGGCATTGCCTCCCTGGACGACCGCTTTACCTGCACCGGCTCCATCACCGTGGACGGGGACCGGATCCGCTGCTGGAAGAACAGCCACGGGACCCAGTCCCTGAAGGAAGCGCTGGCCAACAGCTGCAACCCGGCCTTCGTGACCCTGGCCCTGCGGATGGGCACGGATACGTTTTATAAGTATCTGCGCGCTTTCGGGCTGGGGGTAAAAACGGGGATCGATCTGCCGGGCGAAAGCGGCGGCATCCTGATCAACAGCCGGTATGTGAAGTCCGTCGATCTGGCCCGGATCGGTTTCGGGCAAAGCGTGGCGGTCACGCCCGTGCAGCTCATTGCCGCGGCGAGCGCGGTGGTGAACGGCGGGCGGCTGATGCGGCCTTACATCGTCAAGGAGATCCTGGACAGCGAGGGCCGGATCGTGGAAAGGACCGCGCCGCGCGTGGCCGCGAACCCGATTTCGGAGGCGACCAGCGAAACCATGCGCATGCTGCTGGAAAACGTCGTGGAAAACGGCGGCGGCAAAAACGGCGCTGTCGCCGGATACCGCATCGGCGGAAAAACCGGCACCGCGCAGGTGTACAAGGACGGCCGCGTGGTATCCAACGTGCACATCGGCTCTTTCCTGGGCTTCGCGCCGATCGATCGGCCTCTCTTTGCCGTCCTGGTCACCGTCAACGAGGCCCAGGTGCCCGTGGATTACGGCAGCACGACGGCCGCCCCCTTCGCTTCCCAAATCATGGAAGAAGTGCTGCAATACCTGGCCGTTCAAAAGGCCGACCCCAAGGCGACCGAAAGGCCGCAGGTGGAGGTGCCCGATCTGGTGGGCATGACGGTGGGGGAGGCCAGGGAAACGCTGGCAGGCTGTATGCTGTTTTCGGAAACGGACGGGCTTTCCCAGGCCGTGACCGCCCAGGCGCCTCCTGCGGGGGCTTTTCTGCAGGCGGGCGGGTCGGTCATGCTCTACACCTATGAGGATTCGCCCCTGACCGCCATGGACCTGGCCACCGTGCCGGATGTAAAGGGGATGAGCATGGTGGAGGCGGGGCGGCAGCTTCGCGCCCGGGGCTTCCAGATGGAGGTTTCGGGAAGCGGCGTCGCCGTGCGCCAGGAGCCGGCGGCCGGCGCATACGCGCCCCTTGGAGATACGGTGAAGGTTACTTTTGAATTACCCCTTCGATGAACGGAGTGAAAACCATGTTGTTATCTGAACTGGCCCGCGCGGCGCAAGACGAAGTATTGGAAAGCCGGGGCGAGTGCGAAATCGCCTCCATGAGCCTGGACAGCCGAAAGAAGCTGGACCGGGGCCTGTATTTCTGCATCCCGGGCGCGCGCTTTGACGGCCATTCCTTTGCGCCTCAGGCGGTGGAAAACGGCGCGTCCGCTCTGGTGGTCACCCATTTCCTGGATATGGACGTACCCCAGGTCCGGGTCAAAAACGTGCGCGCGGCGATGTCCCATATGGCGGCGGAATTTTACGGCCACCCGGATCGGGAAATGAAGCTGCTGGGCGTCACGGGCACCAAGGGCAAAACCACCACCAGCTACCTCATCAAGGCGATCATGGAGGAGGCGGGCTTCAAAACGGGCCTGATCGGCACCACCGGCAACATGATCGGCCAGGAGTACATCAAGAGCGAATTTACCACGCCCGAGCCGATCGACTTTTTCCGCACCTTAAGGGATATGCGGGACGCGGGCGTGACGGTGGTCAGCATGGAGGTTTCCGCGCACGCGATCGAAATGGGCCGCCTGGCGGGCGTGCATTTTGAGGCGGGCTGCTATACCAATCTCTCGCAGGATCATCTGGATCTGTTCGGCACGATGGAAAAGTATTTTGAATGCAAAAAATCCTTCTTCCGGCCGGAATGGATTTCCAACGCCGCCATTAACGTGGACGATGACAGCAGCAAATCGATCCTCCGGGATATTGCCGTGCCGCATTCCACCTTCGGGATCTGCAACAACGCCGATATATTCGCCCGGGATATCGAAATCACGGAGAATGGCGTCGGCTTCATCATGAAGCTGTTCGATGTGGACGAGTACCCCGTGCGCCTGCAGCTGACGGGCATGTTCAACGTCTATAACGCCCTTGCCGCCGCGGCTGTCGGCTTGATCGTGGGCGTGCAGCCGGAAACGATCACCAAGGCGCTGGGCAAGGTGACCAGGGTCCCCGGCCGCGCCGAAATGCTGCCCACGATGACGCCGTACAAGGTGATCCTGGATTATTCCCATTCGCCGGACGCGCTGGAAAACATCCTGAAAGCCGTTCGGGAATTCGCGCGGGGCCGGGTCATCAGCCTGTTTGGCTGCGGCGGCGACCGCGACGCCTTGAAGCGCCCCATCATGGGCGAAATCTCCGGCCGGCTCGCGGATTTCTCCATCCTCACCAGCGACAATCCCCGCACCGAAAACCCCCTGGAGATCCTCAAGGCCATCGAAAAGGGCATCAAGCAGACCGACGGCAAATACATTGTGATCGAAAACCGGCGCGAGGCCATCCGGTACGCCCTGGAAATGGGCCGGGACGGCGATATCATCGTGCTGGCGGGCAAGGGGCATGAGACCTACCAGGAGATCATGGGCGTGAAGCGGCCCTTTGACGAAAAAGTGGTCGTGGCCGAATTGCTCCGGGAAATCAAGGGGAAAGACTGATCCCGACGGGTAACTACACGCGAAAGAGGGATACGCCATATGTTCCTGTACTGCGCATACGCGCTGGTGGCCGCGGCGGCGATCGTGCTGCTGGTGATGCCGAAATTCCTGCCGTTCTTGAAAAAATTGAAGTTCGGCCAGACGATCTATGATCTGGGGCCCCAGGCGCATAAGGCCAAGCAGGGCACCCCGAACATGGGCGGCGCCGTGACCGCGCTGGCGACTGTGCTGACCACGGCCGCCGTCACCGTGATCGTGGGCCTTAAAAAAGGCTGGACGTTCGGCCTGGGCAATTCCCTGTGGCCGCTTTTGTTTATCACGGTCGGCTGCATGGCGTTCTTCGGCTTCCCGGACGACTATATCAAGGACGTGAAAAAAGACCATGAGGGCCTGAAGCCCAAGCAGAAGCTGATCGGGCAATTGTTCGTCGGCCTGGCCTTTTCGCTGTACTGCTTCTGGCGCGTGGGCAGCGACGTGGTGATCCCCTTCACCGATAAAACGTGGGATCTTGGGTACTTCTATATTCCCATCATGACCGTGCTGGTCATGTTCATCACCAATTCCGCGAACCTCCAGGACGGCGTGGACGGCATCCTGTCCTCCGTCACGGTCATCGGCATGGCGGCGTTCGGGCTGATCGCGCTGTTTCTGACCCAGTGCGCAAAGGATGTTTTGCTCAAAATAGACGGCTATTATCTCACCATCGCTATCCTCTGCTTCGCGCTGGCCGGCGCTTCCATCGGCTTTCTGCGCTATAACCGCCACCCCGCCCAAATTTTCATGGGCGATACGGGCAGCATGTTCATCGGCGG
This sequence comes from Clostridia bacterium, assembly GCA_017541205.1. GTDB lineage: Bacteria > Bacillota > Clostridia > Christensenellales > Aristaeellaceae > RUG563. The sequence continues at coordinate 30,686 of JAFXZO010000058.1, read as the reverse complement.
GGCCATGGTGGGCGTCGCCATGCTGATGAAATGCCAGTTCCTTTTGATCCCCATCAGCTTTACCTGCATCATGAGCAGCGTGTCCGTGATGATGCAGACCGCGTATTTCAAGTACACCAAGAAAAAGTACGGCCAGGGGAGGCGCATTTTCAAAATGTCTCCGCTGCACCACCGTTTTGAACGCTGCGGCATGAAGGAAAACCAGATCGTGCTCATGTACGCCGCCGTGACGCTGGTCCTGAGCGTCATCGCGGTGCTCTCTATGACCCAGTTCTTCTAAGGATATAAGAGTCCCGGAGGGAGGGATAGGCCATGCAGAAGAATCTTTATTACGGGATCCCCAAAAGCCGCCACACGGGCGGGGAAGCGAATGAAAACCCCTGGACGGGCAAGAAAGCGCTGATCGTGGGCATGGCCCGCAGCGGCGTCGCCGCAGCCCAGCTTTTATGCCGGGAAGGGGCCGCCGTCACCGTAAACGACCTTAAGCCCCGGGAAGCCTTCGGGGATAAGCTCGACGCGCTGGCCGGCCTGCCCATCGAATACCGGATGGGGGAGGACGGCCTGGACGCGCTGAACGGAAAGGACATCCTGATTATCAGCCCCGGCGTGCCCATCGACGCGCCGATCGTGAAGGCCGCCAGGGAAAAGGGCGTCCCGGTGACCGGCGAAATGGAAATGGCGTCCACGCTGCTCAAGGGCGCCTTGCTCGCCGTTACCGGCACCAACGGAAAGACCACCACCGTATCCCTCCTCGGCGCGATTTTTGAAGCCGCGGGCAAGGTGCCCCACGTGTGCGGCAACATCGGGTATCCCTTATCCGCCGCCGCGCTGGAGAGCCGCTATGACCATGTGGTGATCGCCGAGGTTTCCTCCTTCCAGCTGGAAACCACCGAAACCTTCCATCCCCTGGCCGCAGCCGTGCTGAACGTGACGGAGGATCATCTGAACCGCCACGGCACGATGGAAGTCTATACGGGCTTAAAGCGCCATATTTTCGACGCCCAGGACGAAAGCAATTTCGCCGTCCTCAATTACGACGATGAAATCTGCCGCGGGATGGCGGAGGGCTTAAAGAGCCGGGTGCTGTTCTTTTCCCGGCTGCATGAGGTGGAGCAGGGCGCGTTCGTGCGGGACGGCAGGATGGCCGTCCGCCTGGGAAGCGAGGAAAAGAACGTGTGCGCGGTGGATGAGATCCGCATCCCCGGCCCGCACAACCTGGAAAACGCCCTGGCCGCCGCGGCCATGGCCTTTTCGCGCGGCGTGCCCGCGCCGGTCATCCGCCAGGCGTTGCGCACCTTCCAGGGCGTGGAGCACCGCATCGAGTTTACCCGCGAATTGGACGGCGTGCGCTACATCAACGACAGCAAGGGCACCAACGTGGATTCCACCATCAAGGCGGTGCAGAGCATGAAAGCGCCCACGGCCCTGATCCTGGGCGGGTACGACAAGCATGTGTCCTTTGATCCGCTGGCCGAGGAAATCGCGAAAACGCCGCTGATCCAAAACTGCGTCCTGATCGGGGCCACGGCGGATCAGATCGAAGCCGCGCTTCAAAAGGCGGGCTATACCGCCATTCATCGGGCGGGCACCCTGAAGGAAGCGATCGACACCTGCCGCGCGCTTTCCGCCCCCGGCGGGAACGTTCTTTTATCGCCCGCCTGCGCGTCCTTCGATATGTTCCAGGATTACGAGCAGCGGGGCCGCATCTTCAAGGAACTGGTACATGAACTGACCTAAATACTCTGCTTGGATGCAGACGGAAAAATCACGACCACACAAAGGCGCACTGCGGAAGGCTGCGCCTTTTCTTTTTCGGCTTTTCAAAGGAAGAAGATACGGAATCGGAAAGGCGGCACGGGATATGGAAAAACCCGCTTTGCGGAGAAGAAAGCCCAAACCGGTGGACAAAACGCTGCTCACCATGATGACGCTGCTGCTGATGCTGGGGCTGCTGACCCTGTTCAGCGCGACCTATTACAAGGCCCAGGATACCGGCGACCCGCTGAGCGAGGTGAAAAAGCAATTGTTCGGCGCGGCGGTCGGGGCCGCGGCGATGGCGCTCACGGCCAATATCCCTTACCATTTCTGGGAGCGCAGGCGGGTGGTCATGACCGGGGTGGTTTTGAGCGCCGTGCTGCTTTTGCTTGTCGCCATTCCCGGCATCGGGCGTTCCATCAACGGTTCGCGCCGGTGGCTGGCCCTGGGGCCGCTTTCCTTTCAGCCGGGGGAGCTGGCCAAGTACAGCGCGGTGCTTTTCATGGCCATGACGCTGACCGTGCGGGGCAAAAAGATCCAACGGCTGTTCCGGGGCATCCTGCCGGTGCTGATCGTGCCGGGGGCCATGTTTCTTTTGATCCTGGAGCAGCCGAACCTTTCCACCGCCGGCACCATCATCATCGTGAGCATCCTGATGATCGTGCTGGCCGGGGCGAAATGGCGGCATATCCTGGCGCTGGGCGCCGGGGGCCTGGCCGTGGGCGCGTATTACGCCTGGAGCGCCGATTACCGGCGGGAGCGGCTCCTTTCCTTCACCGATCCCTTCGCCAAAATGAGCGATGAGGGGTATCAGCTCTCCCAATCGCTGATCGCGTTCGGCTCGGGCGGGCTGTTCGGCATGGGTTTGGGCCAGGGCAGGCAGAAGTTCGCTTATCTGCCTTATCCGGAAAGCGATTTTATTTTCGCCATCGTGGGCGAGGATTTCGGCCTGGCCGGGTGCCTGGCGGTGATTTGCCTGTTCGCGGCCTTTCTGCTTTCGGGCATGCGCATCGCCATGCACTGCGAGGACCGCTTTGGCTGCCTCCTGTCTGCCGGCATCGTGTGCATGATTTCCGTGCAGGCGTTCATCAATATGGGCGTCGTTGTCGGCATCCTGCCGACCACCGGCCTGCCGCTGCCCTTTTTCAGCGCCGGCGGCACCTCCCTTTCCATCACCATGGCCGCCGTCGGCATCGTGCTCAACGTCAGCCGGAGCTGTACCTATAATCTGACCTAATCAACCAGAAATTTCTATCGATTTTTTTCTTGACACCCCCGCCGCGAAGGACTATAATAAACACGAAAGAGAACAAATGTTCTTATATGAGCAAGGAAAGGAAGCGCCGTCATGGGGGAGGAAGACAGGCAGTACATTGCCAGCGATCTGAAAAGCTTTTACGCCAGCGTGGAATGCCATGCCCGGGGGCTGAATCCGCTGACGGCAAAGCTGCTGGTGGCGGATGAAAGCCGTACGGACAAAACGATCTGCCTGGCGGTCAGCCCGGCGCTCAAAGCCCTGGGAGTGCCGAGCCGCCCCAGGCTCTTTGAGGCGAAGGAACGCATCCGCATGTACGAAGCGTACACCCATACCAAGGTGGATTACATCGTGGCGGCGCCCCGCATGGCGGAGTATATCCGCGTCAGCGCCCGGGTGTATGAGATCTATCTGCGCTACGTATCCCAGCAGGATATTCACGTCTATTCCATCGATGAAGTGTTCATCGACGCGACGCCCTACCTGCATCTGTACCGGGAGAAGGCAAAGCGGCTCGGCCTATCCCCGGCGCGGCTCATGGCCATGACCATGATCGGCAGCGTCCTTCGCGAGACGGGCATCACCGCCACCGTTGGCATCGGCACCAACCTCTACCTGGCCAAGATCGGCATGGACATCGTGGCGAAAAAAAGCCCCGCGGACAAGGACGGGGTGCGCATTGCCGAGCTGAACGAAAACACCTATCGGCTGATGCTGTGGATGCACCGGCCGCTCACGGATTTCTGGCAGATCGGCTATGGAACGGCAAAAAAACTGGAAAGCCAGGGCCTTTTCACCATGGGCGATATCGCCGCCCTGTCCCAGAGCAACGAAGGGCGGCTGTACGAGCTGTTCGGCATCAACGCGGAGTTGCTGATCGACCACGCCTGGGGCGTGGAGCCCACCACCATGCAGGACATCAAAAGCTACCGCTCCGACGGCCACAGCCTGAGCACCGGCCAGGTGCTGCCGCGGCCCTACGCGTACGGGGAGGGCCTGCTGGTCTTCAAGGAAATGGCCGATCTGCTCTGCGCCGATCTCCTGTCCAAAAATCTGACGGCCCCGTCGCTGACCTGGTGGGTGTGCTATGATCCGGAATCCCTGAACGTGAACCCCTATTACCAGGGGCCGCTGACCGTGGATTACTACGGCCGCCTGCTGCCCAAGCACAGCAAAGGCACCGTGCGCATGCGCACGCGCACCAACAGCCGCGCGCTGATTATGGAGCGGCTGGTGCCCTCCTATGAAAAGACGGTGGACCATCAATTGCTGGTGCGCCGCCTGAACATCGCCGCCAACGACGTGGAGGAGGACGACGGCTTCTGCCAAATGGATCTGTTCACCGACGCAAGCGCCGTGGAACGCGAACGGAAGCTGCAGCGGGCCATGCTGCTCGTCCGCCGCAAATACGGCATGAACGCCGTCATCAAGGGCATGAACCTGCTGGAGGGCGCCACCACCGTGGAGCGCAACGCCCAGATCGGCGGGCACCGGGCGGGCAGCACGCTGTGACGCATTGCAGAAAGGGGGGTCCTCCATGAAACAAGCCTCTTTTGCCAAGGCCGCGCCCGCCTATATCCTGTGGAACGGCGTGCAGGTCTCCACCGCGTTCCCGTATTTGCAGGTGCTCTTGCAGGGGCGGCCCCGGCACGGCCGGGATGAATTCACCCTGCGCCATCCCCGGATGGAGCAGGGCCAGCGCGCCAAAATTTTCGCGCCCTTCGACGCGCTGGACGGCTACGGCGGCAGCATCGGCGAAAAAAACATCGCGTACATGGAAAAAATCGAGCTGGACGAAAGCGAGCGCGAGGAAATCAACCGAAAGCTGCTGGCCCTGCGCGAATTGACCCGTACGCGCCGCCTGGCCCGGGAAAACAACGTTCAGGCGGCGGTCACGTATTTTGTGCTCTGCCAGGATCGGCACTCCCTGGCCTACCGCCGCCTGGGCCGGTATGCGACGGTCAGCGGCAGGGTATCCAAAGTGGACGGCGAAATCACCCGCACGATCACGGTGGAGGATACCGCGATCCCTTTCGACAACATCCTTTTGATCGCCCAAGAGGAAAAATAACGCGGCCCGGAACGCTTCCTCCCGCTTCAGTCTGCCCGCAGTTTGGCGTTTCCTGCAAAAAAATGCACGGAATGCAGGAATACGGCGATTTTTGCAGAATAAAAACAAGATAGCTTGATCCGTACGGATGAAGAAGACTATTCTTTGAGGTGAAGCGAGCCATGGAAGCGACCCCTGCAGAAAACCCGAAACCGAAAAAGGCAGCGCCGAAATGGATGCTGCGATGGCAGGATCCGCGCGCCCAGGATAAGCTGATGGGGGCGGCGGTCTTTTTGCTGTTTGTGCTGTCCGTCGTGGTCCGCGGCCTGCTTTTGCCGGGGCCGCATCTTTTGCGGACCTATTATGACGAGCTCCTTTCCTGGGGCCTGGCCAAAACGTTCTGGAAGGAGCCTGCGTTTTCCCTTTATTTCCTCCCGGTGGATTTCAGCAAATTTGTGTATTCCCTGGTGCTGTCGCCGCTGTTTTTCATCAAGGATTCTCTGCTGCGCTCAGCGCTCGCGATCTGGCTGAACAAGGTGATGATTTCGTTTTCCGTGTTCCCGGCCTACCGGCTGGCGAAAAAAATCACCTCGTCCCGCATCCTTCAATTGCTGGCGCTCGTGCTGTTTGTCTGCAGCCCGATCATGAGCTACGGGGATCGCTACGCCCAGGAAAACCTTTATCTGCCCCTGTGCCTGTACCTGATGCTGGGCTATTATTCGCTGTACCGGCGCATCGACGGGCCTGACCGGTTTTCTCTTGCCAAGGTGAATGTAAGCGCGGCGCTGCTGGGCGTTTTCGCGTGCGTGATCTATTTTGAAAAAGAAGCGGTCACCGCCTTCGCCGGCGCTTTTATCCTCTGGGGCCTGGTCACCGCGGTCCGGCTCGCCCGGAAAAAGGACGCGAATTGGAAGCGGTATCTGTGCGCCGCCGCCATCCATGCCGCCGCGGCGCTTGCCGCCTATCTGCTGGTCAAGCTGCTGCTGGGGGTCCAATTCTCGTATTCCAATCAATTCGGCCTGAAAAACATCGATTCGATGTACAAAATCGAATATCTGTTTCATTGCATCATCAGAAATTGGCTGTATATGTGCGTCGCGCTCTTTGGCATCCCGGTGCTGTACTGGCAGATCAAAAGGAACCGGCAGGGCAGGCTGGCCGACGAAGGGACGGTCCATTTCAACTGGGTCATTTTTCTGTCTGTTTCCTTCCTCCTCACGGTGGTGTTCCTTTCGTTCAGCGTTTCGGTCAAGGAAGAGCTGGGCAACGAAAACATGCGCATTCATACCCGCTATTTCATTCCTTTCCTGTTCCCGTTTTTCGCGCTGCTCCTTGAGGAAATGCGAAAGCCTGCGAAGCAAATGAAGCGCGCCGGCCTGATCGGCGTGCTGATCGTTGGCGTCGCGTGCGTTTTGCTCTTGGCTCCCAACCGATACGTTACCTCCTACGATTCCTACGATACCTGGCACGTGCAGGATCTGACCAAGGCGTTTGACAAGCTGACGGAAGGAAAGCAAGACCTGGAAAAGGAAGCCAAGGAGGAGGGAGCCGGGCTCGGCGCCTCCGTCAAGCTGTTCTTCGCCGATCAGACGGGCGGCTCCAAGAACGTCACCTATCATCATGGGATGCTGCTTTCCATGTCAGCGTTTACCGCCTTCATGCTGCTCATCACTCTTTTGGCGCGCAAGCACAAAAAGGCCGCCATCGCCGTATTTTGCTGCCTGGCGCTCGCCGTTGAAATCTATAACGACGCCGTCTCTTTGGAGAACAACAGATCCGCCGTGCGTTCGGACACGGAAATGGCCAGATACGCCGCGCTGGAACGGGAAGTGAGCCAATATACGGATGGCGGGGATCTTTTGGTCATCAGCAAAGATAAGCTGGAAGGGAAAAAGAGGAGGATCGAAACCGTCTTTTCTTTTGACTGGTACGGGGTGCTCACCAAGGACCTGAAAAAGGCGCTCGGCCCGGACGGCGTGATCGACCTGACCAAGACCCAATTGACCTCGTGTATGACGATGTTTACGGGGAACAGGAAATACCCGAAGGGCACCGAAATCAACTATGTGCTCTGCACGGACGACGTTCTCTTTGATGCGGCCAGCGTCGAGCTTCTCTTCTATGACCCAAAGACGGGCTTCAACCTGTATTCGGTCAAGGACCAGACCTGCCTGGACGTGAATTATATCCTGGATTATTACGATGAAGTGATCGAATGACCATTCGTCGGTCACCGTACCGCTTCTATCCCCGCGCTGCGCGGATAAAAGCGGTTTTTGCATGCCGAGCCATCGGAAAAAGGTGAAATATGCCTTGACATTCCGGTGAAAGAAACGGTATGATAATGGAAGAAAGATAAGCAGGTGCGGAGGGATGCGCTTGATCGATCTGAACGTGTTTGCGGAAAAAAGCGCAAGGGAATTCGCGGCGGGACGAAGCGCGCCCTCCTTGACGGACGCGTGGGCGCTCCGGGCCTTTGCTGCGCTGTATCAGGCCGACGGCAAGCCGCAATTCCGGGAGACCGTGCTTTCCTGGCTGGAAAAGCGGGTCAGCCGGGACGGAAAAATCGATCTGCCCATGGGCGACGGCGGCGGATATAAAAAAGAAGCGCTGGGCGCGGCGATCCTGTTCGCGGATCGGGAAACCCAGGACGCGCGCTATCGCCTGGCGGCGGATCAGCTGATGGAGACGGCGGGCAATATCCCATCCGGGCAGATAGACGAAAGCACGGCCGCTTTTTCCATGGAGGAAGCTTTCCTTCTGATGCCCTTTCGCGCGGAATACGACGCGCGCCTTGGCACCAAGCAGCTGGCGCGCTTCATCGCGGCAAGGTTCCTCAGCTGCCGCAAGGCCCTGACGCTGGAAAGCCTGCCGCTTCCGATCCTGGGCCTGTATCTTTCGGCGCTTTCGGACACCCTTGAAAAAATGGAGATCCAGCTGTATGAGCATTACCGCGCCCTGGCGGACCTGCTGACGGAGGCGGCCGGACTGGCCCTTCGCAGATGGGAGGCGCAATCCGGCCTTTTGGACGCCCCGCCGCAAAACGCCCCGGCGCTGGGCGGCTGCGCGCTGACCGCGTACGCGCTGATGAAGGGCGTGCGCCTGGGCGCGCTGGACGAGGAAAAATACCTGAAAAAAGCTCAGCTGGCTTTTGGGCGTCTAATGGATATCCTGCCGGACGGCGCGGACGATCCCCAGGGCAAAAAGGCGAAATACGCGTGCCTGATGGCCCTGGCCGAGGAAGGGAGGGCGCAAAAGGAATGAAATGCCTGTTTGTTTCCGCCCGAAGCTGCGCCTTCCTGCTGGATGAAGCGGGGGACTATTACGCACAAACGCCGCGGCGGCTCGTCCTGAACGGGGAAAGCCTGGGCGAAGAGGAACGCGCCGTTTTTTCCCTCTTTGATCTGTGGCCGGATACGGATTACACCCTGGAAGCCTGGCTCGGCGATGAAAAGGAAACGCTGACTTTCCGTACGCCCAAGGAATTTTGTACCCTGAACGTGAAGCGCTTTGGCGCGAAGGGCGATGGCGAAAATGACGATACCGCCGCCCTGCAGGCCGCGATCCTCTCCTGCCCGGACGGCGGGCGCGTGCTGATCCCGAACGGGAAGTATGTGACGGGCCCGCTGTTCTTAAAAAGCCATCTGACCCTTGAATTCAAAAAAGGCGCGCAGCTGCTGCTCAAGACCGACCGCGCGCAGTTCCCCATCCTGCCCGGCATGACCCGCTCCACCGATGAACAGGACGAATACCTGCTGGGCTCCTGGGAGGGCAATCCCTTGAGCTCCTTCGCCTCCGCCCTGACGGGCATCGGCGTTGAGGACGTCCGCCTCATCGGCGAGGGCATCGTCGACGGCCGCGCGCAGGAGGGCGATTGGTGGGTGCGCCCAAAGGAAATGCGTGGCGCGTTCCGGCCCAGGCTCTTTTACTTAAAGGATTGCAGGGATATCACCGTCCAGGGCCTGACCTTCCGCAACAGCCCTGCCTGGAACCTGCACCCGACCTTCAGCGAAAACCTTACGTTCCTCAACGTCCGCGTGGAAGCGCCCGCCGACAGCCCGAACACCGACGGCTTCGATCCGGAAAGCTGCAGGCGCATCCGCATGTACGGCACGGTTTTTTCCGTGGGGGACGACTGCATCGCCATCAAGGCCGGCAAGATCTATATGGGCATGAAGTATCACGTTCCCTGCGAGGATATCGAGATCGCCTACTGCTGCATGCTGGACGGCCACGGCGGCGTGACCGTGGGCAGCGAAATGGCGGGCGGGGTCAGGAACGTACGCGTCCATCACTGCTTTATGCGGGGGAACGACCGGGGCCTGCGCATCAAGACCCGGCGGGGCCGCGGCAAATACGCCGTGGCCGATGATATCGCGTTTTCCGACGTGCGCATGGAGGGCGTCCGCGCCCCCCTGGTGGTAAACGCCATGTATTTTTGCGATCCGGACGGGAAAACCGATTTTGTGCAGAGCCGGGAAAAACAGCCCGTGGACGATACCACCCCAAGCATCGGCTCCATTCGCTTTGAATCTGTCCGCGCGAGCGGGTGCGAAGCCTGTGTTGGCTATATCCTGGGCCTGCCCGAGCGTCCTGTCGGGCAGATCCTGATCCGCGACAGCGTTTTCAGCTTCCGTCCCGACGCAAGGCCCATGCCACCCGCCATGGCGAGCGGCGTGGAGGCGTGCAGCCGCCGGGGACTGATCGCCCGGTTCGTGGACAGCATCACGCTGAAAAACACGCGCTTTGAGGGCGTTGAGGGAAAAGAATTGGACCTTGAGGACTGCGGCAAGCTTGAACAAATGTAACTCAATGCATTTCAATATGAGGAGGATGAACCCAATGGACATTCGCTATTCCTGCAACCAGCGCGATTTTAAGCGCTACACCACCGAAGAGACCCGCAGGGAATTCCTGATCGAAACCCTGTTCGTCCAGGACCGGGTGACCGCCGTTTACAGCCATGTGGACCGGATGGTGACCCTCGGCGTCATGCCCGTCCAGGAAAAAGTGAGCATCGACAAGGGCATCGATGTCTGGCACAATTTCGGCACCGATTATTTCCTCGAACGGCGCGAGTGCGGCATGTTCAACGTGGGCGGCGCAGGACGCGTGACCGTGGACGAAAACGTGTACGAGCTTGGATATAAGGACTGCCTGTACATCACCAAGGGCGCGAAAAAGGTGATCTTTGAATCCGCGGACGATGCGAAGCCCGCCAAGTTCTATATCGTGTCCGCCCCGGCGCATTGCAGCTATGAAAACAAGCTCATCAAGATCGCGGACGCGGCGAAAAAGCCCCTTGGGGCCCTGGAAACCAGCAACAAGCGCGTCATCAACCAGTTCATTCATCCCTCCGTGCTCAAAACCTGCCAGCTCTCCATGGGCATGACGGTGCTGGAGCCCGGCTCCGTGTGGAACACCATGCCCGCCCATACCCACGAGCGCCGCATGGAGGTCTACTTCTATTTTGAAGTGCCGGAAAACAACGTCGTGTTCCATATGATGGGCGAGGGCAACGAGACCCGCCATATCGTGATGCAGAACGAGCAGGCCGTCATTTCCCCGTCCTGGAGCATCCACGCGGGCGCGGGCACGAGCAATTATACGTTTATTTGGGCCATGGGCGGCGAAAACCAGGCCTTTGACGATATGGACAACATCCCCACCACCGAACTGCGCTGACGATAAGGAGGCATGCGAAACGAAGGAATACAAGCTGGTATATCTGAACAAGGGGCTCAAACTCAGCCGGGAAAAGGACATCGAACAATCCCAGGAAATCATCAACCAGTATATCGCCGAAGGGTGGACCCTGCAGCAGATCGCGACCCCCGGGGACGGCGCCGGCGCGATGATCGGCGTGTTCTGCAGAGAAAAAACGCTGTAATTCGGATATTGGAACGAAAAAAGGAGGAACACCAGCATGGACATGAAAGCATTCAGCCTGGAAGGCAAAATCGCGTGGATCACCGGCGCTTCCTACGGCATCGGCTTCGCCATCGCCGAGGCGTACGCCGCTGCGGGCGCGGCCATCGTTTTTAACGACATCAACCAGGACCTGGTTAACAAGGGCCTTGCCGCTTATGAGGAAAAGGGCATCAAGGCCCACGGCTACGTCTGCGACGTGACGAACGAAGAGGCCGTGCAGGAATTGGTCGGAAAGATCGAAGCGGAAGTGGGCGCCGTGGATATCCTGGTCAACAACGCCGGCATCATCCGCCGCATCCCCATGATCGAGATGAGCGCCGCGGAATTCCGCAAGGTGATCGACGTGGACCTGAACGCCCCCTTCATCTGCGCCAAGGCGGTCATTCCTTCCATGATAAAGAAGGGCCACGGCAAGATCATCAACATCTGCTCCATGATGAGCGAACTGGGCCGTGAGACCGTCTCCGCTTACGCCGCGGCCAAGGGCGGGCTGAAAATGCTGACGCGGAACATCTGCTCCGAGTACGGCGAATACAACATCCAGTGCAACGGCATCGGCCCGGGCTATATCGCCACGCCCCAGACCGCGCCGCTGCGCGAACGCCAGAAGGACGGCAGCCGCCATCCCTTCGACCAGTTCATCATCGCCAAGACCCCCGCCGCCCGCTGGGGCAACCCCGAGGACCTGCAGGGCCCGGCGGTCTTCCTGGCCTCCGACGCCAGCAACTTCGTCAACGGCCACATCCTCTACGTGGACGGCGGCATCCTGGCCTACATCGGCAAGCAGCCGTAACCACTCCGGCGCTTTTCCGACGCCCTCGGCTTCCGCGGGCGTTTTTTCTTATGCGTTTTGTATCTTCGATGTTTTTACGTCCTGGATTTTGACAAGAATACCACCATCTGGTATAATATGCTTTGCCGCAATGCCGGCACCCTTCACGGGGCTGGACGCGGCAGAACTGTTTGCCCCAATACGTCGGGTATCTGCAAAGAACTTGAACGGAGGAAAGAAAAATGAATAAGACCCCAAAGAGCAAAGTGCTTGCGCTGTGTGAATTTGGCATGCTTGTGGCGGTGGAGATCGTGATGAGCGTGACACCGCTGGGATATCTGAACCTGCCTTTTCTGGCCGCGTCGCTGCTGACAATTCCGGTGGCGATCGGCGCGATCATGCTCGGCACCTGGGCCAGCACGCTGCTGGGGCTGGTTTTCGGCATCACCAGCTTTATCAAGGGTTTTTCCAGCACCTCGCCCATGACGGTGGCCATGTACGCGATGAGCGTGCCCAAGGCGTTCGTGGTGGCAGTGATCGGCCGGGTACTGATGGGCTTGTGCGCGGGCCTGGTCGTCCGCGCGGTGCGCAAGGCGCGGCCCAAGGGGCTCTGGGACAATATTGCGGGCAGCCTTGCCGCGCCGCTGTTCAATACCGCGTTTTTCATGGGCCTGCTGATGCTGTTTTACTATCGCTCGGATTACATTCAGGATCTGATCGCCACCACCGGGGTCAGCAGTCCCCTCCTTCTCATTTGCGTCATGGTCGGCACGCAGGCGCTCATCGAGGCCGCTGCCTGCGGCGTGATTTCCACGGCGGTGAGCAAGGCTTTGCAGGCGGCGGTGCACCGGGAATGAACGGCTGGCAGGAAAAGGAGATTTCCACATGATCTTCACCATGGACATCGGCAATACCAACATCAAAACCGCGCTGTTTGACGGGAACGAGATGGTGCATTACTGGCGCCTGTCCACCACCCGAAAATACACCAGCGACGAAATGGGCGTGATGATGACGCAGCTCTTCCGCCAGGAGGGGCTGGACCGCAAGTGCGTTTCCGGCATCATCCTTTCGTCCGTTGTGCCCACCATCAATTTCACCGTGGAGCACATGTGCCGGGATTATTTCGGCATCGACCCGATGACCGTGGGGCCGGGCGTCAAAACGGGCATCGATATCAAGTATGAAAACCCGCGCGAGATCGGCAGCGACCGTATCTGCAACGCCGTGGCCGCCTACACCCTGTACGGCGGGCCCTGCGTCTATATCGATTTCGGCACCGCCACCACCTTCGGCGCGCTGGACGAGCACGGGGCGCTGCTGGGCGGCTGCATCTGCCCGGGCATCAAGCTGACCAGCGAAGCGCTGGTATCCGGCACGGCCAAGCTGCCGCACTTTGAACTGCTGATGCCGGACAAGGTGATCGGCAAAACCACCATCGCCAATCTGCAGTCCGGCGTCATTTACGGGTATGTGGGCCAGGTGATCTATCTGGTCAACGAGATGCGGCGGGAGATGGGCTGCCCGAAGGCCAGCGTGATTGCCACCGGCGGCATGGCCCGCCTGATCGCCGCCAAATCCGGGGTGATCGACCATATCGACGGATTGCTGACCTTGAAGGGCCTTCGGCTGATCTATGAAAAAAACCAATCCAAAGCATAAGGGGAGGATATTCTGATGCGTACTGTCTCGGTTGGATTTCTGGGCTGCGGCAATATCGGCTGCGGCGTGTGGAAGCTGCTGAACGAATTCAAGGACGATATCCGGCACAGGGCGAACGTGGAGTTTGACATCCGCAGGATCCTGGTGCGCGACGTGCATAAGAAGCGCGACCAGAGCGTTCCGCAGGAGCTTTTGACCACCGACGTTGCCCAGGTGACGGACGATCCCGACCTCGAAATGGTGCTGGAATTCATGGGCGGCGAGGAGCCGGCTACCCGCTATATGCTGCGCGCGCTGGAAAAGGGCAAGACCGTGGTGACCGCCAATAAAATGGCCCTGGCCCTCAACTGGGACATTTTGCAGGACGCGGCCCAGAAGCATGGGAGCGGCCTGTATTATGAGGCGGCGGTGTGCGGCGCGATCCCCATTATCCGCACCACCATCGATTCCCTGCAGGCCAACCGCATCGAAGCCTTGATGGGCATCGTGAACGGCACCACCAACTATATCCTTTCCCGGATGACCCAGGAAGGAAGCGACTATGAGGAGGTCCTTAAGGACGCCCAGCGCCTGGGCCTTGCCGAGCCCGATCCCTCCAGCGACGTGGAGGGCTTCGACGCGGCGTACAAGCTGTCCATCCTTTCGTCCCTCGCGTTCCATGCCCGCGTGCCTTTTGACGTGATCTACCGCCAGGGCATCACCCAGGTCAGCGCCGTGGATATCGCGTATGGCAAGCAGCTGGGCTATACGCTCAAACTGCTCGCCATCGCCAAGCGCGACGGGCATGTGATCGACGCGCGCGTGCATCCCACCTTCATTCCCGACAGCCATCCGCTGGCCAGCGTGAACGGCTCTTTCAACGCCATTTTCCTGCATGGCCACGCCTGCGACGATATGATGCTCTTCGGCCGCGGCGCGGGCAGCGCCCCGACCGCGAGCGCCGTGGTCAGCGATATGCTCTACGCCGTCTCCCGTACGGAGCCGCGCTATACCACCTTCATGAATTCCAACATGCTGGCCCCGGGCCTCATGGTGACCGACGACTGGCATTGCAGCTTCTATATCCGCCTCAACGCCAGCGATCAGCCGGGCGTGCTGGCCTACATCACCGCCTGCCTTGGCAACGAGGGCATCAGCATCCGCAACCTCATGCAGCGCGACGCCGTGAACGGCCATGCCCAGATCGTGCTGATCACCCACGACGCCGGCGAATGCGCCGTGCGCAAAGCGCTCAGCGCCATCGATTCCCAGGATGTGCGCGTGGAAAGCATGATCCGTGTGGAAGCAAACTGATTCGAGCATTATAACGATCGTGTCTTGGGTGGAGAGATGAACAAGAAAAAGCCGGGCTTGTCCATAGGGTCGATCCTCGTGCTGTGCCTGACGGCGGCTGTGGCCGTGGGCTGTGTTTTCATGTTCGGAAAAATGCGCAGCCAGGACGCGAACGCCATGATGGACGCGGAGCGGATGCGCGGGCTGATGGATTCCTTTATGAAGTCGCCCACGTCGGAGCCGGAGCCGCAAAGCACCGCGCAAACCGTCACCATCACCCTGGCCCCCGTCATCATCACGCCCCCGCCCGTCACCGGAAAGCCCGCCGCCTCACCCACGCCGAATACCCAGGCCAACGATCTGAGCCATTCCTTCTCCCTGACCGCCGGCGGGCTGATGTCTTTCCAGAGCGATATTTCCGATACGGTCTATAACAAAACGGATAAGACCGTGGATTATATACCGGTTGTTTCCATGATAAGCGGCAAGATATACGCCGATATGAACCTGGTCACCTTCCCGCAGGTTTTGAACGTGGCCGACCATAAATACGGCGATTACCTGGTGCCCGTGGAAGCGGCGGTGGCGATCCGCGCCTGCCGGTTTGACAATGTGGTGCTGGGCACCGAGCATATCCTGGACCAGGGCGAGCAGGGGGCTGTGGACACGGTGTCCTCCCTATCGGGGATCGGCATGATCTGCGAGGGCGTGAACGCAGGCGTATATTCGCAGAACCGCGTGGTGCAGCTCAACGGCGGCCGCATCGCCATCCTTTCCTATACGGACAGCTTGACGCCCAAGGGAAAAAACACCCTGAGCGGCCAGGAAGGGCTGATGAGGCTCTACTCCGAGGAAACCGTGCGAAAGGACATCCTGACGGCCCGGGGCCAAGGCGCGCGGTGCGTGATCGTATGCATGTATTGGGGCAATGAAAATACGGTAAGCGTGACCACATCCATGCGCAAGACCGCCACCGCCCTCGCGCAAATGGGCGCGGATGTGATCCTGGGGTCGCAGCCGCTGCGCGTGCTGCCCATGGAGATCATCAGCACCGTGGATGAAAACGGCAAACCCCGCGATACGTTCGTGGCATATTCCCTGGGCACGTTTTTATCGGAATCCCGCGACGCCTACGCCATATCGGGCATCCTGCTGCACATGAACATCCGAAGCGACCAGAACGGGCGGCTGCACTTTGAAAGCATCGAATACACCCCCACCTATATCTGGCGGCAGAAAGTCAACGGCAGAGTGCAATACCGCGTCGTGTGCAGCGCCGATCCGGCCCCCGAGGACATGTCCGATCAGCAGCGGGACGTGATGGGCAGGGCGCTCACGCGCATCCAGAACATCCTGAAGGACAGCCCGATCACGCAGCGGTAAACATGCCATGAAGAAGGGAGGCCCACCATGGAGGATTTCTTATTTTCGCTCAACACGGTCTTGCCGCTGCTGCTGCTTATGACGGCGGGCTTTATCTGCCGCAGGATCGGGCTGCTGAACGAAATGCTGGTCACGGGTGTGAACCAATTGGTCTTCAGGGTGTTTTTGCCCTTCAATCTGTGCACAAGCGTCATGAACACGCCCTATGACATCGTCATGCCATGGGACGCGTTTTTGTATGTGACCATCGGCTTGCTCGCGGAATTCGCTCTGCTGTTTCTGCTGGCGCCGAAGCTGGAAAAGGATCGGACCAAGGTGGGCGTGATGATCCAGGGCATGGGCCGCGCCAATTACGCGTTTTTCGGTATTCCGCTGGTCGCTATGCTGTTCCCGGGGCAGGATACGTCCCTGGCCTCGCTCCTGGTGGTCACGGCCGTTCCGATCTACAACATCATGTCCGTCATCGCGCTTAGCGTATACGGCGAAGGGAAGATCAGGCCGGGCGTCATCGTGCTCAAAATCCTCAAGAATCCGCTGATCATCTCCTCGGCGATCGGGTATCTGTTCTGGAGCCTCCATTTCCAGCCGCCCGCCTTCCTCAAAACCACCATGAGCGATCTTTCCAAGGTGGCTACGCCGCTCGCGCTGTTCACCCTGGGCGGGGCGATCAAGTTTGCCAGCGCGCGGAACCACATCCGTCAGCTGCTGATTATCATCCCCTGGCGGCTTGTGCTCGCTCCGCTTGCAGCTATCCTGGTTGGGGCGCTGCTCGGCATCCGCGGGGTGCCCATGGCCTGCGCCTTTATTGCCTTTGGCGCGCCGACGGCGGTTTCCTCCTATCCCATGGCCCAGCAAATGGGCGGGGATGGGGAACTGGCCGCGGAGATCGTGGCTGTCTCCAGCACCCTGTGCATCGCGACCACGTTCCTGTTCGTGTTCATGATGAAGAGCATGGCGCTGATCTGAAAAAACTGCAAAGCCCGCTGCGAACGAAGCCGCCCCGAGGCCGGAAAACCCGGCGCTTTCGGGGCGGCTTTTACTGTTTTGCGTTATGGATCCCGGCCGTCTTTTTCGGATCGGCCGCGCAGGCCTGCCGTCATTTCCTGAAACTGCCGTTTCCATTTGTGCGCCGCGCCGCTCACGCTCCCGGTGGAAAGGAAGGAATAGACAAGCACGCCGGCGATCAGCAGCCCGACCGCCCAGAGGATACCCGTCCAGCCGCCGGTATTTTTGCTGGCGCTGCTGCCTGCCGCCCCGGTCGAGCCGCCGTACATGGCGCGGCTGAGAACATCCGCCATATAGGCGGTGGAGGCGAGCACTTCCTTTTTATCGCTCTTATGCGTGCCGAATTCCAGCAGCACAGCCTGGCTCATCAGGTCCTGGTTGTAGGTGCCCTTGCCGATGTAGATGTCCTTGATGAGGCCGGGGTACAATTTGTCCGCCGTGGCCTTGATCTGGGCGGCGAACTGCTTGTTGGCGGCGGCGTTTTGATTGGAGCGGCCCACCAGCAGCCTTACCTTCGTGACGTTGCCGCCGCCGACCTGGCTTTCGTACTGGCTCGCGTCCGGGATGCCGTCGCGGTGCACGTCAAAGATGGCGTCCACGCCTTCTTCGGCCAGGGAGGCGGCGGTGGCGCGGCTGCGGCGGTACGCGCCGGCGTCGTGCGGGTAATGGTTGGTTTCGCTCAGGTACACGGTGATCCCTTTTTCTTCCAGGCTGGCTTTCAGGCTTTCCGCCACATCGAATATGCCGCCGCGCTTTTCCAGGCTGCTTGCCCCGTCGCCCGGCTCATAGCTTTCGTCGCTGTGGGTGCAGTAGAGGGCGACCGCCTTTTTCTGCGCGGATACGGGCCGCGCTTCGTCCTGGATGAAGGAAACGTCGGGCATCGGATACGCGCCGAGGGACTGCACCGCGGCCGTCTTTTCCGTTTCATGCACTTCCTCCACCCGGTAATGCGTGTTGTCCCCGGCGATGTATTCGTCGCCCCGCGCGGGCGTGCCGGCAAAGAAGGTGACGGTCTTTCCCTGCGCGTCCACCAGGCGGTATACGGCGTTTTCGCTGTCCTCATCGGCCAGCGCGGACAGGGGCAAAAGCATCAGCAGCGCGAGGATACAGGCGAACAGGCGCTTTTTCATCAGTTCCCGCCTCCTCTGCGCGCGGTTTCCCGGCTTTCTTCCCGGGCCGGACGGCTCATACGCTCCCTTATCTCGCCCACGGCCTCGGCCAGGAGCACGGCGAGCAGCCCCGAAATGACCACCGTATCCATGGCCCCCGCTCCGCCCAGCGTCAAAACGGCGTTCACGCCGTATGCCCAGTTTATGAGCGCAACGGCGATATCTGCCAGCATCACGCCCAATACGCCGCAGATAAAGGCGCTGCGCCGCGAGCGGCTCAGCAGGTACGCGATCACGCCGCCGGCGATGCCGTACAGGTAATTCGGGTCGACCAGCATGCTTTCGGGCTCCGCGGGCAAAAGCCGGCCGAGCGCGAAAACCGCAGCGCCTGTCAGCACGCTTCCGGCCAGCGCGCGGACACGCTCCTTGCCAGTGTCCGTTTTTATCAGCAGCCATACGCACACCCCCAGCGGAACCAGCGCGCCGCCCACGTTCACGGCCGCCCGCCCCAGGCGGATATCCGGCAAAAGGCCGCCGAAGAAGATCGCCGCGGCGATGATGAGGGCCGCACGGTCGCTCAGCTGCATCCGATCCAGCACCCTCTGGGCGATCCCCAGCAGGATCAAAACCGATACGATACTCAGCAAAATCAGGCCAACAGCCATAGGATGTTCCTCCTTCCGTCGCCGCGTGCTTAGGCACGGCATGGCATTATCATGCCCGAAAAACGGAAGAATATGCCGCCCGATCGGAAAACAAGGAAACGAGGAGACAAAACGCGCATGAAACGAGACAGGAATCGCTCTGCGCACGCTTGTCCAAAAACCGAAAAACGTGCGTTCAGGCCGCTGCCACGGGCCTTTTTCCACGCGCGGGAACAGAAAAAATAGCTTGTCAAGCCGGGCGATTTGCTTTATAATAAATGATTGAATGAACCCTGTATTTCGCGAAATGGAAAACACGAAAGGAAGGTTTGACAATGAGCAAAGTGCATATTTTCGATCATCCGCTGATCCAGCATAAATTGAGCATCATGCGGCAGAAGGACACCGGCTGCAAGGAATTCCGCGAGCTGCTCGATGAGATTTCCATGCTGATGGTGTACGAGGTGACGCGCGATCTGCCCACGGAGGACGTGGAGATCGAAACCCCGATCTGCAGCATGAAAACCAAGACCCTGGCCGGCAAGCCCATCGGTATCATCCCCATCCTGCGGGCCGGCCTCGGCATGGTGAACGGCATCCTGAACCTGATCCCCAACGCCAAGGTGGGCCATATCGGCCTCTACCGCGATCCGGAAACCCTGGAGCCCGTGGAATACTACTGCAAGCTGCCCGACGACGCCGAGCACCGCCAATTGATCGTGCTCGACCCCATGCTCGCGACCGGCGGCAGCGCCGCGGCGGCCATCTCCTTTATCAAGCAGCGCGGCTGCAACAACATCCGCCTGGTCAACCTGATCGCCGCGCCCGAGGGCATCGCCCGCGTGCAGAAAGAGCATCCGGACGTGGATATCTACGTGGCGGCCTGCGATGAACGGCTCAACGACCACGGCTACATCGTGCCCGGCCTGGGCGACGCGGGCGACCGGCTCTTCGGCACCAAATAAGGACAGGAAAAAATGAAAATTCAGCCCGCCGTTCAGGCGGAAACGAAAAAAATGGCGCTGGGCGTGGGCGTTCTGTCCGCGCTGATGGTCGCCGTATTCCTGATCGCGGGAAAATTCGATCATACGGTGCTGCTTGGCGCGGCGCTGGGCACGCTCGCGGCGGTCGGGAACTTTTTCCTGATGGCCATGACCGTTCAGAAGGTGACGGACGAAATGCCCGTCCTGCCGCCCAGGGAGGAGCCCGAGGGCGAAAGAGAAGAGGAAGCCGAGGAAAAGGAACAGCCGCTGAGCGACGAAGCGAGGCAGGCGGGGAAAAAGATGCAATTGTCCTACACGCTGCGCATGTTCCTGATCGCGGGCATCGCCGCGCTGGCGATCGTTTCGCCCATTTTCGATCCCTGGGCCGCGCTCATCCCGCTCCTGTTCCCCCGAATCGTGATCGCCGTACGATCCCTGCTGGGAAATAAGCAAAAGGAGGCGTAAAGCATCGTGGAAACCGCGAACAGCACCCGATGGAAGGATAGGCTCCTGCTGATCCTTTGCATCCTGCCCATGGTGCTGGCCATGACCGTCAAGGTGCTTACCACGCAGGAAGCTCCGCTTTCCGAGGGCGTGAACATATCGGGCGCTCAAATCTTCTTTGCCATCGATATGCCCCTGCAGCCCTTATATATCACCTCCGCCCTGGTCAATTCCTGGTGCGTGATCCTGACCATCTTCTTCCTCTGCCTGTACCTGACCCACGGGATCAAGGTGATCCCCGATTCCAGGCGGCAGCACGCCGCGGAATGGATCGTGGATACGGTCAATAAGCTGGTGCGGGAAAACATGGGGGAGAGCTACATGGGCTTTGCCCCGTTCATCGCGGGCATCCTGGGCCTTTCGGCGCTGAGCAGCCTGAGCAGCCTGCTGGGCCTCTTCCCGCCCACGTCGGACGTCAACATCGTGCTGGGCTGGGCGATCCTGGTGTTCGGCATCATCACGCACTATAAGCTGAAAGGCGGCCTGTGGGCGTACATCAAGAGCTTTTTCAGCCCCGTGTTCGTCTTCGCCCCCTTAAATATCATCGGCGAGCTGGCCACGCCCATTTCCATGTCCTTCCGTCATTACGGCAACATCATGAGCGGCATGGTCATTTCGACCCTCATTTCCTTTGCCCTGCGCAGCCTGAGCAAAGCGCTGCTGGGCTGGCTCCCCGGCATCCTGGGGAACATCCCCTTCCTGCAGGTGGGCCTTCCCGCGGTGCTGTCGCTGTACCTGGACATTTTCAGCGGATGCATGCAGGCGTTCATCTTCGCCATGCTCACGATGATGTTCGTCGCGACCGCCGCCCCGGAAGAAAACGTTTGATGCCAAGCGAGAGGGTTCTCGCATCACATACCTACAACAATTGAGGAGGTTTTCCCATGCTTGAAATCGCAATTGGTATTATTCTTGGTTGCTGCGCCATCGGCGCCGGTATCGCCCTGATCGCCGGCGTCGGCCCCGGTATCGGCGAAGGCCAGGCCGCCGCGAAGGCCTGCGAAGCCGTCGGCCGCCAGCCGGAAAGCAAATCCGCCGTCACCTCCACCCTGATCCTGGGCTGCGCCCTGGCAGAAACCACCGGTCTGTACGGCCTGATCATCGGCATCCTGCTGATTTTCGTCGCGCCCGGCTCCTTCGTGGGCATTTTGAAGAGCGCCATCGAATGGGCGAAGAACAGCGGCATGCTGTGATCGGCTCAAAAAGCGCTGTAACACATCCAATCCACGGTTAGAAAGGCTGGGAAGATAAGCGTGCAGTCACTGGATATTATTTCGGTCAATATATGGAATATCCTGATTTCCCTTGCCAATCTGCTCATCATATTCCTGATCTTGAAGAAATTTCTGTTCAAGCCCGTCCAAAAAGTGATGAACACCCGCCGGGAGCAGGTGGACAAAATCTATTCGGAGGCGGACGAAAGCAGGGCCGCGGCCACCCAGATGAAGCAGGAATATGAGCAGCGCCTGGCCAATGCCCGTCAGGAAGCGGACAGCATGATCAAAACCGCGGCGCTGACGGCGCAGCGCAGGGGCGATCAGATCGTTTCCGAGGCCAAGAGCCAGGCCAGCCATGTGAAGCAGAAGGCTGAGGAAGAAATTGCCCAGCAGAAAAAACAGATGCTTCAGGACGTCCGCAGTGAGATTTCTGATCTGGCGGTCGATATCGCGTCCAAGGTGGTGGCGCGCGAAATCAATCAGAAAGATTACGAGGGCTTTGTTGACGATTTCATTCAGAATGTTGGTGAAAGCAAGTGACGGAATTTGGCAGAGAATACGGCGAAGGCCTGTATGCCCTGTGCAGGGAGGAAGCGATCGAAAACCCCTGCCTGGAGGAGCTTCATACGCTTCAGGCCGCCTTCCGGGATAACGCCGCCTTTTTGCACCTGCTTGCCAACATGACGCTGAGCAAGGAAGAAAGGGTCCGGATCGTGGATGATACCCTGAAGGGCCAGATCCATGCATATGTGCTGAACTTCATCAAGATCCTGGTGGAGCGCGGCGCGATCCATTCGTTCCCGGACTGCGTGAAGGCCTATCAGGAATCCTATAACCGCGATCATCAGGTGGCGGAAGCGGAAGTGACCACCGCGAGCCCCCTGAACGCCGAGCAAAAGGAAAAGCTGCTTCAAAAGCTCAGGCAGATCAGCGGCAGAGAGGTTGCCCTCAAAGAAAAGATCGATCCTTCCGTGCTCGGCGGCGTGCTGCTGGAAATGGACGGAAAGCGTTATGACAATACCGTGCAAAACCGCCTGAAAACGATCAGGCGGGCCATGGCCGGGGAATAAACGGGCCCCGCCGGTTTTCCATAGACGCAGAAAGCGGTGATACGATGCAATTGAAGCCAGAAGAAATCTCCAAACTGATCAAAGAGCAGATCAAGCATTACAGCAATAAAATCTCCCAGAGCGATACCGGCACCATCATCATGATCGGCGACGGCATCGCCCGCGCCACAGGGCTGGATCAATGCATGGCCAATGAATTGGTCCGTTTTTCCAACGGCGAATACGGCATGGCCCTGAACTTAGAGGAAAACTCCGTCGCCATCGTTATGCTCGGTACGGATGAGGGGATCCGCGAGGGGGACACGGTGGAGCGGACGGGCCAGGTCGTTTCCGTGCCGGCGGGCGAGGGCCTGATCGGCCGCGTGGTGAACGCGCTGGGCCATCCGATCGACGGCAAAGGCCCCATCGACACGAAGGAGATGCGCCCCATCGAGCGCAACGCGCCCGGCATCATCCAGCGCAAAAAGGTTTCCGTGCCGCTGCAGACGGGCATCAAGGCCATCGACAGCATGATCCCCATCGGCCGGGGCCAGCGCGAACTGATTATCGGCGACCGGCAGACCGGCAAAACCGTGATCGCGCAGGACACCATCATCAATCAAAAGAACACGGGCGTGATCTGCATTTATGTGGCCATCGGGCAGAAAATGTCCACCGTCGCCCAGATGGTGGATACGCTGGAGGCCGCGGGCGCCATGGAATATACCACCGTGGTCAGCGCCTCCGCCAGCGAAACGGCCCCCTTGCAGTACATCGCCCCGTATTCGGGCTGCGCTATGGCGGAATATTTCATGGACCAGGGCAGGGACGTTCTGATTATTTACGACGATTTAAGCAAGCACGCGGTGGCGTACCGCGCCCTGTCGCTCCTGATCCGCCGCCCGCCGGGCCGCGAAGCCTACCCCGGCGACGTGTTCTATCTGCACAGCCGCCTGCTGGAGCGTTCCGCGCGCGTGGACCAAAAGTACGGCGGCGGCTCCATCACCGCCCTGCCCATCATCGAAACCCAGGCGGGCGACGTATCCGCCTATATCCCCACCAACGTGATCTCGATCACCGACGGCCAGATCTTCCTGGAAACCGAGCTCTTCCACAGCGGCATCATGCCTGCCATCGACCCCGGTATCTCCGTCAGCCGCGTGGGCGGCGACGCGCAGATCAAGGCCATGAAGAAGGTGGCGGGCAGCCTGAAGCTGCTGTACAGCCAATACCGTGAACTGCAATCCTTCGCCCAGTTCGGCTCCGATCTGGACGCCGATACCAAGGCGCGCCTTGCCCAAGGCGCGCGCATCGTGGAGGTATTGAAGCAGAACCGCAACCATCCCGTGCCCGTCGAAAACCAGGTGTGCATCTTCTATGCCGTCACTCACGATTATTTGAAGGATGTGGAAGTGCGCCACGTGGCGGAATACGAGGCGGCGCTGTATGAGCGCATGGCCGCGCAGCATGGGGACGTTTTGCAGGCCATCCGCGAAACCGGACTGCTCACCGAGGATACGGAAAACAAGCTCAAGGACGCGCTTAACGCCTTTACCAAGGATTTCCTCAAGACCAAGCAGTAAGGAGGCGTCAGCATGGCAGGTTCTTCCATGAAGGCCATAAAACTGCGCATCAAAAGCGTGGAAAGCACCATGCAGATCACCAAAGCGATGCAATTGGTGGCGACCTCAAAGCTCCGCCGCGCCAAGGAGCGCATGGAAAACAGCAAGCCATACGCCGCCATTTCCCGCGAGGCGCTCATGGCCGCGATCAGCCGGTGCGAGGAGCCGCAGATCCCCTTCGTGACGCAGCGGGAGGTCAAAAGCCGGTGCTATGTGGTGATCGCCGGGGAGCGCGGCCTTGCCGGCGGCTATAACGCCAACATTTTCAAAACCATGGAGGCCGTCACTGGCGACACCCCGTACTGCGTGCTCCCGCTGGGCAGAAAGGCCATTGATAAATACGAGCGCATGGGCGTCCCGCTTATGAGCGCGGATCACGACCATGTGGAGGGGCTCTCCGTGAGCGCCTGCTATCAGCTGGCAAACCAATTGATCGAAGGATACCGGGCGGAAAAATACGACGAGGTCTTCCTCGTGCATACCACGTTCCTCTCCATGATGAGCCAGGAGGTGAAGGTGGAAAAGCTGCTGCCCGTGGAAAAGCCGAGCGGGGAAACGCCCCGGAACGTCGCCACGATCTATGAGCCGGGGCCCGCGGAAATGCTGGAAATGGTGATGCCCAATTTCCTGGCGGGCCGCCTGTACAGCGCGCTGTGCGATTCCTTCGCCAGCGAAGTGTCCGCCCGGCGCAACGCCATGGATTCCGCCACGAAAAACGCGGGCGAAATGATCGACAGCCTGCGCCTCAAATTCAACCGTGCCCGTCAGGGCGCCATCACGCAGGAAATCACCGAAATCGTGGCTGGCGCGGAGAATTGATACCCGGAAAGGAGAAACCTGAACGTGAGCGATCAGAATATCGGTAAGGTAGTACAGGTGATCGGCCCGGTGCTGGATATCCGGTTTGAGGACGGCCATTTGCCTGAGCTGCTCAACGCCATTGAAATCCAGAACGGAACAAAAAAGATCACCGCGGAAGTGGCCCAGCATATCGGCGATAACGTGGCCCGCTGCATTTCCATGAACGCGACGGACGGCATGGTGCGCGGCCTGGACGCGTTGGACACCGGCGGCCCGATCACCGTGCCCGTGGGCAACGAATGCCTTGGCCGGATCTTTAACCTGCTGGGCCAGGCCATCGACGATCAGCCCGATCCCGTGACCGAGGAACGCTGGCCCATCCATCGCCCGGCTCCCTCCTATGAGGAGCAGGAATCCTCCGCCGAGATCCTGGAAACGGGCATTAAGGTGGTCGATCTGATCGCGCCTTATGCCAAGGGCGGCAAGATCGGCCTGTTCGGCGGCGCCGGCGTCGGCAAAACGGTGCTGATCATGGAGCTCATCAACAACGTGGCCAAGCAGCACGGCGGCCTTTCCGTGTTCGCGGGCGTGGGCGAGCGCACCCGCGAGGGCAACGATCTGTATAACGAAATGAAGGAGAGCGGCGTCATCAACAAGACCGCCCTGGTCTACGGCCAGATGAACGAACCGCCGGGAGCCCGTATGCGCGTGGGCCTGAGCGGCCTGACCATGGCCGAATATTTCCGCGACCGCGAAAACCAGGACGTGCTGCTGTTCATCGATAATATCTTCCGCTTTACCCAGGCGGGCTCCGAGGTCTCGGCCCTCCTTGGCCGCATGCCCAGCGCCGTGGGCTACCAGCCGACGCTGGCCACCGAAATGGGCGCGCTGCAGGAGCGCATCACCTCCACCAAGAAGGGCTCCATCACCTCTGTTCAGGCCGTGTACGTGCCTGCGGACGACCTGACCGACCCGGCCCCCGCCACGACCTTTGCCCACCTGGACGCCACCACGGTTCTCAGCCGCGCCATTTCCTCCCTGGGCATTTATCCCGCCGTCGATCCCCTGGATTCCACCAGCCGCATCCTGAGCCCCGAAATCGTGGGCCAGGAGCATTACGAGGTGGCCCGCCAGGTGCAGAGCATTCTGCAGCGTTATAAGGAATTGCAGGACATCATCGCCATCATGGGTATGGATGAATTGAGCGACGAGGACAAATTGATCGTGACCCGCGCGCGCAAGGTGCAGCGCTTCCTCAGCCAGCCTTTCTTTGTCGCCGAGCAGTTCACCGGCATGGAGGGCAAGTACGTGCCCCTCAAGGAGACCATCCGCGGCTTCCGCGAGATCATTGAGGGCAAGCATGACGATCTGCCCGAGAGCGCGTTCCTCTTCGTCGGCACGATCGATGAAGCCGTCGCCAAGGGCAAAAAGGGTGAATAAAAAAGGGTGAATGACATGGCAACGTTCCATTTGCAGATCGTAACGCCGGATCGGATGGCGTTTGACGGCCGGGCGGAAAAAATCGTGGTGCGCACGGTGAACGGCGACGTATGCATCCTGCCGCATCATATCGATTTCGCGATCCCGCTGGCCATTGGGGCCGCCCGCATCACCGATGCGGAGGGCAAGACCCGCTCGGCGGCCTGCAACAGCGGCATGCTGAGCGTGCATGCCGACGAGGTGCGCCTGATTGCCGTCACCTTTGAATGGGATGACGATATCGACCTGGAACGCGCCAAGCGCGCCGAGGCCGAGGCCGCGGAAAAGCTGGAGGCCCTGAAGCGCCAGAACCGGGATTACACCATGGCCGAGGCAAAGCTCAAACGCGCCCTGACCCGTATCCACGTAAAAGAATTATAATATGAATCGCCATAGCGGCCTTGCCCGCTATGGCGATTCCATTAAAACGGCGGTTGCCTGATACGCGCGTTCATTTTTCTTCTTTCTGTTCCTGCTCCTGCTCTGCTTCGTCGGTCTTTGTCTCCGTCTGGTCTTTCGGTTCGGGGAGCAGCTTGACGGCCAATTGCAGCAGGTTGAACAGGAGCGACACGCGGGAGGCTTGCTGTTTTGAAATCAGCATGTCGATCGTGTTGGTCGTCACGGTAATGTTCACTTGGCTTGTGCCCGCATACTGATCGGATACGATCATGACGGCATACATGGCGCGCTCCGCCTGTTCGGATTCTTTGGTACCGTCAAAGCCCTTTCGGCTTTTCAGGAAATCATCCGCTTCTTTGATTTCTTCCGTCAGCGCTGAAAGCGGCGTGTCCGCCAGGGAAAGGGCGGCCAGCGGCGCCAGCTCGTCGGAATGGCCGTACTTGATACCCGCTTCGCGCAGCGCGTCATACAGCTCAATGACCCGCCGCGTTTTTTCTTCCGGCGCGCCGGCCGCCATGGCCAAAACCTGGGCGGACGTCTGCGCGCCGCTGCCGGAGAACGTCTTTTTCAGCGCCTGATAGCATACTTCCGTTTCGCCGATCAGTTCCTCCGCTGTTTTTCCGGAATACGCCATCAGCATGGCAAAAACGCTGTCCGTTTTGTTGGTCAGGATGCGGTGCTTCTGGTTCATCCCGCGGTAGATCTCTTTCCCGCGGGATACCGTTTCTTCCGTCAGGGTCTGATCGGCAAGATCGGCCAGCAGGAAGGCGGTCAGCACCAGGTATTCCGTTTTTTTGAATTGCTTTTTCAGCAGATGAAAGTACTCGTTGGCCAGGGCCATCCGATCCTCCGGCTTTTCCTCCAGGGACAGCATGCTGGCCAGAACGGACCGGATCTTTTTGCTTCGGAACTTTGAAAGGAATCCCGTGTTCTCTTTGATGATCCTGTGGCAGTCCTTCAGGCGCTCCGAATCCGCCGCTTTTCCGCAGGCGC
Organism: Clostridia bacterium; assembly: GCA_017541205.1. Lineage (GTDB taxonomy): Bacteria > Bacillota > Clostridia > Christensenellales > Aristaeellaceae > RUG563. The sequence continues at coordinate 2,801 of JAFXZO010000058.1, read as the reverse complement.
AGAAGATATTGGCGCACACGGTATGCAGCGCGCTGTTATCCCATCGGAAGGCTTTTCCGACTTCCTCCCGATTGGCGATGTATTCCTGGCAAAGCTTTTCCAGTTCCGGCTTCATATGGTTCCCTTCTTTCGTATGGATGCAGCCCACTGCGGGCAGCTGGTATCCTTTTCCATATTTTTGATCCGCCAAAGCCGAAAAATGTCCCCGCTCAAAACGACGCGTGAAACCCTCAAAATTGCCCCGCTGCCGTATCTTAGAGCGTTCATCTTTTTCTCATGTCTCGTTCGGTATCGCGCCTCTCCGATACGATACAGGAAAGGCATCCCTCAGCATGCTTCCTTCCGGCTGTACCGATACAGGAACAGCACCATCGGCAGTTCACCGAACAGGCTGATGAAGAAGATCAGATCGCTGTTGCCGGCGGCGGGGCCCAGCGCCGAGCGACGCGACGATATACCAAATCCACTCCATCCTTCTCACTTCCGTTCATCGTGATCATTATACAAAGAAAACAGGCGGCCTGCAAGGCATTGGAAGCGAAAAAGCCTGTGGACGATCAACTTTTCCCTGTGTTTTGATAAGGCAGGGAAAAGGAGACAGCAGCCATGACCGGACTTGAAGACTAATCAGCAAAGGAAAGCGATCGACGTGATCCTGCAAGAAGGATCGCGGTAAATCCTGTCTTTCAGATAAGGAATCCTCCCGCCGCAGGAATGAAACCCGCGGCGGGAGGCTGTTTCTTTTGACCGTCTGTCGCTGATGGTATTCATGCGGCTGCTTTTTTCGTAGGCAAGTGCGTTTTCTTCGCAGGACCGCCTACATGTCTGCCGTGCCTTCAAACACCAGAACGGCTTCGCCGGTCAGGATGATTCTGTCGTTTTCATAATGAACCGTCAGGTCGCCGCCGGGGAGCTTAACCGTCAGGTCGCGGCACGGATCGCAGCAGCCGTTTCGCACGGCGGCGGCAGCCGCGGCGCAGGCCCCGGTACCGCAGGCCAGGGTTTCCCCGTTGCCCCGCTCCCACACGCGCAGGCGCAGGGTGTTCTTGTTGATGACCCGGGCGAACTCCGCATTCACCCGCTCGGGGAAGATCGGCGCGTACTCGAACTGCGGGCCGACGAGGCTCAGGTCGATGCCGTCGATGGCGTCGCAGAACACCACGCAGTGCGGGTTGCCGACCGACACGCAGGTGACGGTGTATTCTTTGCCCCCGATTTCCACGGACTGATGGACCATTTCTTCCTTGTCCGCGATCACCGGGACGTCCTTGGCGGCAAAGGACGCCTTGCCCATGTCCACGGAGACGGAGTTCGCTTTGCCGTCCCGCAGGTAGCACTTGAGGTGGTGCACCTGCCCCGCCATTTCGATCGAAAGGTATTCGCTGCGCACGTAGCCTTTATCGTACAGGTACTTCGCCACGCACCGCAGGTTGTTGCCCGCCATTTTGCCTTCGCTGCCATCCTTGTTGAAGGAGCGCATCTTCGCGTCGGCAATGCCGGATTTTTCGATCAGCACGATGCCGTCCCCGCCGATGCCGAAATGCGGCGCGCACAGCTGCACGCACAGAGATTCGGGGCAGGTGATCGCCCCGTCGAAGTTCTCGATGAAAATGTAGTCGTTGCCGCAGGACTGCATTTTGGCGAAATGGATGCGCTGACGCCAGGCCCGCATGTGGTTGATGTCGATGAGCTCGATGTTCTGGGCGGTGAAGCGGGAAAGCATGATGTCCGCCAGCGCCCCGGCAGTATCCAAACTGGTCAGACAGGGAATGCCCAGCTGCATGGCCTTGCGGTGGAGCACGGTATAATCTCCGATGGTGGCGTCCTTGACCGCGCCGGTGTAAATGATATAGTGGATCTTGCCGCTTTCCATCAGGGCGGGGATCTCGTCGTTTTCCGTTGCGTTGGCGACGGCGTTTACGGGGATGCCCAGGCTTTCGATGGCCTTCGCCGTGCCGGCGGTGGCGTACAGGGTGAGGCCCAGGTCAAAGAAACGCTTCGCCAGGGAGATGATTTCCTGGCAGTCGTTTTCCTCCACGCTCAGCAGCACGCCGGTTTTGCCCTGGCTGTAAGCGCTGGGCACCTTGAAGCCCGCGGCGGTGAGGCCCTTGAACAGGGCTTCGGGCAGCGTCTTGCCGATGCCCAAGACCTCGCCGGTGGATTTCATTTCCGGGCCGAGGATGGAGTTGGCGTCGTTCAGCTTTTCAAAGGAGAACACCGGCACCTTCGCCGCCACGTAAGGCGGGGTGCGGTACAGGCCCGTGCCGAAGCCCAGATCGATCAGCCTTGCGCCCAGCATCACCTTCGCCGCCAGGTCCGCCATGGGCACCTTGGTGACTTTGCTGATGTAGGGCACCGTGCGGCTGGCCCTTGGGTTGACTTCGATCACATACAATTCGTTATTATAGATGAGATACTGGATATTCACCAGCCCCTTGGTTCCCAGGGCAAGCGCCAGCTTTTCGCTGCAATCACAAATTTTTCGCAGGAATACGTCGTTGAGGTTAAAGGGCGGGTACACGGCGATGGAGTCCCCGGAGTGGACGCCCGCGCGCTCGATGTGCTCCATGATGCCGGGGATCAGCACGTCCCTCCCGTCGGAAATCACATCCACTTCCAGCTCAATGCCGGGCAAATACTGGTCTACCAGCACGGGATTGTCGATGCCCCCGGCGAGGATCTTTTCCATGTAGGCGACGGTTTGTTCCTTCGAGCGGGAAATCGTCATGTTCTGGCCGCCGATCACGTAGGAGGGCCGCAGCAGCACGGGATAGCCAAGCTCCTGTGCGGCATGGATGGCT
>JAFXZO010000057.1 GCA_017541205.1 Clostridia bacterium | reverse complement strand
TACGATCGTTTTAACATCGGAATACTTGAGGATATGCGGTGCGGGACTGATACTGCTCAACCTTTTGTTTGTGTATCGGAATGTAGTTCAAGGTATGGGGTATCCACTGATCCCCATGATTTCGGGATTTGCAGAAATGATTCTGCGTATCCCTGCAATCATCTTACTGCTTCCGCACATGGGATTCAGAGCGACTGCCTATGCTGAGATCATTGCTTGGGTAGGAGCGCTGGCTTTGAATGTGATCGCCTATATAATCTATTTCCAAAAGCGTATACATCATAACTGAATCTGTCAGCTACAAGGCTTGAAGAACACTCTTTAAGCCTTGTTTTTTATGAGTTATTACCGCAGAGCATTGCAAAAGGCTCTGCATTTTCTGCAAAGCCTCTGTGCTGATTATTCGTCCTCGTCCGTACACTCCGACAAGCCGTGTATAAGCTGAATGTAAACACATTCTGCTCGGTCACGCTCCTCGCCCTCTGTAGTCATCATGAGTTCAAGGAAATATGCCTTTGCCTGTTCGTAGTCCGTCCAGACCTCACGCTTGCCGTTGCATACGGTAGTGACCTTACGGCTTCGGGGCATTGCCAATTCGGGAATTGCTAACATATACAGCACCTCCAATTTCATAGTAGCTATATTATAGCCTATGCCGCCCATGTATAAAGAAATCCGGACCCTCGGCCTGCCGGCTGAAAGTCCGGATTTCTGTTGTTTGGAAAGTAAACGTGAATTTTGATGCAATGCTGCCATGCGTTCCTTTTTGAAGGATGGCACAAGGTCTCTCTATGCGGAATGATGAGCTGTTTTTGGCAGCGTCGGCTGGATTTACGCAAGAACGGTTTCACTCATCAGCCTGCAACGCGTCATAGCCTTCCTCGCCGGTACGGACACGCACCACGTTTTCCACATCCTGCACGAAGATCTTGCCGTCGCCGATGTGGCCGGTGTGAAGCACGCTGCGGGCTGTGTCGATGACCGTGCGCACGGGCACCTTGCTGACCACGATATCCACCTGCACCTTAGGCAGCAGCGTCACTTCCACGGGCGTGCCGCGGTAGTATTCGGGCTTGCCCTTCTGCATGCCGTAGCCCATCACGTTGGTAACGGTCATGCCGGTGATGCCGATTTTGTTCATGGCGGACTTCAGGCTTTCCAGACTGCCGGGACGGCAGATGATCTGCACGCGGGTATAGCCCGGCGCATCGGGGGCCTTTTCTTTCGCCTTGCGCGCAGGCTCGCCGCTTTCAGCCTTGGCCGCAGGCATCGGCGAAGGTTCGGCTTCCATCAGGCTGCCGTCCGGCATGATGGCAAACCCCGCATAGGCCGTGACCAGGCCATGCTCGGAGCGGTCCAGGCCCAGGATCTCGTCCGCCGCGTCCGCCCGAAGGCCGATGGTTTTCTTGATGAGGGTAAACACGATGGTGATGACCACCGCCGTCCAGGCAATGGTGGAAAGAACGCCCAGCGCCTGCACGCCCAGAAACTTGAACCCGCCGCCGTAGAACACGCCCTTCATGGTGGATATGCCGGTAGCGAAGAAGCCGGTCAGGAGGGTGCCCAGCGCGCCGCACACGCCGTGGACGGAAATCGCGCCTACCGGGTCGTCGATCTTCACGGCTTTATCGAAGAATTCCACCGACAGCACCACCGCGAAGCCGCAGCAGATGCCGATCACTGCCGCGCCGAAGGGATCCACCGCGTCGCATCCCGCCGTGATGCCGACCAGGCCGGCCAACGCGGCGTTGAAGGTCATCGAAACGTCGGGCTTGCCATAGCGAAGCCAGGTGAAAATCATCGTGACCAGGGTCGCCAGGGCGGCAGCCAGGTTGGTGTTGAAGAATACCAGCCCGGCGGAGGTAATCAGATCGTCGCTGTCCATGCCTACGGTGGACGCGCCGTTAAAGCCGAACCAGCAGAACCACAGGATGAATACGCCCAGGGCGGCGATGGACAGGTTGTGGCCCAGGATGGCCTTGGGCTTTCCGTCCTTTCCGTACTTGCCCACGCGGGGGCCCAGCATTTTTGCCCCGATCAGGGCGCATACGCCGCCCACCATATGCACCGCGGTGGAGCCGGCAAAGTCATGGAAGCCCATCTCCGCCAGCCATCCGCCGCCCCAGATCCAGTGGCCGGAGACGGGATAGATGAACAGGGAAATGGCAGCGGAATACAGGCAGTAAGCGGAGAATTTGGTGCGCTCCGCCATGGCGCCGGATACGATGGTGGCGCTGGTGGCGCAGAACACCGTCTGGAAAATGGCGTATGCCCACAGCGGTACGCCGGCCGGCAAAACCGCGCTGTAATCCCCCATGATGAAGGGATCGATCCAACCGAAGAGCGCCGTGCCCGTGCCGAACATGATGCCAAAGCCGATGAGCCAGTAGAGCGGCGTGCCGATGCAAAAGTCCATCAGATTCTTCATCAAAATGTTGCCGGTGTTCTTGGCCCGGGTAAAGCCGGCTTCACACATGGCAAAACCCGCCTGCATGAAAAACACCAGGGCGGCGCCCAGCAGGACCCAGATCGTGTTCGCGGGAGAGTACGTCATCTTTCTCACTTCCGTTTCCGTTAGATTACCAACAAAAAAGGCGCCGGGTGCGTTCAGCACACCCTTGCGCCTTGTTGGAATGATGGCATTTTATGCCAGGATAAGCCGTTTGTCAAGGGGAAAACAATCAAAATACAATGGCCATACCGCCCCCTCGGCCGATCAAAAGGCGTTCAGTTGGGAATCCGGCGATAAGAAAACCTCTTCCCGCAGGCGAGAAGAGGGCAATGCTTTAGGCTTATGTCACTTTTGCTTTTTCGCGGCGCTTTGCTTGCGAAGCTCCCCGTCCAGCGTCTTGAATACAGACTTGGGGCTCGCTTCATCCAGAAGCTCAGCCATTTTCAGCACCTGCGCTTCCGTCAGCTTTTTATTGCCGATAACCGTTCTGAATTTGCTGCATACGATGTACGTGCGGATCTTTTTGAGAGCAGCGCCTTCTTCAAACATGGAGCGGACGACTTTGCTGGCATGGGCGAAGCGGATCAGGTCGCGGTTGAGCAGCTCATAGGACAGTTTTCCGTTCTTATCGGTGTAATGATCAACCAGCTTTTGATATTCAACGCTGTCGATGAATACCTCTTCCTCGGCCGCTTCTTCGGCCGCTTCAGGCGCGACCTCTTTCACGGCTTTCTTTTCCAAACGAACGCCGCCGCGCTTCTTGTAAGGCATGCCTGCGGTAAGCTGGATCGCTTCCTTGAAGGCGGCCTGGGGATACAAGTCGGCGGGGGTGTTGGCCGCCGGAATGGCGTCTCCTGAAGTTTTGCTGATGGAAGCGATGCCCGGCTGGTCCATGTCATAACGAAGGATCGTGATGCCCGATCCGCCGGCTGTCAGCTTTTGCCGAAAAGCGACTGCATCTATCACTGTCAGATTTACAATGTCTGTCCGAATCATAAAGAATCCTCCTTTTTTATTTTATTATATCATTTGGGGGAGGAGATGTAAAGAATTGCGTTTCCCGGGTTCCCGGCTTATGTTATTCGGTCACCTTCATCATCCGGTACCCGATGCCTACATGGGTCTGGATCATTCCGGTCAGGAACCGATCCAGCCGATCCATGAGCCAGTATCCGAACAGACCGGTCACGCATACGGCGGATGCTGCGGTAAACAGCCTCGGCATGAGAGATCGCTGGAACCGCATAAAGAACGTATAAAGATCATTTGGGTCCGCGAGCAGGGCAAGGAATCAGAAAAACGCCGACAGCGATCATAAATACCGCCCCCCGGCCTTCCGAAAAATGCATGGAAACAGCTGCCAGATCGTTGCCGCTCGGGGCTTTGATAGCGGTCGGAGCCCTCCTGTGGGCGCGGCTTTATACGCAAATTCATGATGACGCAGATCCATTCCAATCAAGAATTCTGTGTTGCAGGATTTTTATAATCATCAGAGAATGTATAATACTGCCATCCGAGCGTATTCCTATGATGCAAATACTGGCAAGAACACTCCGGCTTTGACAGAAGGGAGGAAGCGCGCATTTGATGTTTGACCTTGGCACGCCGATGGTGCTTTCCCCCTTGTTGCTTTTGCTGCTGGGGCTGGCCTTCACCGTGGGGATCGATCCTTATATCCGACGGGAGCACAGGCGGACCATGCTGGTCATTGCGGTACTGTGCCTGACGCTGATCGCACAGAATTACTGGGATTATTCCCTGACCGTTGGGCTTCCGCGGCAAACGCTCAGAACGATCGTATCCATCTACGGATACTCCGTTCGGCCGGTCATTCTGATCCTGTTCATGTATATCGTTCAGCCGACGGGAAAACGCTGGTGCTGGTGGATCCTTGCGGGGCTGAATGCGGCGGTCTATCTGACTGCGGTTTTTTCGCCTGTCAGCTTCTGGATCGACCGATCGAACCATTATCACGGCGGTCCGCTCGGTTCTTCCTGCCTCGTTGTCAGCATGATCCTGCTGATGAGCTTGCTTGTACAGACGTACCAAAGCCGCAAACCCGCCCGAAAATGGGATGTTTGGATCCCGATCTTTGTGATCGTCATGATCGTTGCTTCCATATATCTGGATTACAGCGATACGGAAGGTCAGCATCCGATCTCATTCCTGACCATCGCCATCGTCGTGGGCAGCGTGTTCTATTACATCTGGCTGCATCTGCAATTCGTCCGCGAGCATGAGAACGACCTGATGGCGTCGCAGCGCATCCAGATCATGATGACGCAGATCCAGCCGCATTTCCTGTTTAACGCCCTGAACACCATTCGCGCGCTGTACGCCAAAGACCCGCCCCTGGCGGACAAGACGCTGGAAAATTTCAGCACGTATCTAAGGCAGAATCTGGAATCCCTGAGCCAAACGGATCTGATCCCCATTTCAAAGGAAATGGAGCATACCCGGCTGTACGCGGAAATCGAAATGCTGCAGTTCCCCAATGTTCAGATGGAATACCACATGGAGGATGAAGAGTTTGAAATCCCGGCGCTGACCGTTCAGCCCCTGGTGGAAAACGCCATCTGCCACGGCGTGCGCACAAAAAGGAATGGCTTGGTGACTGTTACGATCGTACGGGAAGAAAACGTTCACCGGATCACGATACAGGATAACGGCGTAGGCTTTGATCCGGATCAGAAAGCGGATGACCAAGAAACCCATATCGGCCTTCAAAATGTAAAGGATCGCATCGAACAGATGTGCGGCGGGAAAATGATCCTGCAAAGCGAAATCGGATGCGGAACCAGCGTGACGCTGCTAATCCCGGACAGCGCGAAAAAGGAGCAGGGAACATGAATATCATTTGCGTGGACGACGAACCCCTGGCCGTGGAATATACCCTGAAACAATGCATGCAGCTGCCTGAAATCAGTCAGGCCCAGGGCTTTACCGACGCCCGGGAGGCACTGGATTGGCTCCGGGATCATACGGCGGAGCTTGCGATCCTGGATATCAACATGCCGGGGATCGACGGCATCGCCATGGCCGCGCAAATCAAACGGCTGCATCCCCAAACGGCCATCCTGTTTCTGACCGCGTATAAGCAATACGCTTTCGACGCCTACGCCGTGCATCCCACAGGGTATCTTCTCAAGCCCGTATCTTTGGAAAAGCTGGCGTCCGAGGTGCGGTATGCGCGCAAAGAAAAGCAGGAGGTCTCGCCGCCGCACATCCGCATCAAAACCTTTGGCAATTTTGACGTTTATATCGACGATCAACCTATTAGCTTCAAGCTGGCGAAGAGCAAGGAAATTCTGGCGTACCTGGTGGATAAGCAGGGCTCCGGGGTCACGCGGGCGGAGGTTTTCGCCGCCGTGTGGGAGGACGGATTCTACGACCGCGGGATGCAGAAGCAGCTGGACGTATATATCCGCTCGCTTCGGGAATCTCTGCGGGAATACGGCGCGGAGGAAATTTTGGAAATGGAAAAAGGCACCCTGCGCGTCCGGCCGGAAGCCTTCGTTTGCGACGCTTATCAGTTCTTTGCCGGTGACAGCGACACGATCAACGCTTATCGCGGGGAGTACATGAGCGCTTATTCCTGGGCCAGCATAACGGAAAGCATCCTTTCCTGGAAAACCAATCAAACGCAAATATTCAATAATTGAATACAAAGCCGCTTTTTTTCAAAGAAATTTGGAAAAAGGCGGTTTTTCTTTGGACATCCTTTGGACAGCGCTTGCTACAATGAATCAAACCAGATGGAAAGAAGGCCGGATCAATGACGCGAAGCGAAAGGATCGGCGAATTGAGTCCGGATCAGCTGGAGCAGTTTAGCGGCGGCGCGCCCGCACTGGGGATCTACAGGCTGGGCTTTCGCTTCAAAAACGAATCCATGCAGTATTTCAAATCGTGCGTCGGAGAGGACGTTTATTCAAAGGCCATGAACTGTGACGCGGGACGCGCGCATCACTATGTCGTCGCCCGAACGCTCCTGGATCAAGCGGATTGGGAAAAATTCGTGTGGATCGAAGAGCACGGCTCCCTGAAAGGCTTTCCGGGATAATGCTCCGCCGCATGAGAAATCATTGAATGCTTGGCCTTGCGGCTTTGAAATAACAGGAGGCAAGAACGATAACGAAAAAGAAGCGATCCGGGCGCTTATGGAAACCATGCCTAAGCAGGCCGGCGAAATCCGATTGTTCGCGGAAATTTTCTCCGCCATGGGCGAACAGAATGAAAAATGGCGGAGGCAGCAGATACTGCGTCTGCTCACGGAAAGCCCTGTTGCTTTTTTTGAGCAGATTCATGTATAATAAACACAATGACTTAAGGAGGAAAAGAACATGAAAAAAATCCTGGCTGCTGTATTGGTGCTCTGCCTGATGGCCACCCTCGCGGTTCCGGCGTTGGCTTATACCGCATGGGGCACCAGCATCATGTACGTAAAGACGGATAACGGCAAATCCGTCAACGTCCGCAGCTCGCCCAACCTGGGAGATAACGTCATCGGTTCCGCGCCTTACGGCCACGATGTGCTCGTTGATTGGTCCTATGCGGGCAACGACGGCTGGACGCGGGTGGTCTGGGGCAGCATGGGCGACGGCTACATCATGAGCCGCTACCTGGTGGATTATAAGCCAGGCCCTTACACCCCTTCCAAAGAGGAGCAGGAAAAAGCTGACGCCAAGGCCGAACAGCAAAAGCTGGAGAAGGAGCTTGCAAGCGAAAAAGCCGTTGCCGCGCCTTTCTATATCGCGGCCCGTCCCTCCCGTCCCACCGGCTGGGTGAACTTCCGCACCGGCCCTTCCACGATCGCTTCCCGCATCCGAACGCTGGATCAGGGCAAGGAACTGCTCGTCATCGCCGAAACCACCAATTGGTATAAAGCCCAGGATGCGGAAACAGGCAAGACCGGCTACATTTCCAAGCAGTACGTTACGAAGCTGAACAAAACCTACATCACCGAGATCAAGAAGATAGATGAAAAGCAGAAGCTGGGCACGCTGACGGTCAACGGCGCATTTGAACTGACCTGCAAGCTGGCGGATGGATATAGCCTGCAGGTGGTGAACGTGCGCGGGGATAAGATCATCGCCTCCGTCCTGCCCAACGATATGATCCGGCCCCAGATGTACCTGTCCATCGCCTATGACGAAACCTACGGAACCGTAGCGCGGATGAACGACCTTTCCGATGAAGAACTGGCGGTGCTGGAAGAAACGTTCAAGGATATGAACGAAGTCGCCATTTCCTACGGCGAAACCGGCCTTGGCACCAAGCTGCTGATTGCCAAGGAAATCGGCAGCGACACCGATTTCGTGGATATCCTGGCGATCTACCAGGGCTACTTCATTGAATTCAACATGACCCCCAATCCCAAGGCTGCGAGCCAGACCCTGACGGAAGAACAGATTCAGATGTGCATCGATTTCCTGACCGATCTGGACTTTGTGCCGGTTCAATAATGCACGTTCAGCAATATGCTTGCAGCGTCTTTGGATGCTGCAAGCATATTGTTCAATTATCGATCGGCCGGGCGCCGATCCGGAAAACAAATAACGATCAAAAGAGATGTTTTTATGGAATTTTCGTTTCTTTACGCGATTCCCCGCACGGCGGCATTGGACAGCTTCTTCCTGGCTGTAACGAACATCGCCGGGTCCTATGGGCAGCTATGGTTGATTGTCGCCGCGGTGCTGCTGATTTTTAAATCGACAAGGAAAGCGGGCGCCGCGGTGCTTCTTGCCTACGCGGCGGTGTTCCTGATGGGACAGTATGGCCTGAAAAACCTGATTTCCCGGCCGCGGCCCTGCCAGATCGACCTGGATTTTGCGCTGCTGGTTTCGCGCCCATCCAGCTCTTCCTTCCCATCCACCCATTCCGCATGGGCCTTCGGTGCTGCCACAGCCATTTTCATGCAGCATAAAAAGCCGGGCGTCGCCGCTTTCATCGCCGCGGCGCTGATCGCTTTCAGCCGCATGTATCTGTTTTTGCATTTTCCTACGGATGTGCTGGCCGGCATCGCGCTGGGGACCGCGCTGGGCCTGCTCGCGAATTGGATCGCCGGGCGCATATGGAAAACCGCAGATAAAAGCAGCAAAGCCGTTCCCGGTACTGCTGAAAAAAAATAGTATCTGCGGCCTCAGCGGAGGAAGAAGAAATGCTCTATTCGGACGATGCTTCGGGTTTTGTGCTTTTAAGCGACGCGGTGCCGGACGCGATCCTGGAAATCCGCTATTATTCCACCTACAACTTCATCGGGAACCGCATCGACGGCTACGAGGAACCCATCGCACTGCTGACAAAAGAAGCGGCGTCAGCGCTGAAGGAAGTCAGCGACGAGCTGCTTCAAAAAGGCTACCGGCTGAAAATCTACGACGCCTATCGGCCCCAGATGGCGGTGTCCCATTTCATGCGCTGGGCCCTGGATTTTGAGGATACCCGCATGAAGGAATACTTCTATCCCGAGCTGGAAAAGGACGTGCTGTTCCCCTTGGGCTACATTGCCGAGCATTCCGGCCACAGCCGGGGCAGCACGGTGGACCTAACGCTGTTTGACATGACCGCGGAAAAGGAAGCGGACATGGGCGGCGCCTTCGATTTCTTCGGCGAGCTGAGCCATCCGGATTATACGGGCATCACCGAGGAACAGTATCAGAACCGTATGATCCTGCGGGAAGCCATGCTGGCCCACGGGTTCAAGCCGTTGGCGGAAGAATGGTGGCATTTCACGCTGGAAAACGAGCCCTATCCCGACACCTGCTTTACCTTCCCGGTGAGCAGCGCTTCCCTGAAAAATACGGCGATTGGCGCTTTATCTGATCAGATCGAGGGCCTGCCTGCAAATATCCGGCAAGCGGCGGATTCGCCGGCGTGGGTGGTGAACCTTCCCGCCGCGCAGGACGCCGATCAGCTGTTCATTGTGGCCGCCATGGGGATGGACAAAACCACGGCCTGTATCACCATGCACCAGAAGGACGGCAGCGGCGTATGGAAGCAAATCCTTTCCACGCCCGGCTTTGTGGGCTGAAACGGGCTGTGCCTGGACGCCGGCCATGCAGAGGGCTGCGGCCAGACGCCCATCGGTGTTTATCGCTTCAACAAAGCCTTCGGCATTGCCGCCGATCCCGGCTGCGCCTTTCCGTATACGAAAGTTGATGAGAATATCTATTGGTCAGGTGACGAACGGGAAGAAATGTGCTATAATGAAATGGTGGACATTCGGGACTATCCCGATCTGGACTTGACCAACAGCGAGCACATTCTCGATTACGAATGCCAGTATCAATACTGCCTCAACATCAGCTTCAACGAGGACGGCACGCCCGGACGCGGCTCCGCCATTTTCCTCCATTGCTTTGGCCCCGTCAAGCCCTATACCGGCGGCTGCGCGGCGATCCCCGAGTACATCATGAAGCAGGTGATGCAGAACGTGACGGAGAATTGCATCGTGGTGATCGACACGCTGGAAAATCTGGGCGGCAGCTTGTGATGGGCTGAATGAAAACGGCAAGATCATGGATGCGTGGACATAGGGCTTATATGAACGGATGGATCAGTGGGGCAATTTGGAAAAGGCAATCGTTATGAGTAAAGCAAATGTTTTCATCCCATTGGCGGGCAGGATCGATTCCACAAACGCCCCTGATCTGGAGCGTCAAATTTTGACGCGCATGCAGGAGCAGCCGGACGGTATCCCCGTTTTTGACGCTTCCGATTTGGTTTATATTTCCAGCGCCGGGCTTCGCATCCTGATGAAGGTAAGAAAAGCCGTCGGTCAGGAAACGGAAATACGAAACGTGTCCCCGGAGGTCTATGAGATATTGGGAACGACGGGCTTCACGGAGCTGTTTCGCGTTAAAAAGAAGATGCGGGAAATCTCCGTAGAGGGCTGCGAGGTCATCGGGCGCGGTTTTTACGGCACGGTGTACCGCCTCGATCCCGACACGATCGTAAAGGTGTACGCCTCTGCGGACAGCCTGCCGCTGATCGAGAACGAGCGAAAGATGGCGAAGATGGCTTTTGTGCACGGCATCCCCACGGCCATTTCCTACGACATCGTGAAGGTAGGGGATTCCTACGGCTCCGTGTTCGAGCTTTTGAAGGCGCGGACCATGAATGATCTGCTGGCCGCCCAGCCGGACAGGGCGGAAGAATTGGTCAGAGAATTCGTTCATGTGATGAAAACGGTTCACGCCGTGGAGCTGGAGCCCGGCACGCTGCCCTCCGCCAAGGAAACCTGGATGGGACACCTGGATACGATCCTGCATTGGGGTTCGATAACCGAAACACAGTATGATCGCATCAGGAACCTGCTCATTGCCCTGCCCGAATCCTGCGGCGTCGTCCACGGCGATTTTCACATGAAAAACGTCATGGTAGCGGGCGGGGAGCCGCTCCTGATCGATATGGATACGCTGACCCAGGGCAGCCCCATCTTTGATTTGCAGGGCGTTTATGTGGCTTATCAGGAATTTGAAGAGGATGCGCCTGGTAATTCGATGGCTTTCCTGGGGATCAGCGCCGAGCTGTCCGGCTTCGTATGGCGCAAGACAATCGAATATTATTTCGATACGAAGGATGAGGAGACGCGGGCGCGAAATGAAAACAGGATCCGGCTTCTTTCCGCCGTTCGCTTTCTTCAGCTGATCGGCCCGTCTGAGAATGATCTGAACGCCGTGCGCATCCGCCATACGCAGGCACATATAGAGGAACTGCTAAAAAAGGTGGATTCGCTGATCCTGGAATAATGGCGATGCAGCTGCATGTATTCAACGGAATGAACAAATGATTTTTGGGATGTACACAGACCGAAGGGAGCGTTGTCCATGTCGGGAAAGCTGGGCCTTATCGTATTGGAATCCGCCGCACACATCGGCAAAAGGGTGGATCAGATCCTTTCCGAATGGAGGGAGGGAGGTCATTTTCTTATCCCCGCGGAGTGTCCTCGTTTCTCCAGCGGCGAAGGGAAATGCGTCATCCGGGAATCCGTCCGGGATCGGGACGTCTATATCCTGCTGGACGTCTGCAATACGTCCATGACCTATCAGATGTTCGGCGAAAGCAATCGGATGTCTCCGGACGATCATTACCAGGATTTGAAGCGGGTCATCGCCGCCTGCAACGGCAAAGCTGCCAGGATCACCGTCATCATGCCATTCCTTTATGAAGGCCGCCAGCATCGAAAAACCGCGCGGGAATCGCTGGATTGTGCCGTCATGCTGCGGGAGTTGGAAAGCATGGGCGTGCACAGCATATTGACCTTCGACGCCCATGATCCCCGGATGCAGAACGTGGTGCCGCTGATGGGACTGGAGAACATCTCCCCGGCCCTGCAATTCACGCAGGCGCTGCTCACTGAGTATGAGGATTTGGCGCTGGACAGCGATCACATGATGTTTATCGCGCCGGATGAAGGGGCCATCGGACGGGTGGTATTCATGGCTTCGCTGTTTGGCGTGAATATCGGCATATTTTATAAGCGGCGGGATTATACACGGATCGTAAACGGCTCCAATCCCGTCATTGCCCATGATTTCTGCGGAACGAGCGTGGCAGGCAAGGATGTGATCGTGGCGGACGATATGATCGCCTCCGGCGGCAGTATGCTGGATACCGCCCGGCAGCTCAAGGAAATGGGCGCAAAAAGGGTGTTCATATATTCTACCTTCGGATTATTTACCAGCGGCCTGAAAAAATTTGACGAAGCCTATGAAGCGGGCTGGTTCAACCGGATCTTCACAACCAATCTGGTGCATCAAAAGGATGAATTAAAAGCCCGGAGCTGGTATTTCTCCGTAAATATGGATCGGTATATCGCGGCCCTGATCGATACGCTGAATCGAGGCGAGACGATACAGGACCTGATCAAGCCGGCCGGACGAATGAAACAGATGCTCGAATTGTACAGGCAAAACGAAAAAGCATAAAACGGAGGCGTGCCGCCATCGTTTTCCCGCATTTCATCCGGGAACGCCGCATCGGCCGCGGGCGCTGCGTCCTCTCCTGCGCGGGGCGCTGTTTGTGCATCCAGGATATAAAACGCAACGACCGCAAGAGGAATACAAAGACAAAAGAGAACGTCAATGTACATCTATTTGCATATATTTATTTACATAGATTTATAAAAGAAGTGCTTGCATTCAGATACGCAATCAGATATAATAGAAGCAAGGAACAGGCCTATGGGAGCCGGGCCGCGTCAGGGCGGCAGCAGACATAATTTCTGCGGGACAGACATACAATGCGCTGTTCTTTTTTTCATTCCGGCAAAAACCGGGCGGTGTACGGACATAGCATTATTGGAGTTGATCGCATGGAAAATGCTGAAAAAACAGCGTTCCGGGTAACACGGATCACGATTTTGGAAAACGCGGCGCTGTCGCTGATAAAGCTGATCGCGGGCTTTGCCGCCCATTCCAGCGCCATGATCTCGGACGCGGTGCACTCGATTTCCGACGTATTCAGTACGATCGTGGTGATGATCGGCATCCGGGCATCCAGCAAAGCATCGGACCAGGAACACCCCTACGGGCATGAAAGGATGGAATGCGTTGCGGCCATGATCCTGTCGGGCATGCTGGCCGGCACGGGCGTATTCATCGGCTATACGGGCGTGCAGAAGATCCTTTTGGCGCGTTCCGGGCAATTGGAGGCCCCCGGCATGCTGGCCCTGACGGCGGCTGTCCTTTCCATCGCCGTCAAGGAATACATGTTCCAATATACGCGGAAAGCCGCCAAACAGATCGATTCCGGGGCGCTGATGGCGGACGCGTGGCATCATCGCTCGGACGCGCTTTCCTCCATCGGCGCGCTGATCGGCATCGGCGGGGCCAAGCTGGGCTTTCCGGTGCTGGACCCCGTCGCGAGCCTGGTGATCTGCTTCATGATCGGCAAAGCCGCGTACGACATTTTCAAGGACGCCGTGGACAAGATGGTGGACCGCCGCTGCGACGCGGACACCGAGGGCGCCATCCGCGCGTGCGCCTTGCGCCATCCGGGCATCCGGGCCGTGGATCAATTGCTGACCCGCCAGTTCGGAAACCGCATCTATGTGGAAATGGAAATATCCGTGGACGGCTCCATGCCCTTGGACCAGGCGCATGAGATCGCGGAACAGGTGCACGACGATATCGAAAAGGAATTCCCGAAGGTCAAGCACATCATGATCCACGAAAACCCGTCGAAAGCGGAGGGATGACGCTTCCCCGCGTATTTGCGGCCCGCGGATTCGGCTTTTATGCCATCCGCGGGTTTTGTTTTCGCCCAAAAATGTAGAATAAAAGGCGATAATTGCCGAATTATCTATTGACACTTTCTGAAATTGTTCGGTATAATTGATAAAATATCTTGAAGGGGGTCATGAGGAAAGATGCTTCAGAAGGTTGTTCGTGAAGGACTGACGTTTGACGACGTGCTGTTGGTGCCCCGCCGCAGTGAAGTGCTGCCCAAGGACGTTTCTTTGTCCGTGCAGTTGATGAAGAAAATCAAGCTGAACATTCCCGTTCTGTCCGCCGCAATGGACACGGTGACCGATTCCCGCCTGGCAATCGCGATCGCGCGGGAAGGCGGCCTGGGCGTGATCCATAAGAACATGACGATCGAGGAGCAGGCCTCCCAGGTAGACAAAGTCAAGCGCAGCGAGCATGGCGTGATCACCGATCCCTTCTTCCTTTCCCCCACCCATCATATTTCCGACGCCAAAGCGCTCATGGCCCGCTACCGTATCAGCGGCGTGCCCATCACGGAAAACGGCAAGCTGGTCGGCATCCTGACCAACCGCGACCTGCGCTTTGAAAAAGACGACAGCCGCCTGATCGGCGAAGTGATGACCAGCAAAAACCTGATTACCGCGAATGTGGGCACCACGCTGGACCAGGCCCAGGCAACCCTGGCCGAGCACCGCATTGAAAAGCTGCCCATCGTGGACGCGGAAGGCAACCTGCGCGGGCTGATCACCATCAAGGATATCGAGAAAGCCACCAAATACCCCAACAGCGCCAAGGACAGCAACGGCCGCCTTCTGTGCGGCGCGGCCGTGGGCGTGAGCCATGACGTGATGGAGCGCATCGAAGCGCTGGTCGCCGCCAAGGTGGACGCGATCTTTATCGATACGGCGCACGGCCACAGCATGGGCGTGCTGCGCACCATTGACCAGATCCGCTCCAAATTCCCGGATATCCAGCTCTGCGCCGGCAACGTCGCCACCGCCGCCGCCACGCACGATCTGATCCAGGCGGGCGTGGACTGCGTGAAGGTCGGCATCGGGCCGGGCTCCATCTGCACCACCCGCGTGGTCGCCGGCATCGGCGTGCCCCAGATCACCGCGGTCGCCGATTGCGCCGAGGAAGCGGACAAATACGATATCCCCATCATTTCCGACGGCGGCATCAAATATTCCGGCGATATCGCCAAGGCCATCGCGGCCGGCGCAAAGGCCGTCATGCTCGGCAGCCTGTTTGCGGGCACGGAGGAAGCGCCCGGCGAAATGGAAATCTATCAGGGCCGTTCCTTCAAGACCTACCGCGGCATGGGTTCCCTGGCCGCCATGGCCAACGGCAGCAAAGACCGTTACTTCCAGGAAGACGCCAAAAAGCTGGTGCCCGAAGGCGTGGAAGGCCGCGTGCCGTATAAAGGCGCGCTGAGCGATACCGTGTTCCAGCTGATGGGCGGCCTGCGTTCCTCCATGGGCTATTGCGGCACCCCCACGATCGAGGATTTGCGCAGGGAGGGCGAATTCATCCGCATCACCGGCGCGGGCTTGACCGAAAGCCATCCGCACGATATCTACATCACCAAGGAAGCGCCCAATTACTCCAGGATGGACCACTGATTTTCATAAGCTTCACGGCGCGGGATGCCCATGCGTTCCGCGCCGTTGTTTCTTTTTGTCCTTGACGCGGCCGGAAAAATCAGGTATGCTAAGGGCTAAAGAGGTGATGCGCGCCATGCCCACCAAACGCAGCCAGGATACGCTTGGGATGCTCCGTTCGCATAAGAAGGTCGCAACGGCCATCGGCAATCAGGTGATGACGAAGATCGACCCGCCGTTGGAAGTGGTGGCCCGGATGCGGATGAACGGCACATCCGCCCTGCCCATCCGCAATCTTCCGTTCTCCGCCCTGACGGTGTACCCCAAAAAGATCGCCGTGGAGGATGGGGTCATCCTGCATATGCACGGCGGGGCGTATGTGTCCGGCGGCATCTTGCAGTGCCGGGCGCTGATTTCTCCCATCTGCGCGGCGGCGGGCGTCCGGGCGGTCACGTTTACCTATCGGCTCGCGCCTGCGCACCCCTATCCTGCCCAGCTGGAGGACGCGTATACTGCGTATCGCTTCCTGCGCGCCATCGGGTACGAAGCCGGAAAGATCGCGTTCATCGGCGAAAGCGCGGGCGGCAATCTGGCGCTTTCCCTGGCGCGGAAGCTGCGTGAGGAGGGCGAAGAAATGCCCGCTTGCATCGCGCTGCTCTCCCCCTGGGTGGATCTGGCGCAGACCGGCGAAAGCTACCGCACGCTCGAAAAAGTGGACGCGACGCTGGACGCCCGGGAGCTGATGGAAAACGCGGTCCAGTTCGCCGGCAGCGCGGAGCGCCTGAAGGACGGCGGCATCTCCCCCATCTATGCGGATTTTACCGGCTTCCCGCCAACGCTCATTCACTGCGGCACGCATGAGATCCTGCTCAGCGATTCGGAAACGCTGGAAAAGGCCATGCTGCGCGACGGCGTGGACGCGCGCTTGGTGCGCTGGGCCGGGATGTGCCATGTGTTCCAGGCCTTTGGGTTTGAAGAAAGCAAGGCGTCCAACAGCCAAATCGGCGCGTTCCTGCGCGCGCATTTGATATAAGCATATCGATCCTCTCGATAAAACGACTTATGAGGGAGATAAGGATGAACGGCGATGAGATCATCGACAGGATCAAAGCCTACTGGAATGAAACATCCGATTCGGCGTGGTACAGGTCGCTGAGAACCGATGAGAAAATCATGCGCCTGAAGGAGCAGCCCGCGTCAGCCTTTCATCCCGCCGTCCTTGAATTGATCCGCAAATATCTTCCGGATCTGAAGGGCCGGCGTGTTCTGCTTCCCTCCAGCGGCGACAATCACGCGGCGTTCGCGCTTGCCATGATGGGCGCGCATGTGACGTCGTCCGATATTAGCGAACGTCAGCTTGAAAACGCGTCGGTCATCGCGAAGCGGCTGTGTCTGGATATCGAATTCATATGTGACGATACGATGAAGCTGTCCCATATCCGCGGCGAGGCGTACGATATGGTGTATACCTCCAACGGTACGCTTTCATGGATCAGCGATTTGGACAAAATGTATCGCAATATCTTCCGTGTTTTGAAAACAGGCGGTCATTCGGTCGCGTACGATCTGCATCCGTTCAACAGACCGTTCTTGGGAGAGGCTTGGAAGGCTCCCCTGATCGTCAAGTCGTACCACGACGTTTTCCCGGATCTGCATTGGCGGCTTCAGGATATTGTCAATTCCCAGATCCGGGCGGGGCTGAGCATCCGTGAATTGGCCGAGCTGCCCGCGATCGACGCTTCCTTCTGGTTTACGTATGCCGAGCTTCAGCATAAGCGCCCGGAAGAGCTCGAGGGGATCAACGATTGGAAAAAGAATCCCATGGCCGCGCTGCCCGCATGGATCGCATTGGTTTCCAGGAAGAATTGACGGCTTGTTATGGATAAAAAACCAAAACGGCCCGGAAGCGACGCTGCTCCGGGCCGAATGCTTTGATTTTTGTATTTATCCGACGGTGATGGTATGGGTGCGGGTGACGGTCTCGCCCGCTTCGACGCGGAGGAAGCCGGGCTTTTTATCGATCTGCGCGGGCGCGTCCACAAAATCGGGGCCGTTGCACCAGGGCTCGATGCAGATATACGGCGCGCCGGGCTTTGTCCACAAGAGCAGGAAGGGCTTATCCGGGAAATCCACGCGCACGGTGCGGCCGTGCTTTTTAGAGCGGAGCACCACGCCCTTGCTCTTGAGATCGCGGAACACCAGCGCGTCCACGGCGAAGTATTCGTATTTCAGGGGCAGGACGCGCGTGTTTTCCGCGATGAGCACGGTCTCATGGGAATTGAGCGAGCCCTCCAGGATGGAATGGCGCAGGGTTTCTTCCTCGTCGAACACAATCTCGTATTCCTCGATCCCTTCCGGGCAGGCATACGCTTCATGCGAACCGATGCTGAAACAGAAGGGGCCCTGATCGCGGTTGGTAACGGAATAGGAAACGGAAAGCCGGTTGTCTTTTACGGCGAAAGCCGCCCGCAGATCATATTCAAACGGGAAGCCCGCGTTCTTTTCCCGGAGCAGGAACACAGCCTGGTCTTCCTTTACGCTTTCCACCTGCCACTCCAGCGGGCGGATAAAGCCGTGCTTGGGCATCGGATACCATTTTCCCTGCCATTCGTACCCGTCGTCCTTGAATCCGCCCGCGACCGGGAACAGGATCGGCGCGCGGTTGGCCCAGAATTTCGGATTGCCGTCGTACATCCTTTCCACGCCGTCCGTGCCTTTGATCGATTGGATCTCCGCGCCCTTGGAGCTGAGGATCACCGTCAATTGGCTGCTTTGAATGGTAATCAAATGCATCCTATCCACCTCTTTCCTGTTTATTCGTCTTCAGATTCCTTTTCCACGGCATCTCCGTCTTCTTCCAATGCTCCTTCTTCCCCTTCCTCCACCTGGGAGAACAGGGCGTCCGCCGTTTCCTTGGCTTCCTCGTAACGGCTGTAGGGCACGAAGATGCTGAACGATTCCATGTGCAGGCCCGTCAGCATGGCCATGCCCGCGCCGATGTCGCTTTGCTTGTAATAGGGGATCTCGTTTTGCTGCAAGACGTCGCAGAGCATATCCGCCCAGATCTGCCCGATCGAGCGCACCAGGCACAGATCGTCCGCCTGCACGTCCCGCTTGCACTTTTTTCCGCAGAAGGAGCATCTATCTCCCTCCACCAGCCGCTTACAGTATTCGCAATACATTTTTCTCATCTCCTACCTGTTCAGCCGTTTTTGATCCATTCTTCCCAGGTTTTTTCGTCCGCGCCCAGGGTGATCCTGTCGCCGTTGCGGACGATGGGCGTTTTCAGGAAGCGGGGATACTCCATGAGGGTTTCCAGAATGTAGGCGGGGTCGTCGTTATACGCTACGGGATGCGATAATACCTCCGGGTTCTTTTTGTCCAGCAGGTTTTCCGCGCCCAGGCGTCTTGCAAACAGGGCCAATTCCCGTTGGCCCAATTTATGCTTCTTCAAATCCAGGAGCTGATATGGAACGCGGCGTTCCTTAAAAAAGCGCTCGGCCTTCTGGGTGTCAAAATTCTTTTTCAGGGCGTAGATCTGTATATTCATGCCTGCGGCGTCTCCCGGCTTTCTTCCTCCAGGAAGGGAAGCGGGAGGCGGTTCTGCCCATCTTCCCACAGCCGTTCCAAATGATAGAACTGGCGGTCTTCCGGATGGAAAATATGTACCAGCACGGTGCCGTAATCCAGCACGATCCAGCGGCCTTCGCCCTGGCCTTCCCGGGCGCGCAGGGCAATGCCGTCCATGGCGAGGGCATCGTCCACATCATCCGCCAGGGATTTGACGTGCAGGGCGGAGCGGCCCGTGGCGATGACCATGTAATCGGTAATCACGGTCAGGTGCGCCACATGCAGCACCGTAATGTCCGACGCTTTTTTGTCATACAGGATCCGCGCGATCCTTTGGGCCAAGCCGGTGTTTTCCATTCCAATTCCTCCTTCAAATTGATGTGATATCGATATCCGTAAGCAAACGCTTTTCTCTCTCCGTCAGGATGGATTTGAGATAATTCATGGTTTCAAACACGATGGGATAGAAAGGCCGGTTCGTGCGTTCCAGATACCGCTGCGTGAGCTGGATGGATAAAAGCACCGCGGCGGGCAGGGAACGGTCCGCCAGATAGCGAAGCTCCTTGAGCCCCTCATATTCCTCGCGGTATTCTTCCGTCGCGTCGGCGACGAACAGGCACATTTCAAGCTTGCTCATGCCCGGGCGGCCGATGGTATGGCTGCGGATGGCGTCCAATACGCCTTCATCGCGGACGCCAAACTGGGTTTTGGCGATATACGCGCCCACGGGCCCATGCATCATCGGGCCGGAGGAAAGCATGGCCGGGTCCTCCATCAAATGGTTTTCCTCGGCGATGCGGTTCATTTCCTTGACGGACATGCCCTTGGCGCAGTCGTGCAGGATCGCGGCGAGGGCGGCGCGCTGAACGGGCACCTCGTGGAGCAGGGCCAGGCGGACCGCTTCCTTCCGCACGCCCAGGGTATGCTGGAAACGCCGCGGGTTCATCATGGTCCTGATCCTGGGCAGATAATCCGTTTGGTACAGGCCCCGCTGCGCCATGTAGGCAAGCACGTTCGGGGCAAGGCCCGGCGCGTCCTCATACTGGGCCGTCTGCGCGCGGATCAGGCTGGCGGAATAGGGCGTAGCGTATCCGGAAAGCATCTTGACACAGACGCCGGCGGCGCGGGCCTTCGCCAGCGCTTCGTCCGTGGAGATCCCACCGCGCGGAAAGCAAAGGAAATCCACCTGCGAAAAAAGCTTTTCAGCCCCGTACCAATAGGGCAGGGCGGTCAATTTGTCCGCCCCGATGATAAACGTCAGCAGCGCGCCCGGGAATTCCCGGCGCAGCGGCCCCAGCGTATCCAGCGTATATTTCACGCCGGACGACATGCCGGCATTGGAAACCAGAAAGGAAGGCTCATCGGCAGCGGCAATCCGGCACATGGACAACCTGTCCGCCGCCGAAGCGTCCGCCTCCCGGTGCGCAGGCCGGGCCATGGGCATGAGAATGATCCTATCCAGCCCGCCGGCGCTCAGCGCGGCGCGGCCCAGGGCCAAATGCCCCTCGTGGATCGGATCAAATGTTCCCCCCAAAATGCCCAATTTCTGCAATTTCGATCATCTCCTACCCATATTATACAACAAAATGGGCATTCTGAAAAGAGGGAGGAGAAAAGATTGCAGGAATATTTGCATAAAACCCGTTTGAGCGGGATCATGGACGGTATCGGGTTCCATCTGGCGGCGCTGACGGGGAGCGTCGGCTGGTTCTGTTTCCTGTGGGGGCTCAGGCCCTCCGCGCTGACGGCGGGCATGGCCCTGTACAGCCTTTTGCTGCTGCTTCGCAGAAAAATCCGGGACGATTATCTCAACCGGCGCGAAAAAGCCCTGCGCGCCGCGATCGGGGGCGAAATGGCGCTGGACAGGCTGCTGCTTTCCCCGCCGCACAAGGCGCATTTTGAAATAGCGGTATTGTTGTCACTTCGCTGGAAGCTGACGCTGCTTCAGGCGGCGGAGGACGGCGTCCTGTGCGCCTATGAGGGCAGAAGGCTGCTTGTTTCGTTTGCGCAGATATCCGCCTCGGGCAGTGTCAGCGCGGAAAACGTGCTCAAATTGCAGCGGGACGTAAAAACGCTCGGGGCGGATCAGGGGCTTTGCTGCGCGCCTTGCCCGATCGCGCCGGAAGCCCGGGTGCAGGCAGCCAATGAACCCAGGGTAGCCTTCCTGACGCGGGAAAAACTGATCTCCCTCCTGGGCGGCGAAAATCCCGCGACGGACGATCAATTGGTGGCCCTTGGCAGACGGAAACGCGCCCAGCGCCCCGTCAAATGGCGGGCGTGGATATTTCATCCGCAGCGCGCAAAAAAATACGCCTGGTACGGGGCGCTCCTCCTTTTTATGTACACGCTGACGCGCCTGATCTATTATGCGGTGCCGGGCCTGGTGTGCGTTTTCTTCGCGGTGGTGTGCCGCTGCGTCAGGCAAAAGGATTCCGCCCTGCTGGATACGCTGGACGCGTGATTTTTTTGGCGGCCGGCGGATAAGTTGATCCCTTTTGTTCGTTCTATGGGTGCGGGGATTGTATTCACCCCGCCTGATGTGGTATAATTTGGAGGATCGATTTGGCGCACGCGCCATAAAGGAGAACCAGAGTGAGACGCAGAAAGAACTTTGCGGACCAGCAGCCCGAGGCGTATGAAGCGAGCCAGGCGGACGAAAGCTACTTTGTCCCCGGGGAACAGTGGACGCCCGACTTAAGCCAGGATATGGACGGCATGCCCTCCGGCGCGGATGAGCCAGCCTGGGAGGAAGCCTACCCTGCCCAGGAGGACGCGCAGCAGGGCGCCTGGCCCGCCTATGAAGACGCGCAGAACCTTGGCATGAGCGGCGCCTGGCTGGGCGAAGATTTGGCCCTGGAGGAAGAAACGCCGCCCAAACGCACCATATTGAAGCACCGTGCCCGCAAGCCCTCTTTTTTCCTGGGCGTGCTGGTTCATTCTTTTCGGATGCTCATTTTGACCGTGCTGATTTTTTGCCTTGCCGGCCTCGGCGCGCTGGTCGGCGTCGCCAAGGCGTACATGGAAACCGCGCCGACCCTCGATCTCGCCGCGATCGACGATCAGGCCCAAACCTCGTTTATCTATGATTCCAAGGGCAATCAGATCACCGATTACAAGGGCACCGAAAACCGCATCATGGTGTCCATCGACACGATTCCGCTCACATTGCAGCACGCGTTCGTCGCCGTGGAGGACGCCCGCTTTTACACGCACAACGGCGTGGACGTCAAGCGTATCGTGGGCGCGTTCGTCGCCAATTTCGTCACTGGCAGCCAGCAGGGCGGCTCCACCATCACCCAGCAGCTGATTAAAAACACCCTGCTTTCCAGCGAGCAATCCTACAAGCGCAAGATCCAGGAGGCGTACCTGGCCATGCAGCTTGAAACCCAGTACACGAAAAACCAGATCCTGGAAGCCTACCTCAATACGATTTACCTCGGCGAAGACTATTACGGCGTCAAGGTGGCCGCATACGGCTTTTTCGGCAAGAACGACCTGAGCGAGCTGACGCTGCGCGAATGCGCCATGCTGGCGGGCATGACCAACAACCCCTATTATTATAACCCCCGCCGCAACCTGTATATCCGCGCCAGCGATACCACGGATTATAAAAAGATCACCAATGACCGCACCGACTACGTACTGCGCTGCATGTACGAAAGCCAGTTTATTTCCTACGAGAAATATATTGAAGCCCTGGATCCGTCCACCGCGAACGTGCTCAGCTCCTCCCCCTCTTCCACGTCCCTCTATCCTTACGCGCACTACGTGGAATACGCGATCCGCGACGTGGTCAAGGCCCTGCTGAGCATGAACGGCCTGCCGGATACCTCCGCAAACCGCGCCAAAATGGAAACGCAGCTGCGCACCGGCGGCTATCATGTCTTCCTGGCCCTGGATACCGATATCCAGACCACGGTGGAGCAGGTCCTGCAGAACTATACCGATTATCCCGCCACCCGCGATCCCAGCGATCAAATCTACCGCGCAAGGAATTCCGACGGCACTTATGACGAGATCCCCCAGCCGCAGGCCGCGGCGGTCGTATTGGATTACCGGACCGGGGAGCTGAAAGCCATCGTCGGCAGCCGCACGGCCCCGACCAAGCGAAAGACCCTGAACCGCGCTTCCGATATGAACATGCCCGTCGGCTCCTCCATCAAGCCCATTGCCGTCTATGCCCCGGCCATCGAGCTGGGCGCGGGCGCGGGCAGCATCCTCTACAACATGCCCTTGCCCATCCGCGGCTATACAGGCAGCGACGGCAAGGATACCTGGCCGCAGAATTACGGCGGCTCCTCCTACCGCGGGCCGGAAACCATCCGCACCGCCATTACCCGCAGCGATAACACCGCGGCGGCCTATGCCCTGATGAACTATGTGGGCGTGGACCGCTCGGCGGATTTCCTGCTGCGCCTGGGCGTATCCGAAGAGCACATCAACCGCACGCCCTTCGGCCTGTCCCTCGGCTCCAGCGGCATTACGCCCGTGGAAATGGCGGTTGCGTTCGGCACGCTCGGCAACGTGGGCGTATACCAAAGCCCGGTCACGTTCCTGGGCATCCTGGACAGCAGCAAGAAAACGATCTACAACGCGCATGAAAAACAGGAGCGCCGCCAGGTATTCAAAGCGTCCACCGCCTGGCTGACCATCGACATGATGAAGGACGTGGTCTCCTCCGGCACCGGCACCGCCGCGAAAATTTCCGGCCAGACCGTGGCCGGGAAAACGGGCACGAATTCCGATCAGAAGGGCGTGTTCTTCGTCGGGCTCACCGGGTATTACTGCGCGTCCGTCTGGATCGGGCACGATAATTACAAGGCGCTTTCCTCCAAAACGACCGGGGGCAACAGCGCGGCCAAGCTGTGGAAAGCGTTTATGGAGCCGATCCACAAGGGCAAGCCCAATAAAGACATTATCGAGGCGACCGCCAGCGACGTGGGCCTGGTCAAGGTGACCACCTGCAACGTGTCCGGCCAGCTCGCAACCGACGCGTGCCGCCACGATGTGATGGGCTACGGCACCACCACGGATTACTGGCCCAGGGAGAACGCGCCCACCGTGTCCTGCCAGATGCACTATACCCTGGACGTATGCGATTCCACCGGCATGCTGGCCACCGATTATTGCCCCTCCCATTCCACGCGCGGCGTCATCATCCTGCCCATCGGCCATCCGCTGTACACTTTCACCGATACGGAATACGCCGGCGTGCTTTCGGATTACCTGGGCGAATACGCCGCCATCCGCCTGACCAGCGACGGCAATACCAACGCCATGCTCCTGCAATCGCGCACCTGCACCGTCCACCAGTACGGCGCGGCCACCTACGAGCAGACCCTCGTGGAGCAGCAATTGCTGCCGGACGCCCAGCGGCTGCTCGCCCAGGCGCAGAACCAGCTGAACGATACCCCGTCCGATCAGCCCGGGTACTACGAGCTGCTCAACGCCATCAATAACCTGAACAGCGTCATCAATTCCAATCCCTCCAGCGCAGCCCTCGCCGCCGCCATGAGCACCCTGACCCAGGCCATGGCGAACGCCCAGGGAAGCTGGTAATCAACGAAAAGATAGGCAAAGCCCTGTTCCGTTGGGATGAACCGTTCGGAACAGGGCTTTCTTCGCGCGTGGCCGGGTTATTCTTTCACTTCGGCCACGCATTCGATCTCGACCAGCGCGGCCTTTGGCAATGCGGACACTTCCACACAGCTGCGGGCGGGCTTGCCGGTAAAGTATTTGGCATAGACCGCGTTAAAGGCGGCAAAATCGGACATGTGGCGAAGGAAACAGGTGGTTTTGACGACGCGCGTCAAATCGCTGCCCGCTTCCGCCAGCACAGCGTTCAGGTTGCGGATGGCCTGTTCCGTCTGCCCTTCGACGGTAGTTTCGCCGATAACGCCGGAAGCGGGGTCCAACGCGATCTGGCCGGAGGTGTACACAAGCCCGTTGGCCACGATGGCCTGGGAATAAGGGCCGATGGCCGCGGGAGCGTTTGAGGTATGGATGATGTTCATTTGCATGACCGCCTTTCTTTCTTCCATGTTTTTTCGCCGCGCTCGTTTATCCTCTCTGCATCCGGGTCCATTCCTCGCGCGTGATGGCATAGGTGCGTTCGTCGCCCTTGGGCTCGCCTTCCCGCTTTTCGGGACGGACGCCTTTTTCGAGCGCCGCAAAGCGCATGCCGAGGCGCTCCATCACGCGCCAGGACGGAGCGTTCCGATCGTCGCAGTGGGCGATGACCTTTTTTGCGTCCAGGCGCTCGAACGCCGCGCGGCAAAGCTCCCGGCCCATTTCGGTGGCGAAGCCCTTTCCGCGGTGCCTGGGCAGCAGGATCCAGCCGATTTCCGCGGTGCCTTCTTCATCGGCCACCCATTCCACGCTGCCGTCGCCGATTTTTTCCCCGGTATCCTTGCGCGTCACGCAGTATTCCCGCGCGCGGATCGGGTCTTTCTGCCAATTGCCGACCGCGTAATCCAAAAATCGCCTGGCGTCCTGTTCCGGCGTCCAGCCGATGCGGCCCCAGAAAAAGAGGTATCGGGTGGTGGCGGGATCAGAGGATATCGCGTATACGAGCGGATAATCCGCTTCCTCAAAGGGGCGAAGGATCAGCCTCTCCGTTTCCAGACGCGCCAATGTATCTTTCATGGATCAAATCTCCGTTTGCGGATGAAAGAAAAGGCCCCCCGCCAAATACGGCGAAGCGGCCTTCACTTTTCAAGGATTACTGCACCACGTTTTCCGTGGCCTGGGGATGAACGCTGACCTGTTTCTTGAACTTGCCCTTGCGTTCAAACCGCATCACGCCGTCCGCCTTGGCGAACAGGGTATCATCCTTGCCGATGCCCACATTCAGGCCGGGCAGGATCTTGGTGCCGCGCTGACGAACCAGGATGTTGCCAGCCAGCACGAACTGACCGTCGGCACGCTTCGGGCCCAGGCGCTTGCTTTCGCTGTCGCGGCCGTTGCGGGTGGAGCCCATACCTTTTTTATGGGCGAAAAGCTGAAGATTGAGCTTCAACATGATTGTATCCTCCAATGCTTAAGATTCGTTGAGAACAAGATACGGTGGATATTCCTCCGCCAGATCGCGCATTCCCTGCCAGAGCGAGCGCAGGATCACCTGCGCGTCATGCCCGCTTTCTTTGGGAAGCTTCAGGATCATTTGTCCATCCTTGGCGATCACATGGGGCTTTTCCCCGGCCACGGATTCCAACGCGTTTACGCAGGTCGTGGTCAGGACAGAGACGGCGGCGCATACGATGTCGCTGCCTTTTTCAGCGTATCCGGCGTGGCCGGAGCACGAAAAGCCGGTGATTTGGCCGCCCGTGGAATGCAGCGTAAAGCGGATCATGGAAATCAGGCGTTGATACCGGTGATCTCCACCTGGGTGAAGGGCTGACGATGGCCAGCCTTGCGGCGATAATTCTTCTTGCTCTTGTACTTGAACACGATGATCTTTTCACCCTTGCCGTGACGCACGACCTTGCCGGTCACGCTCGCGCCAGTGATGAAGGGATTGCCCACTTCGATGGTTTCGCCGGAAACCATCATCACGGGGAAGGAAACCACGTCGCCCACTTCGTTTTCCAGCTTTTCGATGTAGATGGTGTCGCCCTCGGACACCCGATACTGTTTGCCGCCAGTCGCAATAATCGCGTACATGCTGCAGCACCTCCTGTTATTTACTCGCCGGGTTTCCACGGAGGGAAAGGATGGCGTTCGCCATGGGGCAGCATGCGCATGCTTTTAGGAGCCCCTCCCGAGCGGCTTACCCAAGAATATTATCATATCCGCGGGTGAAAGTCAATCGGAATTTTCTTGTTTTTTGGGCTGTTCGGGAATCTTTTTTCCATATTTCAGGGGTGGAAAAATAAAATCTTTTCCTGTATAATAGATACAGTATCTTTAAGGAGGAACCGGCATGTTTTGCAGACGGACTTTCTGCTTTGCGCTGGCGTTTGCGCTTTGTCTGTGCAGCGCCGCCTGGGCGGAAGAATCAGCGGGCCCTTCCTATCGGATGGCCGGGCTGGACCAGACCCAGTACCGTTCCTGGGAGAATAACGCGTTTTTTACCCGCATGGAACAAAGGACCGGCGTCCGCTTTACCTTTCAGCAGTATACCAAGGCCGAGG
The DNA here is from genome assembly GCA_017541205.1 of Clostridia bacterium. Classification (GTDB taxonomy): domain Bacteria; phylum Bacillota; class Clostridia; order Christensenellales; family Aristaeellaceae; genus RUG563. The sequence continues at coordinate 24,795 of JAFXZO010000057.1, read as the reverse complement.
AATGGACGAACGCAAAAGCGGCCATGACGGCGGACGCGGCGGACCTGCCCGACGTGCTCTTCAAGGCCGCGCTGACCGGCGGCGAATGCATCTCGCTTCGGGAAAACGGCGTGCTGATCGACTTAAAGCCCCTGCTCGAAGAAAACTGCCCAAACCTTTGGGCGATCCTTTCCGCGCGGCCCGATCTGCTCTCCGCCATCACCCTGCCCGACGGCAGCATTGCGGCGCTCCCCTTTATTTCCTTCCCGGCGAACCAGAATTATCTTTGGATCAACACGGAATGGCTGAGCAACCTGCACCTTGAAAAGCCGACCACCGCCCAGGAATTGGTGGACGTGCTGACCGCCTTCCTCAACAAAGACCCCAACCGCAACGGAAGGAGCGACGAGATCCCGCTCGGGTTCCTGGGACCCTTCGATCTCAAATTCCTCGGGCACGCTTTCGGCCTGATTGCCAACGACTATAACGTATTTGCGGAAAACGGCCAGGCGAAGTTCATGCCGCTGGAGGACAACTTCCGCCTGTTTATCACCTGGCTCCGCGATCTTTATCAGGCGGGGCTCATGGACAAAAACGGCTTCGTCACCTCCGACGATCTGCGCGCCGTGACCGATTCCAACGCCACCGCCACCTACGGCGTCATGATAACGCAGCAGATCACCGATCTGTTCAAGGTCACCTGGGCCAGCAAATACGAGATCATGATGCCCCTTTCCTATAACGGCGAACGCGTGTACCGCGATTTTTCCGGCCCGCTGATCCGCGGGACCTTCGCGATCACCTCCGCCTGCAAGGATCCTGAAAAGCTCCTGCAGTGGGTGGACTTCCTCTATACCGAGGAAGGCGCGATCCTCTCCGGCATCGGCAAGGAAAACGAAGATTACGTGGTGGATGGAGACGGCACCTGGCGCTTCCTGGAATCCGTGCAGAACAATTACGATACGTACCGCGCGTCCACGCTGATCGACGGCGGCTCCGTGCAGCCCGGCGTCCTGGCGCGGGATTTTGAATACAAGATGAGCGGCACCACCCAGGTCCAGGAGATCCTGGATAAGCTGACGGAGTTTGGCCAGTACACCGTGATGCCTTTCCCCTACTATACCTTGACGCAGGCGCAGCAGGATACGATCCAGCCCTTGCAGGAAAAAATCGGTTATTACGTGGATATGCAGATCGCCCGCTGGGTGCTGGGCGAAGAAGAAATCTCGGACGATACTTTTTCCGCGTTCGCCGCTGAATTGGAACAGCTCGGCCTTCCCGATTTCATGGCTTTCTGGCAGAGCATTCTGGACGAAACGACAAAATAACAGGAGGAACCAGCCAATGAACAGTTATGCCCAAATGCTGTCCCAGATACAGCGTCCAAACGCCATCGAGCGCTTCACCCGCCTGTACGGCCGCCGCAGCGGCGAAATGGCCCGGCAGCTTTCCCGGTATACCCAACTGGTCAAGACGCATGAGGAATTGTTCCACGCGGATGACGCTCCCCTGTATATGATCAGCGCTCCCGGCCGCACGGAAATCATCGGCAATCATACCGACCACAACAACGGCCGTGTGCTGGCCGCGGCGGTGAACCTGGACTGCCTGGCCTGCGTTTCCAGGCGCAGCGACATGCAGGTGCGCGTCCACAGCGCCGGATATCCCGCGATCGAGCTTTCCCTGGACGAACTGGACGCGCGCCCGGACGAGGAAGGCACCTCCGCCGCCCTGGTGCGCGGCGTCGCAAAGGGCATGGCGGACAAAGGGTACCGTCTGGGCGGCTTTGACGCGACGGTGACCAGCGATGTGCTGGGCGGCAGCGGGCTTTCCTCCTCCGCCGCGTATGAAGTGATGATCTGCGCGATCATTGACGCGCTGTACAACGGCTTCTCCGTGGACGCCGTCACCCGCGCCCAGATCGCCCAGTATGCGGAAAACGTATATTTCGGCAAGCCCTCCGGCCTGATGGACCAGATGGCGTCCTCCGTGGGCGGCCTGGTCACCATCGATTTTAAGGGCGAGCCCCAGGTGACCCCTCTGTTCTACGATTTCCAGGCCGCGGGCTATTCCCTGATCGTGGTCAATACCGGCGGGAGCCACGATAATCTGACCGGCGAATACGCCTCCATCCGCACCGAAATGCAGGGCGTTGCCGAATTGCTCGGCTACAAGGTGCTGCGGCAGGCGCGGCAGGATGAAATCAAGAAAAACGTGAACCTGCTGCGCGAAAAGCTCGGCGAACGCGCCGTGCTGCGCGCCATGCACTTTTTCGACGAGAACCGGCGCGTAAAAAACATGGTCCAGGCCATCCAGAACAAAGACTTGGACGCCATCCTGGAAAACATCATTTCTTCCGGCGAAAGCAGCTGGATGCTGCTGCAGAACCTCTATCCCGCCGGAAAGAAGGAGCAGCCCCTGGCCCTTGCCCTGGCCGTGGCCGGCGGGCAGCTCAGGGGCAAGGGCGCCTGGCGCGTGCACGGCGGCGGCTTTGCCGGCACCACCTTGAACATCGTGCCGAACGGTCAGGTGGATGATTTCGTATCCGCCATGGAGTGGATTTTCGGCGATCACGCCTGCCTGGTGCTGGATGTGCGGCCCGAAGGCGCGGCGGTGGTCATCAGCCCCGAAGAAAACTAATGCTGTTTCTCCGCTCCATTCGCCACCGTCAAGGCGGATGGAGCCTTTTTACGCATGATCGCAGGAGGGGACCATGGCGGAATTTTTAGGGTTCGCGGCCAGCGTGGGCATGCTTTCGCTGATCGGCTGCCTGATCGTGCTGTTTCTTTTGGAAGCCGGAGCCATGAAGAAAGAGGCGGTCAAAAACCTGTTTTACAGCTTCCTGATGGCGGCCGGCGTCGGGGCGGCTTATTTCCTGACGGCCGCGCTGATCTGCCAGCTGACGCGCCAGGAGATCAGCAGCCCGGCGCTGATTTCCACAATTTTTTCCGGTGAAAAAACGAAGCAGGCGTTCGCCGCTTTGGAGCATCCCGCCTGGATCGGCCCGCTGTCCGGCTTGTTCGCGTACGCGGGGCACGCGGCGGGCATACTGCTGTTCGGCCAATTTGAAACCGCGGGGATCGCCCTCGCGTTCCTGATGACCGTGGTGAGCGCCGCCCTGATAAAGCATCGGCTGCAAGCGCTGCTTGGCGATCAGGCGGCCAAGGATATTTCTTTCCTGCTTTTATGCTTTCCCGGCGACGTATTCTTCTTCCTGCCCGGCTTCATGCCCGTCGCGCTGCTGATCTTCGCCGTCGCGTTTTCGCTTTTGGGCAGGCGCTTTGCTCCGTCAAAGGCTGAAAAGCACGTGCCCGCCTATGGCCTGGTCCTTTCCGTGAGCATGACGGCTTCCGCCTTTATCCTCTCCGGCGCGGTGTCAGGCTGGATCATGTAGGTGGGGGAAAAACGGATGACGACGATGCGTACATGGAAGAAAAAATGGGCCGTATGGCTTGCCGTAGCCCTCGCGTGCCTGGGGCTGCATTATCTGGTGATGGTGCTGTGCCGCTTCATCATGAACGGCGGTTTTTCGCTGCAAGGGTTTGCGGATATGTTCTGGCAGCGGCTCACGGAGCCGGGCGACGCCCCGCGCTATCTGGATCTTGCCGAAAACGGCTATGTCACGGAGGGGGAAAACAGGATCAACCTGGTGTTCTATCCCCTCTATCCCCTGCTGGTGCGCGGGCTTTCCTATCTGACGGGCAGCCTGCCTGTCGCGGGCATCGTCGTTTCGCAGGTCTGCTACGCCGTATCGTCCGTCCTGCTGTATGAATTGATCCTCATGGACGCGGACGCGCGCTGCGCCTGGGACGGCGCGCTGCTGATGGCGCTGTATCCCTTTTCCACGTTCGTGATGGGCGTATTCAGCGAGGGGCTGTTTTTGATGCTCACCATCGGCGCGCTCTACGCGCTGCGCAGGGACCGCATGCCGGCGGCGGGCATCATCGGCTTCCTTGCCGCCCTCAGCCGCACCCAGGGCATGCTGCTGTTTTTCCCGGCGGTCTATCAATGGATCCGGCGGTGCTTCCTTGAAAAAGACGGGCGAAGCCCTAAGTTCACCGATCTTTTCCTGCTGCTGATCCCGCTCGGCTTCTTTGCGTATCTTTGCATCAATCATCACCTCTATGGCGATTGGTTCAAATTCCTGCAATATGAAGAAGCGCCGCCCTGGTACCAGAGTACCCAGTGGGTCGGCCGGAACATCGCGCAGCATTACAGCATGGCGGTGGAATACGGCGGGCTCGGGTATGTGATCTACTATGTGCAGATCGCGCTGTTCTTCGTGATCCTGGGCGTTTTGATCTATGGCGTCTGGAAAAAGGAAAGCATGATGTACCTGCTGTACGGCGGGGTATACCTTGGCTTTTCGTATTTGTCCGGCTGGATGATAAGCGGCGGGCGGTATATGCTGGGGTGCGTGCCGGTTTTCATCATTCTGGCCAAGCAGAGGGACGGCCTGCCCAGGCGGCTGATCCTGGCCGTATCGGCGCTGTTGTTCTTTGCGTACAGCCTGTTTTTCTATAAAGCCTACGCGATCATGTGACGGAAGGAGGGCGCTTGTGATCCAAACGCATTCGGCGGAAGAAACAAGGGAATTGGGAAAGCGCCTGGCCAAGCTGCTGCGCGCCGGGGACGTCGTCCTGCTGCAAGGGGATTTGGGCGCGGGCAAAAGCGAATTGGCCCGCGGCGTCGCCCGCGGCCTGGGCGTTTCGGGCCCGGTGCCGAGCCCATCCTTCACCATCCTGAACGCTTACGACGAGGGCAGCGTGCCCCTTTACCACTTCGACTGGTACCGCATCCATGATCCGGACGAAATTGCCCAGATGGGCATGGACGAGCAATTGGGCGGCGACGGCATCGCATTGATCGAATGGAGCAGCCGGGCGGAGGAATACGTACCCGAAAGAAACCTGACCATCCTGATCCGCGCGACGGGGGAGGAAACCCGGGAAATCACCTTTCTGCCAATGGGCGGTTTCCCCTTTGGGGAGGAAATGCTTGCATGATTTTGTTTTGCCTGGATACGTCCGGCCCGGTGGCCGGGGTCGCCATCCTGCGGGACGGCGCCGTTTGCTATGAGGCCGCCGTCTCGAGCGGCTTGACCCACAGCCAATCCATCCTGCCCATGACGGAGGAAGCGTATCGGCGCGCCGGCCTATCCCCGGAGGAGACGGATTATTTCGCGGTCACGGTCGGGCCCGGCTCGTTCACCGGCGTCCGCATCGGGGTAAGCACGGTGAAAGGGCTGGCGCACGCGCTCAAAAAGCCCTGCATCGCCGTAGACGCGCTGGAGGCCATGGCGGCGGGCGTTCAGCCTTTTTCGGGCGTGATCTGCCCGCTGCAGGACGCGCGCGCAGGCCAGGTGTACGCGGCGGCCTTTGAAGGAAAAACGCTGCGCCGCCTGCTGCCCGATCAGCCCATCCGGCTGAGCGAGCACCTCGCCTGGGCCGGATCGCTCGGGCAGCCGCTGCTGTTCCTCGGCGACGGGATGACGGCGAACCGGGAAGCGATCCAAAAAGCCCTGGGCGATCGGGCGCAGCTGGCCCCGGCGCATCTATCCTACCTTCGGCCCGCCGCCGCCGCGTACCTGGCCTGGAGCAAACGGGAGGAAGCCGTGGACTGTCTGGCGCTCTCCCCCCTCTACCTGCGCCCGCCCCAGGCGGAACGCCAAAAGAATTTGAGGGAAAAGGGACATGAATGATGTGATGATCCGCCGGATGACCCTAAACGACGTGGACGGCGTGCACGAAATCGAGCAGGCCACGTTTGCGAAGCCCTGGACACGCGAGGACTTCGTCAAAGAAATCAGGCAGAACGTCTGCGCGCGCTATCTGGTGGCCGAAAAGGGCGGAAGGATCATCGGCTTTGCCGGGGCCTGGATGGTGCTGGACGAAGCGCACGTGACCAATATCGCGGTCAGGGAAGACGAGCGCGGGAGGGGCTATGGAAAAGCGCTGACCCAGGCGCTGCTGCAATACGCGGCGAACCTGGGCGTCTGCTATACGACCTTGGAGGTGCGCCGCAGCAACGAGCGCGCCAAGCGGCTCTATCAATCCCTGGGCTTTGAATATGTGGGCGTTCGCAAAAAGTATTATACCGATAACGGCGAAGACGCGCTGCTGTACTGCTGCCAGCGCATGCCCGCGCCCGATCCCGATTTTGAGGAAGCGGAAACGGCGCGCGAAGAAGAAGACGAATGACTCCAAGAAATACAGGCGCAAAAACCGGGCGGTAAAAACTTCCTTGCCGGAAGCGTTTACCGCCCGGATATTTATATACTGCTTATTCAGCGGCGATGAACTGCCATTGCAGCAGCGCGGTACCGGGTGAAGAAAAGCGGAAATACAGGTCATGAACGCCGGTGATGGGCTGATCCAGGGTGAACAGCCCGTCCGCCGCCTCCGCGGCCGGGGAAAGCGCGATGACCTGCGTTTGGCCGCCGGCGATATCATCCAGCACCAGCGCGATGGAAGCGCCTTCCCCCGCGATGTAGCGCAGGCTGAGCGCCGATGCGCCGCGCGCTCCGAAATCAACGCCCGCGACGCCGATCCAACCGTCCGCCGCCGTGCTGACCGCCATCATATCGCCGCTGCCCGCCGGCTCATCCTCCGCGCGGATCAGGCGGGTTTCCACCCCGGCCATGGAGGCGGCCACGGCGCCGAGCGTCAGACGGTACGGATCAAACGCCATCCGCTGTTCAACGCCTTCATACGTGCCCTCCGATAAGGCGGGCATGCCCGCTTCATTCAGCGTAAGTACGTCCACAAAGGTGCTGCGGTAGCCCGCGTTCCAGCCCATGGCTTTATCCACCGTGGCGGCGTGATAGGTGATGTAATACTGCCCCTTGAATGCAAACATGCAATGGTGGTTATTGCCGCCCACGCCGAAATACACGCCGGGATTCTTCAGCACGCGCCCCGCATATTGGAAGGGGCCCATGGGGCTGTCCGAAGTCATGTACACGATTTCGCCGCTCATAAAGCCCTGCGCGCTGCTGCTCCCCGGCACGTTGAAATTGGAGCAGTAGGAATAGACGTAGGTATCGCCGATCTTGTTGATGCCCGAATCCTCAAACAGCCACGGCGGATTGATGGCGACGGGTTCACCGTCCAGAGAAATCATATCCGCGCTCAGCTTCACCACGCGGGCAGTCCCGGGATCATCCGCCTTGCCGTTGGGGATGCCGCCGCCAAAGTAGAGATAGGCGCTGCCATCGTCATCCACCAGCACGGCGGGGTCAAAAAGCCAGGTCACTTCCGCACAGGTCGGGGTCGCGCGGCTTATCAGCGCGTGGCCCAGCGGATCGGTAAACGGCCCGGTCGGGCTGTCCGACGTCAGAACGCCGATGCCGCCGCCGCTGTTGGCGAAATAGAGGAAGAAACGATCCTGGCCATCGATGGTTTTCCAGGCCGCGCAGGGCGCCCAGGAATTGTTGGCCCATTTCGCCGCGCCGCTCCGGGCGGCCTTGACGGAGCCGTGATCCTGCCAGTTCACCAGATCGGACGAGGAGAGGACGCGCAGGGTGGTGATATTGCTGTAATCGTTCGTGCGGGGCACGCCGTCCAGGCCCAGCATGGGTTCGTCGCCGGTCATGTAGAGATAGACCCGATCCTGATAGACCATTGCCCAGGGATCCGCCCCGAAGCGCTGCACAATCACAGGGTTATGCTGGCTTAAGGTTTTATATACTTTCACGTTTTCTTCCTCCTGCGCGTTGATTTTGTCCAGGCCCAGTTTTTGGACGGCCTCCATCAGCTTGTTTTCCCCGGACATCATGGGAATGGAGCTGTCCTGCAATGCCCCGAAAAAGGCGGGCTTACAGCGGTAATCCTTGTCAAAGAGCAGCGGATACTTCTTTTCCGCCGCTGTGTTCAGCCAGGATTGATCGTCCTTAAGGCCCCAGAACGTAACGCTCTCGATATCGTACCCCGCCTTGGTTTTAAGCCGTTCCAGCAGAGAAAACAGTCCGCGGTAGCGATTGGCGAGGCGAATCTGCCCCAGCGCGGTGTTATCCGCGGTGCCGACGTCCAATTCCGTCACATGGATCGTGATGCCAAGGCGCGCGTACATGCTCAGGGCGTTTTCATATTCCGTGAGGCTGGGCGAATCAATGCCGATATGGCTTTGCATGCCAAGCCCATCCAGAAGCCCTTTGTCATGCAGGGATTTGAGCAGCTTGCGCAGCGGCGCGATTTTCAGCGAGCCCGTGCATCCGTAATCATTATAGAACAGCTTCTGCCCTTCGGCGGCGTATTTGCGCGCAAAGGAGAAGGCCAACTCCACATAATCGTCCCCGATGGTCTGATACCAGAGGTTGTCCTCCGTCCTCAGGCCGTCCGGATGCCCGTTGCCGGGCTCGATGGCCTCGTTGACCACATCCCAGGCGTACACCACGCCGGGATAATGGGTATTCACGTATTCCATCTCATCCCGGATGTAGTTTTCCAGGCGCAGGATCATGGTCTCCCGATCCACAAGCTGCGCGTCCTTGCGGTCCGCCCAATCCTCGGTAAAGAACCAGCGGGGCGTCTGGGCGTGCCAGACCAGCGTGTGCGCGCGCACCTTGAGCCCATGCTCCTGGGCGAAGGAGAGCACCGGCGCGGCCTGGGCAAAATTCAGCTTGACCCGGGTATTGTCCTTGCTCCGGCGCGTGGAGGACCGATCCATCACGAAATCAGCCTTCATCTGGTTTTCGCAGGTCAGGGAATTGAAATGCGCGGTCACCAGCGCCTTTGCCTCTGTCTCCCTGAGTGTTTCAGGCGATACGGCGGCCCCGATGTAGAAGATCCCCTCGTATCGCCGGGCCAGGCCGGGCGCTTCCCCGCCCGCCAGATACGCTTCAAAAGCGGTCGTGGTTTCCTCCGCCGTCGCCGTCTGGATCCCGCCCAGCAGCAGGACCAGGCAAAGCAGCGCGGCGGCCGTTCTATTTTTCCGCAGCATGTCCTTCTCCCCCATGAAAAGGAGGGAGGACGCGGTTTTGCCCGCGTCCCGCCCCCCTCAGAACAGTTTACGCAAACGAATCTTGCTCGGCGGTCGGATCAGTTGCCGTTCAGATCGTCCACATACGCCTGCCAGGTGCCCATCATGGATTCAACCTGTTCGGCGGGGGTGGCAGCCAGGCCGTACACGGGCCAGATGAACTGCGGGCCGCCGTCGAAGCCGGGCACCAGAGAGGTGATGGCGACGACCTGATGCTCGTCTTCCCGCATCATGGCGATGGTTTCATCCACCACGCGGTCATCGCGGTAAGCGGCATAGTAAGCGGACTTCCAGGATTCGTCGTCTTCATAGCCGGGGGTCGGGTTGGTGAAGAGGTTGTAAGCGAAGGCGATCTTCCAGGCGCGTTCCGCGTCATAGCAGGCGGGGATCACGTACACGTTGTCGGTGGGCGCGTGCACATAGGTGGTCGCGCGGGGGCCCTTGGGGAACATCACGAAGCCGAAGTCGTCTTCCATTTCGGCCAGGGAGCCCTTGAAGTAGTCTTCATGCACCTGCATGGCCACTTCGCCGTTTTTGAAAGCGGTCTCGAAGTAGTTCCATTCAGCGCCTTCGGGAGCGGGCATTTCGTACTTCTTAATCATGTCCACGGCCCAGTTGGCGGCTTCCATGAAGGCGTCGCTCTGCGCGGTGACGACGTACTTGCCGTTCTCGTCAATGGCGAAGAAGTCCGCGCCGTTGCTGTTGATGGCGGCGGGCAGGATGTGCGCGGAGAAGCTCATCATGGCATAGCGGTCGGTGATGCCGTCGTTGTCGGTGTCGCGGGTCAGCTGCTTGCACAGTTCTTCAAAGGCATCCCAGGTCCAGGTGCCGTTGGCCTGCATATCGTACAGGGAATCGGGATCGATGCCGGCTTCGGTGAGGAGGCGCTTGTTGAAGAACACGCCCTTGCGCGGTTCAGCCTTGTCGGGGCGCATGCCATAAACGTCGCCGTCCTTGGAGGCCAGCTTCATGATGTTGACGTTCCACTTGGCTTGGGTGAAGTCCAGGCAGTCCAGGGTGCTCAGGTCATAGAACAGGCCGGAGCGCATGGGAGCGGTGATGGTTTCATACCGCATGGCCCAAACATAGTTTTCATCGCCGCCGGTGGTGGCAAAATTGTTGAAATCGTCCGGGCAGGAGCCCCAGGTGGTATCGGCGCGGGTGCGGATGGTGAAGTTGTAGGTCTTCTCCAGCCACAGGCGATATTCCTTGGTGGCTTCCGCGGAAGCGGTTTCGGGTTCGTCATCGTGCCAGTCATGGGACCAGTGTTCGCAGATGATGATTTCCATGCCGCCCAGGTCGATCACGTTGCCGTCCTTGTCGCGCAGAATCTCAATGCCGTCTTCAGCATAGGGATTCTCGGGTTCGTCAGCGAACGCGGGCAGCCAGCACATCACCATGACGGCGGCCAGAAGCAGAGCAACCAGTTTCTTCATATCGAAGAACCTCCTTTATTTTTTGGCTCAACCGGAGCCTTGGGAACGGATGGATACGCCGTTTGCAGCCGGGGATCACATCTTCATGCCGCTTGTGGAAATGCTTTCCACGAAGCTGCGCTGGGCGAACAGATAGATGACCAGCAGCGGCGCGATCGTCATCAGCGTGGCCGTGGAAACGAACTGCTGCCTGCGGCCGAGCGTGGTCGCGATCTTCAGCTGCGTGGCAAAATAGTTGCCAATGCGGTCCGCGATGCCGGAAATCTGCATGGACAAAAGCGTATTGCCGCCCAGGAACAGGCGCGAATAGAAGGTATCCGTCCACTGCCAGACGAAGGAGAAAAGCAGGCAGCTGACGATCACCGGGAAGGCTTCCGGAAGCAGCACCTGATAAAACGTGCGGAACACGCTGCATCCATCCACATACGCCGCTTCCTCCAGCGATTGGGGAACGCCGGAAAAGAACTGGCGGAGCATGAAGATGTACAGGCCGTTTTTGAGGCCCATGCACGTCATGCTCATCAGGTAATACGGCAGAGACGAGCCGCGCAGGTTCACCGTTTCGCCGGCGTTGAAGAGCGGGATCAGGCCGAACAGATCAAAATAACGGAAATGCAGATACAGGGAGGTGGAAATCGTCTGGGGCGGCACGATGATGATGAGCACCACGGCTGCGAACCAAAGCTTTTTGAGGCGGAATTCAAACCGCGCGAAGCCGTAGCCCACCAGGGTGCAGGCCGCCACCTGCAAAACGGACACCAGCAGGCAGATCCACGCGGTATTGAACAGGGCTTTCCCATAGTAGATCTGCTGGGCGGTGATTTCGTAGTTTTCCCAGGTCAGGTGCCGGGGAAAGATGGTGATGGAGGAATCGTAAAGATCCCTTTCTTCCATGACGCTGACGGAAAACTTATCCAGGATCGGGTGCAGGATCAGAAAGCAAATCGCGAACAGCAAAAAGAAGCGCAGCACGCGGTAGCCGATCCGCCTGGTTTCCATTTTCAGCAGATAACCCTGCGAGCGGCGGTTTCTTTCCCAGAAGGATTTTTGCCTGCCCGGCTGCTGAAGCTGCTTAGTCATACGATCTCACCACCCCTTTGGACACGATCAGGGAGCTGACGCCGATCAGCGCGATCACGATCAGGAAGTACACCCAGGCCATGGCGGAGGCGAAGCCGTAATCCATCTTGACGACCATGGTGGTGCTGATCTTATCCATGATCTGGTTATCCGTCTTCATGAAGAAGTCGATAATGGTATAAATGATGTTGACGATCAGGAGGGGGCTGATGACGGGGAAGGTGATCTTCCAGAAGGATTCCCACTTGGTGCAGCCTTCCACGTCCGCCGCCTCATACAGCGAGCGCGGAATGGCCTGCAGGCCCGTCAGGAACACGATGATCTGGATGCCCGACGACATGACGATGGACTGCACCTCGTTGATCAGGCTTTCCACGATGTCCATCGCCTCCGTGCCGATGCCGGACAGGCGCAGGATCTCCACCATGGAATCGGACAGATGGATAGAGGCGTTGGACTGCACCATGTTCTGGATGCTGTTCATGAGGGAGTTATTGTTTTCCAGGCCCACCAGCACGCCGGAGGAGAGGATCACGGGCAGGAAGAACACGGCGCGGACGAAGGCGCGGCCCTTGAATTCCTGGTTCAGGATGATGGCGATCACCAGGGAAACCACCAGGATGGCCAGCGTATGGGTCACCATGCGGCCAACCTCTTCGGTCATCATCCGCCTGAAATCCGGATCAATGTTGAAGGCTTTGTTATAGTTCGTCAGGCCCCAGTAGAGGGGATGGATGCCCTGGGCGTCGATCTGGACGTCGCAAAGGCTCATCCACAAGGAATCGATCAGCGGCTGGATCAGGAAAACCAGGAAGCCGATGATGAACGGCGCGATGAACAGATACCCATAGATTTCGCGCCTGGCGCGTATGGTCAGCCGTCCGCGGCGGGGCTTTGCGCTTATTTCAATGCCGGTCATTGCGTCCCCTCCTTCCCTGCGACCAGATAATCCCTTGCGGGAACGGTAACGCCGTCCTGGGTGACGGGTTCGTATCCGTAATTCACATACACGCGCGTCCCGTTTTCATAGGTGGTGACGGCCAGGAGGCCGATCCGCTCGCAGTCCGTGATGCGCAGGGGATTGAGGCCCGCCATTTCCCGGCTGTAGCGCTGCCAAAGCTCCTTGATCCTGTCGTAAATGAGGCTGCTGTCCGCCCCGTAATAGGAGGAATAGACGGTGCTCTGCAAGCGCTGGGTGCTTTCGGCCGTCAGGGTGAAGCTCAGGCCCGATCCGGATTCCGCCGATTGCAGCAGCAGGGATTCCCAATCGTCTGCCAGGTTCAGGGAAACGCCGGTATAATTCGCCAGGCCGTGGATCGCCATCGGATAGAAAGGCGCGTAGTAATCCACGATGCCGTAATTGCCTCCGTCAAAATCCATGTCGATCATCAGATCGCTGTAACCGAGGGTGAAATCGCAGCCCTTGCGGGTCATGACCAGGAGGTTCCTGTCTCTTGCGTCCGTCATGATCTGCCGATGCAGGGCAAGCGCCTGCACGCGGTTCACCAGATCCTTGCGGTTATAATCGGATGAGAGCATGGCGCCCACGTCGCGGTAGGAAACGCCGGCGGCCTGATATCGCTGGGCCGCGTCGCTCAATACATCGGCGTGCTTTTTCATGAGGGCGGGCTTGAGCAGATAGTAAGGATCGTCCCGCTCCGGACCGTACCAAATCGTGGAATACTCATGCAGCGCCACATTTTCCTGCGTGGTCAGCTTGGCCGCGTGCTGTACGGTGATGAAGCCGTCGAGCAGTCCGCTGTGCCGCGCGAACGCGGTCAGGCCGTCCAGATAAAGCGGCGTGCCGCTCTGCCTGGCCAGAAGCGCAAAAGCCCTAAAATCCGCTTCGCTGCCCAGCTCGCCAAGGAGCTTGACTTTGTTTAAGATCTTCTGGTTCACTCCGCCGTTCATCCACCCCGTATAGCGAACGGAAAAGCCCGTCAGGCCGTCTGCCTTCAATCGATTGAACAGCTCTGCCGCCTGCCGGTAAGAAGTCATGCTGACAGGCAGGGTGGTCGGAATGCCGAAGCGCTGCTGCACTTTATCGATCGCGCCCAGGAATTCCACGTTCACGGGCGTTTCCGCGCTCGCGGCGGCGCGGTTTTCCGGCAGCTGCGCCGTCAGGCGTTCCCGGTAGCTTTCCGCCATGCCCGCCACGGTGTCCGTGGTCAGGAACCGATAGCGCTGGGAAAGGTTCCCTTCGGGCAGATCGCGTTCAAAGAGGTAATTGGCGTTGTTGGAGCGGTCGGAAACATCGTAGGGATCGCCGTGGATCAGGGTATAGCTGGCATACGCCGTATTATAGGAGGTGTAGCGCCCGGAAATATCCGCCGACAGGCCCGTCCAGGGAGCGCCCTCCTCCAGCACGCACAGGAAAGAAGCGCCGTTGCGGGCGATGCCGAAGGCGGGATAGGCGCTGTTGGTTTCGTTGGTCACCTGGGTGCGCAGCGAAGCCCAGTCCCAGCCATAGACGTTGCTGTAATAAGCGTTTTGATCGGTTTTCCCGTTATTGAAGCGGATCACGGCGCCCATGCCGTCAGGCATCAGCATATAGCCCTCGTCCTTGAGGCCGCCCGCGCCGAACCCCGGAAGCAGCGAGAGGGACACGATCGGATAGGAGGCGCTGAAGGCCACCTCGTCCAGCGGCACGGTGACGATCAGATCGGCCCCGTCCAATTCATACCGCAGGCTCACGTTGAACACGGCGCCGCTGGTCGTTTGCTCCAGATTGCAGCGGGAGAGATCATATTCGTATTCTTCTCGGGTGTAGCCCGCCTCCGCGAAATAGCCTTCGATTTTCACGCGAAGGTTGTCGCGGATGTTGTCGCGGAGGATGTACATGGTATTTTCCGCCAAATCGGGGTACATGGCCAGCAGCGCCTCGGGATCATCCTTTGATTTGAGCTTGCTCAGGCTCTTTTTTTCGTAGTAATCCAGCACTTCGCGGGACTGCTTCTTGCTCATGTTCGCGGTAAAAGCGTTCATGCGCTCTTCCGTGATGGCGGGCGGGATCACATAGGTGCGGCTGATGCGGCCCAGGGAATAGCGGACCACAATGGCGTTCCCCTCCTTAGCCACTTCGTACACCTTGTTTTCCACGCTGTATTCGTCGCTGGTCAGCATGGTCTGCATGCCGGTGGACATGCTGTAGGTAATGGTGAGGGCGGATTTCAAGCGGTGCTTTTCCACCGGCAGGGCGATAGCGTCCGCATCCACATCCTGCGGAGAAGAATACCAGACCGCCCCGCTGCGCTTATCCGTCACGGAAAACTGCGTGGTTTCCGGATCGAGCGCGAATCGGAGGATCTCGTTTTCGAGCGCCATCTCCTCCTCGGGCGGCTCATAGCCGTAGGGAACCACACGTTCATCCGCCCCTTCGTCGGCGTTGTCAAACAGGGGCAGGAACACAAATTTCACCAGCAAAAAAACCGCGGCGAGCAGAACCAGCCAGAAGATCACCGTAGGCAGCCATTTCCGGCGTTTGCGCATGTGTATCCCTCCCCTCTTAATTCAGTCTGAAATTGATTTCCTTATACATCGAAACGAAATAGCCGATGCCGTCGCTGACCAGCGTCAAAAACAGCAGCAGCAGGAACACGACGACCACCATACCGACGGCAGTCATGAGCAGGAACAGCAGCGTTTTGCCCAGCGAATAATCGTGCACCTGGATCATGCTGCACACCAGCAGCAGCGCCGACCAGATCAAGCCCACGCTGGTGAGCACATAATAGAAGGAGCCTTCGTCCTTCGTCAGCCAATTGCTGATGGGGATGGCCGCCAATTGCGCCAGCACATACGGGACCAGGGCGTACGCCGTGGCCATATAAACGTCCCTGAGGGTGCCTTTTCCGTCAAACAGCGTGGTCAGCCCCCAATTGCACAGGCAGAAGATGCCCAGCGGCAGCAGCAGGGAAATGCACTGCTGGAAGATGTTCACCTTGTTCCAATACACGCGCAGGAACAGAAAGCTTGTGTGCTGCAGGGTCATCAGCCGCCCGGCGAGCAGCAGGAACACAAAGAAGTTCGCCGCCGCGATGGAGCCGCGCTTTTCATGGATCAGATCCCAGAACCCGTCGAAGGGATGGAACAGGACATGGAAGGAATACTTAAGCGTTTCCCAGAAGCGCCGCCACCAGCCCTTACTGGCAAATGGCCTTTCCGCGGTCATACTCATGGCTCCTGCTTCACCTCCCAGATAATGAACCGGATCCTTTTCACGGCCAAGGGCACCACCAGGATCACCACGGCGATCGCGAACACCCAGCCCACGTTCTTTTCAACCAGCTCCATGCGGTGCAGCCGCCACGCCTCGGAATAATTGATGGTATCCTGGGCCATCTTGAAATACTGCATGGCTTCCTCGTACTTTTCCTGCTGCAAAAACGCGCGGCCCATGCCGACATAGGCGGAATCGCAGTTCGCGTTCTGGGCCAGCACCTGCCGCCAGGTTTCCGCGGAGCCTTCATAATCGCCGATGCGGTAAAGGGCAATGGCCTCGTAGACGAGCTTGCCGTATTCCGTCGGGGTCATCACGGTAAGCGAGCCCGCCTCGTCCAGCACCAGCAGATCCAGCCCCTGATGCTCCAGCGCGACCGGACGGTTAAAGAACCCGTCGGAATTGCCGACGCCGCCAAAAGCCCAGAGCATATTGCCCTGCTGATCGTAGGTGAACAGCCGATTGTGGGTGGAATCCAGCACGGTATAAATGTCGTCCTGCAATACGGTCACATCCACAAATTTGCTCGGGCCGCTGTTGGTGATGTTGGTATTGCCGGCCGCCCACTGCAGATCGCCGATCACGAAATGGTGGCCGTTTTCCACCAGGATATTGTTGCCAACGGCATTCAGGCGGCGCACAGGCTCCGCCGAGCCGTTCCTGAGCTCGTTTTCGCTGAAGGTCTTGGTCACCACATAGAAAAAGCCTTTTTCATCCAGCGTCACGTTATCGTATTCCGTGGGGACGAACGCTTCCTGCTGCTCGCGCTGCTCCTTGGTGGAAAGCACCTTCCAGATATAATCCGTCCATCTGTAGCGCACCTTGGAAGCGCCGATGAAGCCGGTAAAATCCCCGTTGGCCTCGAATTTGACCAAGCCCTTATTGACGTTCTGCGCCAGCACATAAATGCGGCCGGACGTATCCGCCACCAGCTTTTTGGGCAGGAAATTCATCGATTGGTCAAACGTCGCGTCCGAAGGCTTGGTAAAGCTGAGCTTCCAGTTGAGGTCCTTATCCAGCCGGACCACGCGGTTATTGCTGAAATCGGCGATGAACAGATCGCCGTTTTCATCCACGAACAGATCGCGCGGCGAAGAAAAGGTCTTTGGCTCGGTATCCCCCGAAAAGGAATCGATCACGCGCAGGACCTGCGCGCCGTCCTCGGTAAGCCGCAATTGGATGATCCGGTTATTTCCCGTATCGCAGATATAGATATCCTCGCCCCGGACGAACAGGCCCTGGGGCGTTTTCAGCCCCCCGGGCACGCCCAGCGCTCCGCCCGAAATCATGAGCTTGGCGCGGTAAGCGTCGGGCGAACGGCGGATATCCTCCCAGTAATCGTAGGTATAGGTGTAGCTGTACTGATAGCCGTCCACCGCCCGCGCCGCGGGAGCGCACAGCACGCACAGCGCAAGGCAGACTGCGAAGAAAGCCAGGAAACGTTTCATCAGCCGCGCACCTCCTTAATCCTTTAAGCCGGACGTCGCCATGGTTTCCAGGATCTGGCTCTGGGAGAGAATGAACGTGACGATGGGCACGATCATGACCACCACGGTGACCGCCGCCGCCTGGCCCGTGCGGGCGATGCCGCCGGCCTGGATCTGCTGCAAAGCGTAGACCAGCGTCTTTTTGCTTTCCGAATAGATCACGGCGGAAGCGCGGTTGTTCCAAAGCCCCTGCACGGAGAAGATGATCAGCGTCAGCCACGCGGGCTTGACGATCGGCATCACGATGGTCCAGAAGATCCGGAATTCCTTCGCGCCGTCCAGCTTGGCCGATTCGATCAGGGACATGGGGATGCTTTCCATAAACTGCTTCATCAGGAACAGGCCCATGGGCGCGGAGAACGCGGGCAGGATCACGGACCAGGCCGTATCGATGATGTGCAGGCGGCTCATGGTGACGTAGTTGGGGATGGCGGTCACATAGCCGTTGAACATCAGGGCCGTCACCACGACGGCGAAATACGTCCTTCCGCCCGGAAAATCATACTTTGCCAGCACGAAGGCCGCCATGGAGGCGATCAAAAGATGCCCCATCGTGCCCAGCAGCGTCATGCCCACCGTATTGGTCAGATACCGGGAGAAGGGCACCCAGCTCTGCCCCATCGTCACCATCAGATCGCTGAAGTTATCCAGGGTGGGATGGCGGGGAAACACGGTCGGCGGGAAGCGGAACAGCTCGTCCAGCGGCTTTAAGGCGCTGGAAACGGCGAATACCAGCGGGAAGGCCATCATGACGGCCACCAGGATCAAAAGCAGCCATACGCCTGCGTCGCCCATGACCGAGCGGTTGGGGCGGCGCCTCAGGCCGCTGACGCCCTTTTTCTTGATCGCGCTCATGTGCCCACCTTCCTTAATGCGCTCTGAATCATCTTATTGCACAGGATCATCGTCAGGAAAAGGAGCGTGGCGATGGCGGAGGCGTAGCCCATTTCAAAGCGCGTATAGCCGTAGTCATACAGGTGAATGACCACCGTGTGCGCCGCGTAATCGGTGCTGGGGAAGCCCGCCAGCGCCATGGGAACATCCGCCACGTTGAAGGACTGCGTGATGGCCATGACCGCGCCGAAGAGCAGCATGGGCTTCATGTTGGGCAGGGTGATGTAGTACAGTTCCTGCCAGCGGTTGCGGATGCCGTCCACATAACCGGCTTCGTACTGGGCCTGATCAATGCCCTGAAGGCCGGCGACGAAAGCCAGAAAGCCCGTGGACATGCTCATCCACAGGATGACCAGGATCAGCACCGGCATGATCGTGGACGGATCGGACAGCCACAGCCTTGGCTGATACAGGATGCCCATCTTCATCAGCGTGGCGTTCAGCCAGCCATAGGCGTCCCCGCGGAAGATGATGGAAAAGATGGTGTACGCGTTCCCGGCGATGGAGGGCGCGTAGAAAATCACCACAGCCAGCGTGCGGATCCAGCGCGGCAGTTCGTTGATGAACCAGGCGAACCCGAAGGAAAGCAGATAGCCCAGCGGGCCGGTAATGATGGCGATCAGGAAGGTGTTCTTGACGGCGACCAGGAACACGTCGTCCTGCAGCAGCAGGTTCGTATAGTTTTTCAGCCCGATGAACTTGGCCGGCTCCAGGATGTTGTAATACGTAAAGGAATAGAAGATCGAGGAGAACATGGGCAGGATGTAGAAGGTGAGGAAGAGGACCGCGTGCGGCAGCAGGAAAAGATAGCACACCTTCATCCGCTTGGCCTTATCCCAGGCGATCGCGGCCTTGCGTTTCCTAGACCGAACATATTTGGCAGCCAGTGAACTCATTGCGTTTCCCTCCCCTCTCTTTATTCGATCGGCAAGCCGAATTCTTCGCGCTTTTTGATGATTTCTTCGTTGATGGTGCGGGCGTAATTGGTGATGGTTTCGCGCTGGTCAACGTGCTCGTTGATGATCTTTCTGATGGCGTTGGTCAAATGGCGGTTGGTGTAATAGCCGCCCGCGACCTCCCGGAAGCCGACTGCCCAGCGCATCTGTTCCCGGATGACGGTCAGTTGCTCTTCGCTCCAGGGCAGTTGCTCAATGGCCTTCACGTTGGCGGTGGCGTAGCGGGCGGAGGAGCCCAGCAGGCTCTCCATTTCCCGGCCGAAGCGCACCTGTGTTTCCGCGGATACCCACCATTTCATGAATTCCCAGCCGTCACGCTTGGTTTTTTCGTTGTTCGTCGCGATCATCATGCAGCACGCGCCCTGGCTGTGGCCGCTGTGGTCGATGTAGGTATTCCCGTTTTCGTCCGTGCGCTCCGTGCCCGGGATCACCGCAATGTCCCACAGGCCGCGGATCTCCGGCGCGGACACCATCAGGGTGTTGAAGATCGTATAATCGAAAATCCCCATGACCATTTCGCCGGAGCGGAAACGGCTCAGGAAATCGAACACCACGGGCAGGCCGTAATCGTTGTAGAGCGAGGTGTACATTTCAAACGCCTTTACGCCCGCTTCGTTCGCCACCATGGCCTTGGTGCCCTGTTCGTTGTAAATGGAGCCGCCCTGCTGGTACACCATGGCGTAATAGGTGGCCAGGTTCGGCGCGGCGATATCCGGGTACGGGATGCCGACGCTCATGTTGGAGCCCTGGATGGTGGGCAGCATCGCGATCAGCTCATCCCAGGTCTGAGGGGGCTTAAGCCCGTAATCCGAAAGCACGTCCTTGCGGTAGAAGAGCACGTTGCACAGCTGGGTTTCCGGCAGCGCGTAAATGCCGTCGTCGAATTTGAAGGCGGCGTACGCGCTCGGGTAGAAATCCGCGAGCACTTCTTCCAGATCGTCGAATTGCGTCAGATCCTCCACCGCGTGGCGAAGGGCGTAATTGACGGGGTTCCAGGAATCGGTCGAAAGCACGATGTCCGGCCCGTTGCCCGCCACGACGGCGTTGAGCAGCGCGCCCGCGTCGACCAGCTTCACGTTGATGGGGATGCCGGTGGTCGGGGTGAAGGTATCGTCCACCATGGTTTTGAGGATCGTGCTCTGGTCGCGGCCCGTCATGATCCAGACCTCGATCACGTCGCCCTTGTACACATCGCCCAGGGCGTCGTAATTGATGGTATAGCTGGCGATATTGGAGCGGATCTCGTGAAGCAGGCCGGTAAAGAAATCCTGCGCTTCCTCTTTCAGCTTGACGCCGTCCGCGGAAATGATGATCTTGTCCACGTCCAGCTTGCTTTCGCTCAGGCCCTGCATGGCCGTGCCGAGGGCGGTGATGTTATCCTTGAAGCCGGGAAAATTCTGGGTGATCCTGCCGGGATCGTCCGCAAAATCCTCCAATTGGATAGCCAGCGTCTGCGCCGCGGCGATCCGGTCGTTCTTCTGCCCGGTCACAGCCACCAGATCGTCCACCATCTTATAGAGCACCTTGCTCTCCGTGCCCATATTCCGGATAACCTCCGGATACACCAGATGCAGCTTATAATCGCGGTAGGTATCCGGCGTCGTGCCGGTGAGCACCAGGATCTTCCGATACATTTGGTTCAGCCGGTAAATGCTTTCTTCCATCGCGGCCAGCTGTTCGCCAAGGCCGCCCAGGGTCACTTCCAAACGGAGCGTATGCGCCCCGGCGCTCAGGAAAAACCGGTAGGGCTTGCCCTGTCCGTCCGCCAGGGTCAATTGGTTCCAGCGGTTATCGTAGGAGAAGGAAATGGTTTCCATCTCCCGGAAAGGCACCTGGCCGTCCAGATACAGCGTGCGCGAGGATATGCTGCCGCGGGCGTAATTCTGCCGGGCTTTGATCGTGATGTTGTAAAAGCCGTCCGTCGGGATCTCAAACTGCCATTCGATCCACTGCCCCGCGCTGCGCCAAGATTCGCCGCCGATCATGTTCATTTTGGTGACGCTCACGCTGTAGGGATCGGTCGCGGGCGAAGAACGGTCGTAGCGCGCGTAGAGGGAGGGGGATGAACGGAGCGACGCGTTTTCGCCCTGCATGGTAAGGACGTAATCCGCGGGCGAAGCGTCCTTTTCGTTCGCGTGCGCCGCCTGGTAGGTCTGGTATGTTTTCCTTTCGCTTTCCGCCGTCAGCGTCAGGGAGCGGATCAGCATGGGTTCGCTGGAGGCTTCCAGGCTCACGGTATTTTCACCTTTTTCAAAATAGAAAAGGTAGGGCTCGGTATAATGTCCCTGGGCGTCCCGGCAATAGGCGGTCTGCCAGCCGAAAACCTCCGTCTGGGTGGGGCGGATATCGTTGCCCTGATTATCCTGCCGGATCGGGGCGGCGTCCGTCCACATGCGGGAGAACACAAATTGCTCCGCGCCCTGGAAGGGGATCTCGCCGTTCAGGCGCAGCGCGCGCTCCACGTCAACGCCGCGGGAGGGCAGGGCATAGTATTCCAGGCGGATGCCGTAAAAGCCGCTTTCCGGCACGCTGATTTTCCATTGCGCCACGGAGCCGTTTTCCGTTCTGAGCGCGCCTGTTTCGGGATCGATGGAAACGCCCTGCGCATGCTCCGCCGCGCTTCCTTCCACGACGATATCCTCCGTGGCCCGCGCCGCGTCCTGATGGCGCTGCAAATAAGCGGCGTAGGTATTGGTCCTGCCAATATCCGACACCATGCTTTGCAGGTCTTCCCCGGCATATTTGTCCCGATAGTTTTCCGTGCCGGAGGAGAGGGCAAACCAAAGCGCCGCGGCAGCGATCACCGCGGCAAGGACCGCCCACTTGCGCCAAACGGACTTATGCACCGTTTCCATCCTGTAAACCCCTCCAAATCAGCGGCTTTTTTGATAGAGAAGCGGGATCGGCGCGTACGATTTTTCGATTCCACTCGTGATTTTATTGTATTGATTCTTGCCTGCTTCGGCATTGCTTTCCATGTCAGCTTTTTTTGCATTATTTGCATTTTTTGTCCAATAATGGTATGATAGATACAGGCCGTTTTTTCAGGAATATCATTGCCGGATCTCGTATCGTCAGGGAGGTCGTTATGAAAGTCGGATTCTCGGAAACCAGCCCGTTTCCCCAGCCGAAGGGCGAACAGATATATCCCCAGCGCCTGCATGGATTAAAAGAAGAGGTGCAGTATCTTCCCGGGACGGCCATCCGCGTGTGGTATACGCACCAAGGCACCTGCTATCCCAAGCATTGGCACGACTGTCTGGAGATCATTCAATGCGTGCATTCCCAGTACACGATCCATACGGAACATAAAACCTATACCGTCCAGCCCGAAGACATCCTGGTTCTGCCCGCGGGCGCCCTGCACGATCTGAACCCCGGCAGCGACTGCAACGGCTGGGTCTATCTGATCGGGCTGCAATGGCTTGAACACATCCCCTCCTGCAGGGAGATCCGGTTTCAGCCGCGCCAGCCGATCCTGATCTCCCGTCAGAGGATGCCGGCTCTGTATACCAAGGTGTCCAGCCTGCTGGAATTGATGCGGAACGATTACTTCAGCGATAACGTCATGCGGGAGGTCCTGTTCGATTCGTCCGTGCTTCGGCTGGTGGAGCTCATTTTTGCGCAGCGTGAAACGCATTTTAAGGAAACGGCGCAGCTGGACAAGCGTCATGAGCATGACGAAATGTTTGAACAGGTCGTTTCCTACATCGACAGCCATTTTGCGGAGGACCTGACGCTGACCAGCCTTTCCCGACGCTATAACCTCTCCAGCGCTTATTTCTCCCGCCTGTTCAAACAGTATACCCGCGATTCCTTCAGCAATTATTTGACCGTGCGGCGCTTTTTAGAAGCTGATCGGCTGCTGATGAATTCCTCCCTCCCCATTACCGAGGTGGCCACCCGCTGCGGATACAGCAATCCCGCCGTGTTCAGCCGCGCCTACTACGCCCACCGGAAATGCTCCCCCAGCAGGTTCCGCCAGATCTACGCCCGGCTCGAGGGAGAAAAATGATCCAAGGGTTATACCGTTTTCTTTCTTGCGGCGAATCGGGCCGCCTGCGCGGAGAACAAGCCTGATCGCCGCAGCGGGAACGCTCGCTCGTCACGCGTCCCTTGTATTTTTATCGGAGGTGGCAAAATGGACAAAAAATCCTTTATCCTGGGGATGATAACGGCTTTCTGCGAATGCGCGGCGGCCGGATGCAAGCAGCTTGCGCTGTCCCCGCCGTTAAGCAGGGAAGATTATACGGCCCTTCACGCGGAAGCGGAAGCGCTCATTCAAAAGCACGGCCTGCTCTTTTACCATGAGGAAAACCTGGATATCCCTCGGGAAGAGCGGTTTGAATGGCTGCTGATCGCCGCGCGTCAGGATACGATCGATCAATACCTCGCCTTGCGCCGCGCGGGCTTTAGCCCCGTCCGGTCGCTCAGGCCGTTTTCCGGTTTGCTGAGCTACGATGAAAGCCAAGGCGTTCCCACCCGCTATGACGCATACCGCGCCTATTTCCCCATGAAATGATCTGCGAGGCTCCCCCATGCTGAAACGCATCATTGAGCGCTCCGGCCGCATCGTATTCTTCGGCGGCGCCGGCGTGTCCACCGCGAGCGGCATTCCGGATTTCCGTTCCGGAAAAGGCCTCTACGCAAAATCTTTTGGCGATTTGAGCCCGGAAATGATCCTGAGCAAATCGTTTTTCTTCCTGCACCCGGAAACGTTTTTCGATTTCTACCGCGCGTATATGCTGCACCCCGACGCAAGGCCGAACGAAACGCACCGCGTCCTTTACCAATGGGAGAAACGGGATATCCTGCGCGGCGTCGTGACCCAGAATATCGACGGGCTTCACAAGCTCGCGGGAAACCGGCGGGTATACGAAATCCATGGCAGCGTACACGAAAACGCGTGCATGGACTGCGGGGCATCCTATCCCATGGAAGCGATCCTGCGTTCCACGGGGATCCCGCGGTGCGTTAAATGCGGCGGGGTCATCAAGCCATCCGTGGTGCTCTACGGCGAAGCGCCGGATAAATACGTCTGCATCGGCGCATGCCGTGAAATCTCGAACGCCGATACCCTGATCGTCGCGGGCACATCCCTGTCCGTGGAGCCCGCCGCGTCCTTCCTGGAATATTTTCAGGGCAAAAACCTGGTCGTCATCAACCGTGAGCCCACGCCCGCCGACAAAAAGGCCGCCCTGGTCCTTCATGAGAACGTGGAAGAAGTGATGCGCGGCTTTCTGGAGGACAAATAATCACAGCGTAAAGAAAAGCAGGCGTCCCGGCCATTCACGGCGGGGACACCTGCTCGTTATTTACGTTCCGTTATTGCTTGCGCGTGAACCCGAAATAACGCTTGGCGTTGTAATAGCTGATATCCCGGACGATTTCCTTAAGCGTTTCCATGTCCTCGGGATAGAAGCCTTCCTCCACCCACTGGCCGAAGATACGGCACAGGATGCGGCGGAAATACTCATGCCGGGGATAGGAAAGGAAGGAGCGGCTGTCGGTCAGCATGCCGACGAACCCGGCCAGATACCCCAGGCTGCCCAGGGATTTGAGCTGTTCGGACATGCCGTCAAAGTGATCGTTGAACCACCAGGCGGAGCCATGCTGGATCTTGCCCACGGTTTCATCGTTCTGGAAGCAGCCCAGGATCGTATCGATGGCGGCGTTATCGTTGGTGTTCAGGGAATAGAGGATGGTCTTGGGCAGCTTGCCCGCTTCCTCGAGGCATCCCAGGAACGCGGCGGTCTCGGTGGAGG
>JAFXZO010000056.1 GCA_017541205.1 Clostridia bacterium | reverse complement strand
CAGCCAAGAAGCTTAGAATCACAGCGCGGGCAAGCGAAGCGCAAGCCGTGCGATAGCCATGCGGCTTTAGACGCATGGCGCGCCATCAGCCAAGAAGCTTAGAATCACAGCGCGGGCAAGCGAAGCGCAGGCCGTGCGAAGCAATTCCAAAGAATGGTTTCCCCCAGAATCCCCCTGCTTCTTACAAGCTCCCCGCGATCCTGGACGCCAGGCGGACGTTATTGAGGACGAGCTGGATATTGCTGGCGAGGGATTCGCCGCCCGTCAGCTCGCAGACGCGCGCCAGCAGGAACGGGGTGATCTTTTTGCCCTTCACGCCCTGTTCATCGGCTTCGCGCAGGGCCTGGTCGATGGCGGCGTTGATGGTATCCGCGGGCATGGCGTATTCGTCGGGGATGGGGTTGGTGATCAGCATACCGCCGGGATAGTCCATTTCCCGCTGCGCGCGGATAAAGGAGGCGATTTCCTCCGGGCTGTCCGCGCGGTAATCCACGGAAAAGCCGCTGTGCGGGGTATAAAAGGCGGGCAGCTCATTGGTCCCAAAGCCGAGAACGGGCACGCCCTTGGTTTCGAGGTATTCGAGGGTCAGGCCCAGATCGAGGATGGACTTGGCCCCGGCGCAGACGACGGCAACGGGGGTATGGGCCAATTCTTCCAGGTCCGCGGAAATATCCATGGTGGTTTCCGCGCCGCGGTGCACGCCGCCGATGCCGCCGGTTGCGAAAACCTTGATGCCGGCGAGCGCCGCGATAATCATGGTCGCGGCGACGGTGGTCGCCCCATCCGCCTTTTTCGCCACCAGAATGGGCAGGTCCCGCCGGGAGGCCTTGGTCACCTTCGTGCCCTCGCGGCCCAGGTAATCGATTTCTTCTTCGGTCAGCCCCGCGCAGAGCTTGCCGCCGATCACGGCGATGGTCGCGGGCTCGGCGCCGCATTCCCGCGCCGCGGCCTCGCACCGAAGGGCCGTTTCCACATTCTGCGGATAGGGCATTCCGTGGGAAATGATGGTGCTCTCCAGGGCGATCACCGGGCGGCCTTCCCTGAGCGCCGCCTCCACCTTGGGCGATAATTTGATATGCTGGTTCAGATTCATGCGGATAACTTCCTTTCCTATCGTTTATAGCGTGGATAAAACCGGGAATATGCCGCCCAGGCGGTTGATGTTCAGGATGCCGTATTTGCCGTCCGTTACCGCGCCGGGGTTCAAAATCAGGATGCCGTTTCGCCATTCCATTTTCTGGCAATGCGTATGCCCGTACAGGGCGGCGTGGCATTTTTCTTCGATCGCCAGGGAGAGCAGGTCGTCCGAGCCGTCCTTCACGTGCTGGCGATGGCCGTGGGTCAAAAGAATTTTCGCGCCGGAGAGCGTCACATAATCGACCGTGCCGGACACAAAATGATCGCAGTTCCCGGCCACCTGATAGACCGGCGGCAGCGGCACGCCCAGGTCGCTCAAGTCATAGTACCCGTCGCCCAGGTGGATGATGGCGTCGATGGGCCCCTGGTCCTCCGCCACCGTGAGGATGGACGACAGCCGCCCCGTAAAGCCGTGGGAATCGCTCAGGACAATCACGCGCAAAGATTTTTCACCCGCTTTCTATATCTCGCCCACGGCCAGCAGGTTATCCTTCCCCATGCCGCAGACATATGCATTGGAATCGAACCGATAGCAGAAATCGAGAAAGCTTTTCTTTTGCTCCGGGTCGTTCATGAGCTTGACCAGGATCTCCCGCGGCACGGTGCGTCCGTATGCGCCGGGGCCGGACAGGCGGATGTTTCTGACCCCGTGCTGCCGTAAGATTTTTTCCAGTTCGTCCGGCAGAAACGTGTATGTGATGCACCACGGCGCGCCGCCCCGCTCATACTCGTCGATCTCCTCCTGCCCGCCCATCAGGCCCCCCGCGAGCACCTGCTCGGCCTTTTCTTTGTTGAACCGGAAACCGTTTACCATGTTCTCCCGGTTTTCCACGCACCACCGCGCAAAGGGATCGTCCGTTTTCTCGTCCAGGATGAACTGGTTTTTCTGGATGGGGTTGCACAGGTACGGCAGCGTTCCCAGGCGGCTGGAAACGCTGAACATGATTTTCTTCCGGGCAAGGCGCACCAGCTCGCCGATGACGCGCTCCTGGTTCGGATAGGTGTAGGAAATCGGCGCGTCAAAGGAAATCACCAGATCGAAGGAACGGTCCGCGTAATCGCCCAAATCCTCCAGCGCGCCTTTTACAAACGCAATGCGGTCCAGGACCCCCTCTTGCCGCGCCGTTTCCCGCGCCTTGTCGATCATGGGCTGGGAGATATCAAAATGCGTCACGCGGCAGCCCATTTTGGCAAGCAGGATGGAAAAGCGTCCGCTGCCCGCGCCGCCGTCGAATACCGTCTCGATCCCGTCCAGGTTTTCCATTAGCTTTCGCTGCAGATGGTCTTTTTGAATGATGTCGTCGATGTAGGTTGCTTCCCGGCGGCTTTCCAGCTCTCCTTTGTCGGGAAGGTTCCATTGCCGCTCGGCGATTTTTCGGCTGTAATCCATTCCAGCCTCCTCTTATAATTCCTCCAGATACGGCAGCATCAACTGCATCGCGTGCGCGCGGTGGCTGATCTGGTTCTTTTCCTCCTGCGCCATTTCGGCAAAGGTTTCGCCGCTCAAATATTCAAAGTACGGATCGTACCCAAAGCCGCCGCTGCCGCGGGGCGCAAACGTGATGACGCCCGGGCAGGTGCCGCGCACGGTTTTTACTTCGCCGTTGGGCAGGGAAAGCGCCATCGCGCACACGAATTCCGCAGTCCTGTCCTCGGCGGCCACGTCGGCCATATTGGCGATCAAAAGATCGTTGTTCGCCTTGTCGTCGCCGTGATGGCCGCAGTAGCGGGCGGAATGCACGCCGGGCGCGCCGTCCAGGGCGTCCACGGAAAGGCCGCTGTCGTCGCCCAGGGCGCAGTAGCCGGTCGCTTTGGCGACGGCGCGCGCCTTGATGGCTGCGTTTTCCTCAAATGTTTCGCCGTTTTCGTCGATCTCGCCCGTAAAGCCGGCCTCGGCCATGGAAACGACGCGCATGCGGTCCTCCACCATGGTGGAGATTTCCCGGATCTTGTGCGCGTTGTTGCTGGCGATCACGAGCGTCCTTCGCGGGGCAATGACCGCCGCGCGCTCGCCCAAGGCCTTTCTTTGGCGCGCGTGCAATTCGTCTATACCCTTTTCGCCCAGGGCCAGGATCTGGTTCAGCTCCGCGCGGGAGAACGCCCGGCCCTCGCCCGTGCCCTGCAGTTCGATGAACGCGCCGGTTTCGTCCATCACGAAATTCATGTCCGTCTGCGCGGCGCTGTCCTCCAGATAGCACAGATCCAGGCACGGCACGTCGCTGACGATGCCCGCGCTCACCGCCGCGATCTGGTGCACGATGGGGGATTCCTTGATTTTGCCGCTCTTGATGAGCTTATCCACCGCGCAGCACAGCGCCACGAACCCGCCCGTGATGGAGGCGGTGCGGGTGCCGCCGTCGGCCTCCAGCACGTCGCAGTCGATGGTGATCGTGCGCTCGCCCAGGAACCGCCGGTCCACAGCCTGGCGCAGGGCGCGGCCGATCAGGCGGCTGATTTCCACGCCGCGGCCGTCTTTTTTGAGGCCGTCCCTTTGCTTCCGTCTTCCCGTGGAGGCGGGCAGCATGGCGTATTCGGCGGTCAGCCAGCCAAGGCCCTTGCCCTTGAGAAAGGGCGGAACCCCCTCTTCCACCGAGGCGGTGCAGATCACGCGCGTTCCGCCGGTTTCGATCAGGCAGCTGCCGTCCGCGGTGCCGACGAAATCGGGCTGGATGCGGCAGGGGCGCAGTTCATTGGGTTTGCGGTCGTCTGGACGGGGCATGGATCATTCCTCCTTGCTTCATGCGGTCGGGATCGGCAGGAAAAGGGGCTGCGGGCGTCGAAATAGGCGG
The DNA here is from genome assembly GCA_017541205.1 of Clostridia bacterium. Lineage (GTDB taxonomy): Bacteria > Bacillota > Clostridia > Christensenellales > Aristaeellaceae > RUG563. The sequence goes on along the minus strand of JAFXZO010000056.1, from coordinate 4,734 downwards.
GGATCAAACCATCCGGGAGGCGCCCCATGAAAGAAGCGGGAAAGCGCAATTATCAGTTGGAAATGGAAGAAGAAATCAGGAAGCTGAACGGGGAAAGGCCCGCGCTGCTGTTGCATTCCTGCTGCGGCCCGTGCTCCAGCGCGGTGCTGGAGCGGCTTACCAAGCATTTTCAGGTGACGGTGCTCTATTATAACCCGAACATCGAGCCGGAGGAGGAATACCGCCACAGGCTTTCCGAGCAGGCGCGGCTTCTGTCGCTGCTGCCGGGGGATATCCCGCTCCTTCCCTGCGCGTACGATCACGACGCGTTTTCCGCCTTCGCGGAAGAAATGGCGGATTGCCCCGAGGGCGGCGAAAGGTGCCTGAAATGCTTTGCCCTGCGCCTTGGGGAAACGGCGCGGACGGCGAAGCGGCACGGCTTTTCCTACTTCACCACGACGCTTTCCGTCAGCCCGCATAAGAACGCGGAGGACTTGAACCGCATCGGCCGCGCCGCCGGCGAAAAATACGGGGTGAATTACCTCACGGCCGATTTCAAAAAGAAGAACGGGTACCTGCGTTCGCTGCAGTTATCCAAGGAATACGGCCTTTACCGCCAGGATTACTGCGGCTGCCTTTATTCCAAGCGGGAAAAAGAAACCTGACGGCTCCCGATGGAAACTTCGCCGGTGCGCAGGACCTTTTGCCCGTCCGTCCCCTCCACCACAAGGCCCCCGTCGTCCGAAACGCCCGTAACCCGGGCGCTTTTTTGCAGGCCGTCTTCCGTAAAGGAAATCGTCTGCCCCAGGAGGAACATGCGCGCCCGGTAATAGGCGAGGACGGCCGGATCGCCGGGGTTTTTTGCGCCAAGAAGCACCTTTCGGGCGATCGCTCCCGAAAGGCGAAAGCGATCCACCGGTCTGTCCAGCGCGCCGGCATTGCCCGCCGCCTCCGGGAAACCGCCGGGCGGCGTCAGGATGTTCACGCCGATGCCGAGCACGATCCCCTCGCTGATCTTTTCCGCCAGGATGCCGCACACTTTTTTGCCGCGCAAAAACAGGTCGTTCACCCACTTGATTTGAAGGCGCAGCCCGGTTTCTTCCTCCACCGCCCGGCAAACCGAAACGGCGGCCAGGATCGTGACGAGCCCGGGGTCCGTGCTTTCGGGCGGGCAAAGCAGCACGCTCATGTAAAGGCCCGTGCCCGGAGGCGAGACGAACGTGCGCCCAAGCCTTCCCCGGCCCGCGGTCTGGCTGTCCGCCGCGAGCACGTACGGCGCCCGGATCTCTCCTGCCCGCGCCCATTCCTTGAGGCGCAGGTTGGTGGAATCCACCTGCCCAAGCGCCTGCACAGGCACCGGGGAAAACCCTTCGCCCAGCCCTTCGCGCATGGCTTTTTCCCATCCGGTCACGCAGCGCACGCCCCTTTCATCTTCCTGTTTATTATAGCTTTTTTTCCCTGTTCTGCCAAGGGGAGGCGCAAAAGTTTCGCAAAACCAAAGCAGACCGCGCCGAGAGAAAAGAACGAGAAAAGTGCATTCGGCGGCGCTTTTGCCCTTGTGCCGCGCCGCCGGACGTGCTAAACTATGAGATGGCACCTTGCGGCCATTTTTGGATAAAAGAAGGATCAGCATGATTGAAAAGTGGGGCATCCCCGTAACGCCCGTCACGGGCAGGCAGCCGCGCAGCGTATATGTGTATCTGCCCGACGCCGCGCGGCAGGATCCGCAGGCCCGGTTCCCGGTGCTGTACATGTTCGACGGGCACAACGTGTTTTATGACCAGGACGCCACGTACGGCAAAAGCTGGGGCATGGGCGAATACCTGGACAGGACGGGCACGGAGCTGATCGTGGTGGCCGTCGACTGCAACCATCGCCCGCCGCACGGCCGGATCAGCGAATATTCGCCCTTCACGTTTGCGGATGAGATGTTTGGCCGGGTGATCGGCCGCGGCAGGAAATTCATGGACTGGCTGACGGGCGTATTAAAACCCCGGATCGACGAAAAATATCCTACGATGCCGGATCGGGAGCATACCTTTATCGCGGGGAGCAGCATGGGCGGGCTGATGAGCCTGTACGCCATCGCCGGATATGGCAGCGTGTTTTCACGCGCGGCGGCGCTTTCGCCCTCCGTGTGGCTGGTGAAAGAGAAGATGCTGCCGCTCCTCAAACAGGCTTCGTATGCCCCGGGCACGGTGGTGTATATGGATTACGGCACCCGGGAAATGGGCAACCACGCGGGCATGCTGCGCTGCTTTATGGATACGGCGGACGCGCTCATGGAAAAAGGCGTATGGGTCACCAGCCGCCTCGTCCCAAACGGCGATCACTGCGAGGCCTGCTGGGAGGAGCAGATCCCCTTTTTCATGCGCGTGCTGCTGTACAGCAGGGAGTGAAAGGAATGGAAACCCAGTATTTCAAGGAATACAGCCCGACGCTGCAGCGGGATATGGAAATCAAGGTGTACGGGCGCGCCGGGCGGCCGGTGCTGTTCATCCCTTGCCAGAACGGCCGGTTTTACGATTTTGAAAATTTCAGGATGGACGAAGTATGGCGGCCCTGGATCGACGCGGGCAAGGCGTTCGTCGTCTCCATCGATACGCTGGACGGGGAAACCTGGAGCAACAAGGACGGCGATCCCATCTGGCGTTCCTGGCGGCATGAGCAATGGATGCAGTACATTTTTAACGAGGTGACGCCCTTCGTCCGCGGCCTTGCCAACGCGCGCAACGGCTGGACGGGCTATCCGGGGCTGATCGCCTTCGGCTGTTCCCTGGGCGCGACCCACGCGGCGAACCTCTATTTCCGGCGGCCCGACCTGTTCGACGGCCTGCTGGCCCTGAGCGGCATCTATACCGCCTCCTACGGCTTTGGCGGGTACATGGATGAAAAGGTGTACCTGAACAGCCCCGTGGATTATCTTGCCGGCATGCCCAAGGATCACCCCTACATTGAACAGTATAACCGGCACCGCGGCATCGTGGTGGTGGGCCAGGGCGAATGGGAGGAGCCGGAAACCACCTATCGCCTGCGCGATATCTGCGCCGAAAAGGGGATCAATCTGTGGGTGGATATCTGGGGCAGGGATGTGAAGCACGATTGGGACTGGTGGTATAAGCAGGCCGCTTACCACGCGCCGCATCTGCTCGACTGACAGGAAAAGAAAGAGGAAAACGTATGAAGAATTTTGTTTTTATTTCGCCCAATTTTCCAACGAACTATTGGCGGTTCTGCAAAGAGCTGAAAAACAACGGCCTGAGGGTGCTCGGCATCGGCGATCAGCCCTATGACGAGCTCATGTGGGATCTAAAGGACAGCCTGGCCGAATATTATAAGGTGACCAGCCTGGAGCACTATGAAGAGGTGTACCGGGCGGTGGCCTTCTTCATCCATAAATACGGCCGCATCGACTGGCTGGAAAGCAACAACGAATACTGGCTGGAAAGGGACGCCATGCTGCGCACGGATTTTAACATCCCCACCGGCTGGCACGTGAAGGACCTGACCCATATCCGCTATAAATCCGGCATGAAGGAATACTACCAGAACGCCGGCATCCCGACCGCCCGGTTCCATCTGGTGGATAATTTTGATAACTGCCGCGCGTTCATCCGCGAGGTGGGCTATCCCGTGATCGTGAAGCCCGATAACGGCGTGGGCGCTTCGCATACCTACAAAATCAAGGATGACGGCGAATTGTGGAATTTCCTCAACGAAAAGGATCAGAGCATCCCCTTCATCATGGAGGAATATATTACGGGCGAGGTCAACTCCTACGACGCCATCATCGACGACTGCGGCACGCCCATCTTTGAAACCGGAAACGTAACCCCCATGTCCATCATGGAGATCGTGAACAACAACGATAACAGCATCTTCTATATCGTTAAGAACCTGGCCTCGGACGTGCGCGCCGCGGGCCGCGCCGTGGTCAGGAGCTTCGGGGTCAAAAGCCGGTTTGTGCATTTTGAGTTTTTCCGCCTGACCAAGGATCAGTTCATGGGCCAGAAGGGCGATTTGATGGCGCTGGAGGTGAACATGCGCCCAAGCGGCGGCTTCAGCCCGGAAATGATGAACTATGCCAACAGCACGGATGTGTATAAGATCTGGGCGGATATGATCGCCTTCAACCGCTCCACCAAGCTGCAGGGCGCGCATGCCTACTGCGCCTTCATCGGCCGCCGCGACGGCAAGCCCTTTGCGTTTTCCGATCAGCAATTGGAAGAAAAATACCGCGCGCAGATCCGCATGATGGATCAGATACCGGACGCGCTTTCCGGCGCCATGGGCAACAGGATGTATATCGCCCTGTTCCCCACCGTCGAGGAAATGAACGAATTCTACGCGGACGCCGTGCTGTGCCGGGAGGAAGAAGAAAAAGCCCCGGAAGAGGCCTGATCCTTTTCGCTTTGGCCGCAGCGGATGCCCCGATACGCCGCCGCTCCCCGGGAGGACGGCGTTTTTCCTTGCCTTTTTTCCTTCAAAATGCAATTCACGCCAAAAAACCGCCCGTTCATCGCAAGCTGTTGCATTTCCCGCCGGCCCGTGCGATAATAGGGCCATCAAAAGGAACCGCGAAGCAAACGCTTCAGAAGTTAAGGAGGAAAAGAGATTATGGCAAGGTTTGAAGTAACGGTATCTGAAATGCAGAACGCGGCCAACAAGATCCAGCAGGCCGCCGAGAACTTCCGGGAAGCCGCGGCCCAGGTGCTGGCCTCCGCGCAGGCGCTGAGCGAAAGCTGGGAGGGCGAT
>JAFXZO010000055.1 GCA_017541205.1 Clostridia bacterium | reverse complement strand
ATCCCCGCTGGGGCCGCGGCCAGGAGACCTTTGGCGAAGACCCGTATCTGACGGGCGAAATCGGCTGCGCGTACGTGCGCGGCCTCCAGGGCAAAGGCGAAACCATGAAGGCCGCCGCCTGCGCCAAGCACTTCGCCGTCCATTCCGGGCCCGAGGACCTGCGCCATGAGTTCAACGCCGTATGCACCCAAAAGGATCTAAAGGAAACCTACGTCGCCGCGTTTGAAAAGCTGGTGAAGGAAGCCCACGTGGAAGCCGTGATGGGCGCTTATAACCGCACCAACGGCGAGCCCTGCTGCGCCTCGAAGGAATTGATGGGCCTGCTCAGGGAATGGGGCTTTGAAGGGCATTTTGTATCCGACTGCTGGGCGATCAACGATTTCCACAGCGGCCACCACGTCACCGATAATCCCGTGGATTCCGCCGCGATGGCGATCAACGCCGGATGCGACCTGAACTGCGGCTGCGTCTATGAAAAGCTGATCGCCGCGGTGATGGCGGGCACGGCGGATGAAAAGAAGCTGCGGGAAAGCGCGGTCCGCCTGTTCACCACCAGGTATATGCTCGGCATCATGGGCGAAGGCAGCGAATACGACCAGATCCCCTACACCGTGGTCGAATGCGAGGATCACCAGAAGAAAGCGGATCAGGCCGCGCTGGAAGGCTGCGTACTGGTAAAGAACAACGGCATCCTGCCCCTGGACGAAAACAAGATCAAGACCCTGGGCGTGATCGGCCCCAACGCGGACAGCATCTCCTCCCTCGTGGGCAATTATCACGGCTCTTCCTCCCGCTATGTCACGATCCAGGCGGGCCTGCAGGACGCGCTCAAGGGCAAGGCGCGGGTGCTCTGCTCGGAAGGGTGCCATCTGTACAAAGACAAGATGACCAACCTTGCCCAGTATGAGAACGACCGTTTCAGCGAAGCGCTGACCGTCGCCGAAAACAGCGACGCGGTGGTGCTGGTGGTGGGCCTGGATGAGACGCTCGAGGGCGAGCAGGGCGACACCGGCAATCCCTTCGGCAGCGCGGATAAACTGAACCTGCTTCTGCCGCCCAGCCAGCGCAGGCTGATGGACGCGGTGCTCAAGGTCGGCAAGCCGACGATCATCTGCCTGGCCGCGGGCAGCGCGATCGACCTGAAAGAGGCGGGCGATCTGGCGGACGCCGTGCTGGTTTGCTGGTATTCAGGCGCGCAGGGCGGCCGCTCTGTGGCCGATCTGATCCTGGGCCATGTATCTCCTTCCGGCAAGCTGCCCGTCACCTTCTACCACAATGAACAGCTGGACGGAATGCCGTCTTTCACCGACTACGCCATGAAGGGGCGCACCTACCGTTACTTCCCCGGCAAGCCCCTTTATCCCTTCGGCTACGGCCTCACCTATGGCGACGTGTACGTTAAGAGCGCCCAGATCGCCCAGGAAGAGAACGCCGTGTATGTGGAAGCGGAGGTCGAAAACCTCGGCGCCCGCGATACCCAGGACGTGGTGCAGGTCTACTGCCAGAATGAGGGCAGCGAAAACGCGCCGCTGAACCCCCGCCTGGTGGCCTTTGCCCGCGTGTTTGTGCCTGCAAGGAAGATCGTGCACGTTTCCATCCCCGTATCCGCGGACAGCTTTATGGTGGTGAACGATGACGGCGAAAAGATCAGCGAAGGCAAGGTCGTCCTGTATGCCGCCATGGGCCAGCCCGATGAAAAAACCCAGGAACTGACCGGCCACAAAGCCATCCGAATGGACATGTAAGGCTGATTATTGCTTAGATCATCACAGCTCGGAGGATCGCCCATGGCGGCGGTCCTCTTTTCTATGCTTCCGCCGATTCATAAAAAACCGTTGAGGACAGTGCCAAGGACGGTTTTGAACACGTATAATATGAAGGAAGCGCACGGTAAAATTTTTACATTTATGATGGAAATGATCGCATTCCTGTGATATAATCAATCTACGGCTCATTCTTTCCGGAGCATTCCCGTTCCGTCGGGCCGAATAATCATTATGGAAAACGCATTCCGCGAAGCTGCTGCCTGTATCGCTGATGATACATATTTATTTATACCGCATAGACCATGAATTTCTGATTTGCGAAAGCGATCAAGACGGCCTGTATGCGTTCCCGGACCGGGAAAACCCGTTTTCACTGGCGTACCGCATTCGATCGGATGATACAAAAGGCTCCTCGAAACGCAAGAAGGAGTGGTAGGAATGGAATGGGTCATCATCGTTGATGACGATACGACGAACTTAAAAGTCGCGGGGCACGTGCTGAGCAAAAACGGCATTCGGGTGACCGCGCTCCGATCCGGCAAAGCGCTGCTGGATTTTCTGCAGCAAAACCTCTCCCCGGCCCCCAATTTGATCCTGCTGGACATCTATATGCAGGAAATGGACGGGTTTGAAACCTTAACAAGGCTGAACAAGTTGATAGAGGGCAAAGCCGAGATCCCGGTCATTTTCCTCTCTGCCGATCAAGAGCAGGAGGCGGAGAGCCGCAGCCTCCAGCTCGGCGCCATGGACTACATCCGCAAGCCCTTCATCCCGGAGATCCTGGTCTCCCGCGTAAAGAACGCGCTGCGTACGCAGGAGAAGCTGCAGTACTTTGAACGGGAAGCCACCATCGACAGCATGACCGGGTTCCTGAACAAAAGCACCATGGAAGAAAAGATCCGGGAAATCTGCCGCGTCGAAACCGGCTTTCTTTGCGTGCTGGATCTGGACTCCTTCAAGCTGATCAACGACCTGCATGGCCATGATATGGGCGACCGCGTCCTGATCCAGTTTTCCGATCTGCTCAAAAGCAATATGCGCACCGACGATATTTGCGGCCGCATCGGCGGCGATGAGTTTTTGGTGTTCGCCAAGAACATGAAAACGGAAAAAGAGCTTTACCACTTTACCAAGCGCATCAACGACGATTATGTGCTCATGCTGCAAAACCTCTTTGGCGGACAGCTCAAATTCCCCGCCGGCGTTTCCATCGGCGCGGCCTCCGTGCCCACCAACGGGCGGGATTATGAAAAACTGTTCCATTTTGCGGATCAGACGCTCAGCACCGTCAAGCAGAACGGCAAGCATAACTGCGCCATATACGGCAACGTCCAAAATAGCATAAAGACCACCTCCGAGGAAATGACGCTGGACGTCGTGACGCGCATTCTCGAAGAAAGAAACATCTCTTCCAACGCCATGTGGATGGGCAAAGAAGCGTTCACGAATATCTACCGCTATATGGTGCGTTATATGGAACGCTATCACGGCGTTGCATACCGCGTGCTGCTGACCGCCCACATCACGGAGGAAACCGTGAGCAGGGAAGAGCGTAACGATATCATGACGCAGTTCAGGCTCACCATCCAGGCTTCGCTGCGCAACAGCGATCTGATGGTGGAGGTGAGCGAAAGCCAGATTTTCCTTCTGCTGCCGGAAACCCATAAATCCGATATCGGCGTGGTCATCAACCGCCTGATCCAGCGCTGGAACAGCGGCGATTATCACGACCGCGCCGTTATCACCTGGGAAACGGGCGAGGTGCACTCATCCGAGCACGATATCGGCGAAGAAAAGAAAAAAACGGAAAAACGCGAAGACTGGGTGGCCGTTGTGGACGACGATAATTCCACCCTGATTTTCGTCCGGAGCATCCTGTCCAAGCAGGGCATGCGCGTGACCGCCCTGCATTCGGGCAGCGAGCTGATCGAGTTCGTAAAGAGCAACGTGCCGGACCTGATTCTCTTGGACATCATGATGCCGGAAATGGACGGCTTTGAAACGCTGGCAAGGCTTAAAAAAGTGACCGGCAAAGATAAAAGCATCCCCGTCATTTTTGTGACCGGAGATGAAACGCAGGAGGCGGAAAAGACCGGCCTGCAGCTCGGCGCGGAGGATTTCATCAAAAAGCCCTTCATCGCCGATATCCTGACCCTGCGCGTGCGCAATACCATCGACCGCGTACGTTTGCAGCGCAACCTGGCCTACGAGGTGGCGGTGAAAACGGAGGAAAACCAAAAGCTGTACATGAACGTGGTCAGCGCCCTCGCGAAAGCCATCGACGCGAAGGACACCTACACCAACGGCCATTCCGACCGCGTGGCCGCCTATGCCCGGGAGATCGCCAAGCGCGCCGGTTACTCCGAAAAGCGGCAGAATGAGCTGTATATGATGGCTCTGCTCCACGACGTCGGCAAGATCGGGATCCCGAATGCCATCATCAATAAACCCGATAAGCTGACCCAGCAGGAATATGAACAAATCAAAACCCATGCCTCCGCCGGCGCGCAGATTTTGCAGACCATCAACGAAATGCCCTCCCTCACCATCGGCGCGAGATGGCATCACGAGCGCTACGGCGGCGGCGGCTATCCCGATAATCTTTCGGGCGAAAACATCCCCGAGGAAGCGCGCATCATCGCCGTGGCGGATGCGTATGACGCCATGAGCAGCCACCGCAGCTACCGCGAAAACCTGCCGCAGGAAAAAATCCGCGGCGAAATCGAGCGGGGCTCCGGCACCCAATTCGATCCCCGCTTTGCCGAAATCATGCTCGCGATGATCGATGAGGACAGGGATTTTCAGATGCGGGAACAATAACGCTTCCATAACGAAAAAACTGCCGTTCCGGCTCGCATCCGGGGCGGCAGTGCTTTTTGATTTGCGATTGAATTGCTATTCCAGGTTTTCAAACATATCATTCAGCCCCGTATCCGGGCCGACGGCGGAATAGAACAGGCCGAAAAGCGAATTATCGTATTTGCCGGAATCCCGCACCACATATTTGCCTGACGCGGCCTGGCTGCGGTGCAGGTTAAAGGCTTCGGTGGAGATTTCAAAGGCGTTCTTGCCCCCGAATGCGTCCAGCGGCGTCCGCCAGTCAAAATCGATCTGGCCAAGCTCGCCCTGCAGCAGATGGATGTAGCATTTTTTCACCTGCCAGACGCCGTATTCCTTTGCGGAATCAGGGTAAACGCTCGGGTCGGCCGCCTTTTCCACGCATTCTTCCACCGCCCAGCTGCACGCCCGGTGCGCGCCGTGGCCATATTCGCCCTTTTCATCGTGCGTCACGATCACGTCGGGCTGATACTTGCGGATCATCTCGGTCACATACTGCAAAAGGTTCTCCTGCCCCCACAGATTCAGGACTTTTTTGCGGCTCGTGCTCCATTCATCCTTGAATTTCTGGTTGGGCATCTGCGGATAATTCCGCACGCCGCAGTGCCACAGCCCGTCCAGCGCTTCCACCAGGCGGAAGGCGTTCATTTTGGCGATATAGACCACGATCACCTTTTTTCCGCGTTCGCTGCAATAGTAGGGGATCACCCCGCCCATATACAGGTATTCATCGTCCGGGTGCGCCACCAGCACCATCAGGTCCGCCTTGCCTTCAAAAGGCTGCCAGACCTGGATGGAAGACGGCGCTTCGCCCGGGGAGAGAACCTGCATTTTTGCCAATCCGAAGGGGATCTGCTTTTCCTGCGGGCGGAAGCGGAAATGCGCAAGCGGGGCCGGGAACGCGATATATTGGTTGTAATAGCCCTTGGGGACCTTCATGACCTCGATCCATTCGTTCTTTTCTTCGCCCGCTTCTTCGATCACCAGATCCACAGGAGCCAGGCCCCAGCGCAGGTAAATGCCGCCCGCGGGGCTGTCTTCCGGCGCGGTGACCTCCACGAAGGCGTTCGCTTCCTTCTGGAACCACATGGTCATGTTTTTGTTATCCAGCATATCTTCGATCAGACTGCTGTAATGGGATACCCTGATTTTGCATTTTGACGTGATGTCCTCGCCCTGCGAAGAGGCTTCCTCCGCCTGGGAACAGCCAAGCAGGCCAAAAAACAGCGCAAAACACATGAGCAGGGCCGTCGTCCGTTTCTTCATTGCGTTCATCCTCCCGTATTGAATCAGCTTGCTCCTTCATGCTTGAGCACGACCTTGATCGTTTTGACCAGGATCTTGATATCCAGCGCCAGCGACCAGTTTTCCAGGTACCGCCTGTCCAGATCGACCACCTGCTCAAAATCCGTGATCTCGCTGCGGCCGCAGACCTGCCACATGCCGGTGATGCCGGGCTTCGCGCTCATGCGCACGCGATGGCGCGGGTCGTAATTTTTCCATTCGTCCAGGGTGGGCGGCCGGGTGCCGACCAGGCTCATATCGCCCTTGAGCACGTTAAAGAACTGCGGGAATTCGTCCAGGCTGGTATTGCGGATAAAGTTGCCGATGCCCTTGGGCTTTCCGTCTTTTCCCTTCTTTTCGCTGCCGATGATGCGGGGGTCGTCGTCCATTTTGAACATAAGATCGTTTTGCAGCTTGTTCTTTTCCATCAGCTCCGCCTTGCGCTTTTCAGCGTCCATGTACATGCTGCGGAATTTATAGATGCGGAACACGCGGCCGTTCTGCCCGATGCGCTGCTGGGAAAAGAAGATGGGGCCCGGCGATTTGATATAGATCGCCGGCGCGATGAAGAGGAACAAAAGCCCCGTCGCCAGCGTGCCGAAAAAGCCGCCGATGATGTCCGCCGCCCGCTTGACGAGGGCGGAGCGGTCGGAAACGAAATTGATGGAATTGCTCAATACCTGATAGCTGCCCAGCTCGCGCACGTCCGTTTTGGAAAACGCGAATTCATCCAGCACGGAAAGGCTGGTATGGATGGTGATGCCCATGAGCAGGAAGCGCTCCATCAGCTGCTTGGGGTATACGTCGTTTTTTTCCAGCAGCAAAAACACATCGTCGATCCACCAGTGCGCGATTTCGTCCAGCACGGAAAGACTGCTCGCGTCAAACACCGGAATGCCCAGATACGCGTAAGCGGCGGGATCGGAATGGTCCAGGAGCAGCACGCCCGCCGCCTCGTAATCCGCGGTGGTTTTGTTCTCGGAGATCCGGCGGATGATGGTGGAGATGTTTCCGGAGCGCGCCACGATGGCGATGCGGCGCTTGGGCAGGCCCTTACGCAAATGGCGGCGCTTGTTCCACTGGCGCAGGAAAAACGCAAGGTCAAAATAGATGAACGACGCGCCGAGCAAATGGGTCACTCTCACCTGAATGCCGGCCAGGAAGATGAACACGCCGCCCAGCAGCCAGATTTCAAACATGCTCAGCAGCAGGCTCCCAAACTCTTTGTAGGTGTTCCGGGTAAACACATGGTCGTACACATCCGAAAACATGCCAAGCGCCATCTGCGCGCTGAAAAAAATGATCGGCTGCACCCGAAACGCGGGGTCCAGATAGATCAGCCCCGCGTGCCGCGTGATCCAATACATCAGGATGAAAGAAAACTGCATCACCAGGATATCGCATACCAGGAAATCCAGGTGCCTGAGCGCGCTGTCTGAACCTCTTCTGTGCATAATCCCGCCTCGTTTTCATTCATTTCATTCATAAATGCCTTCAACTTCGGGTCATAAGTCGATCTTTTGCCGTTTGGAAAAGGCATAAACGGCAATGCCCAGAAAAACCCAGACCGCGATGAAGAAGGTGCCCTGCTGGCTGATCGAATCGCTCAGTCCACGGATCGGTATCAACAGGAAAAACAGGAAGAACAGGCAAACCAGCACGCCCGCGGCGCCCAGCAGGATGTGCCGCCGATCCCGCAGCTGCGCCGCCTCGCGCAGCGCCGTGAGGGAGCACAGGCCAAAGCCCAGCGCCGTCGCAACGGCCGAAAGCTCTTCAATGGAATTATAGGCGTTCAAGGCCATATACAAAAGAAACGCGAGTACGGCCACCGTGCGCACGGCATTGACCGGCGTGCCGCGCTTGGGATCCACCTTCGCCAGCTTTTGAGGCAGCGCGCCGTCCTGCGCCATGCGGTAGATCATGCGGCTGATGGACGTGAAAAAGCCGACCAGGCTCGTGATCGTGGCGCTGAAGCAGGAAATCAGGAAAATCGCCGAGCCCAGCGTGCCCATCGCGTTCTTGGCGGACATGCGCACCGGATACATCTTAAAGCCCGGAAGGCCCTTCAAGGCTTGCAGATAATTCGGCCAGGAGCCGTATTCCTCCGTTACGCCAAACAGGGTGGTAAAGATGTTCGCAACATAAACGAACGTGCCGCACAGCACGGAAATGATCAGGATCCTGCCTAAGCGCTTCAAAGGAAAATTCAGTTCCTCCGATACGCTGCACAGCGAGTCAAACCCAACGTAAACCAAGGGCGTCAGCACGAATACGGTCATAAAGCCGTAGGCCGGGCTTACGCCGGGCGCCTGAAGCGGCTCCATGATCTCAACGTCGGGGTCAATATTGATCGCGGTGAATAAAAGCATGATGACAACCCCGACGAGCAGAACGATCGCCCCGATCGTCTGGATCATGGCGGTCTGCCGGATGCCGCGCGCGTTGAAAACGGCAAACACGATGATGGCTGCAATGACGATAGCCGCCTCCAGCAGCGGGATCCCGGTGCCAAGGAAGAACATATGAAAATGGAGATCGAATACCGCCTCCAGCGCGGCGCGCATCAGCCGCGCCATGGCCCGGGCGTTCAGCGATACGCAGCACAGATGCGCAAGCCCCATCGCCCAGCTGGCGGCAAACGCCACGTACTGTTGAAAGGACATCTTGACCATCGGATACAGGCCGCCCACCTGCGGATGCAGCCTGACCAGATAATAATAATTGAGCGCCACAACGCACATGGCCACGGTGGCCGCCCCAAAGGCAATCAGCGAGCACGTAACGCCCGCCTGCGGCAAAAACGTGGTGCCGGGCATGACGAACGCCCCCCAGCCGATCATGCAGGCGAAAGAGAACGCCCACGCGTTCAGCGGAGAAAGCTTTTTTTGAAATAATGAGTTGGACGCGCTCAAGCTTCATCCCTCCTTAAAGCGCGAAACATCGGCGGTTGCGGGGAAAACTGTTTTCGCTTCGTGTATCCTTTATTGAACGCCGGTCGGCCCGACGGTAAAGAAAGCGTAGCTGTAACCTTCCTCCGGGTGGCTGTCTGCTTCCAGCAAGGCCGCCCCTTCCAGGTTCACTTGGGCTGTGTAATTGGCCTCCTGTGCGTCTTTCATCTTTGAGGTTATCCGTGGGTTCGGCCGCGGCGGTCTGGCAGAAGGCCAGCAGCAGGGCAAGGGCCAGCAGGGCAATGCGCAGGACGGTTCCCTTCATGTTTTTGCCTTCTTTCATTGATAAACAGAATAAGTGGTCATCAGTGAAATCTAAACCGCCGGATATCAAAATGTCCATAGATTGATGCCCAGTTCTTCGTCTTTCCGCCGCTCCACTTTTCCGTCCAAAACGGTCACGAACATTTCGCAGGTCGCCCCGACCCGCATCTCCAGCACATGGCCGCCATGGATCACATGCTGCTGATCCGCCAGCGCCGCGTGAAGATGAATATACGGTTTTCCGTCCATCGCGGTGATGTTTCCGTTCAGGCTGATGATCTCCATAAACGCATGGATTTCTTCCGGATAATATTCCTTTTTCTTTAGATCATATACGCCGAGCACGGCATGGTCCGCCGCGCCGATGGCTTCCACCCGCGCCAGGCCAATATGCTCTTTCCCGCAAAAGCATTGAAGCGCCTGCATGATCTCCTCATGCAGATCGATCCGCACCAGATAGGTATCTCCAAACTTCTTATATTCCATAGGGCCCGACCTTTCCGTTTGTTTTTTCGCAAGCCAGGATGCGCCCGCGCCGATAAGGTTTTTCGGGACGGCGGTTCAGCGTTCCATCGCCTCGCAGTATTCTTCCAGCGTCCATCCGTTTTCATGGATGATCTTTGCCGCGTCCTCGCCCACATACCGGTAGTGCCAGGATTCGTAGGGAATGCCGGTGATCTCCTCTTTTCCTTCGGGGTAGCGCAGAATAAAGCCGAATTCCCAGCAGTGCTCCATCAGCCACTCAAACTGCGGCGTGTCCTCAAACGTGCCGTAATCGTAGCGGGTGGTCACATCGAAGGCCAGGCCCGTTTCATGCTCGCTGCAGCCCGGCGCCTGCGCCGTATCCGGGTTTTCCGCATACAGCTCTGCCTGACGCTCCCGGCTTCTGTACCCGCTGGTCAGGATGAAGCCGTTCATGTCCTCATCTTCCGCCAGCTTGAACATGCGGTTGGCTGCCTCAAAGGCCGCCCGTTCCAATTCGATGGAGCTGTTTGCCAAAAGAAAGTGGCGCTTCTGCTCATACAAATTGACCAGTTCCCCGGGCGCGTAATCCTCCGGCAGCGGGTGATCCGCGTTGACAAGCAGCACCTGCGGAAGCGTCTCGCCATAGGCCGATATGAATATGCAGCAAATCAAAAGAAAAAGACAGATGATCCTTTTCATTTCGCACAATCCTCCATGCAGCCGCGCTCTCCTGCGTAAATCTTCAGGGCGTTTCTATTGTGTCTATGATGCCAAAAAGCTTATACATCATCAGCGTCGAATCAATCTCTTCCGCACGGTCAGGGTACTTTTCCTTCAATGCTTCGGCCAGGCCGTCATAATCCACTTCGCCGTTTTCTCCGGCAGCTTCAAGCGCCTCCTGGTAAGCGGCATAGATTTCGTTGAAAAACGCGAAGGGGTCTTCCGGTTCCTCAACCGTTCCGTCCGCATGGAACCGCAGCTCCACCGCATTGATCGACGCGCCGGCGAACCAGGCGTCCGTAATCACCAGATCGCCATAGTCGTCGGTTTCCTGCGCCGTCTCATAAGCCGCGAAATCCGCATCGACCAGGAATTCATACTGATAAATCCCGCTGGCCATTCCAAAGACGATCCGGTTTTCATCGCCTTGCGTTCCGGAAGACATGTATTCATATCCGTCCGCTTCCAAATCTCCAACGGTCTTTCCGATCCAGGCTTTTAACTCGGCCTGATCCTTGGGCTGCACGGTAAATTCTTCAACATAGGAAACAGGCAGCGTCAGGATATAGTCGTCATACGCCTGGAAGGTCGCTTCCAGATCCTCCGCCTCTAAAATGGCGTCGCTCAGCCGCATGGCTTCCTCGTCCAGCTCGGCAACGGCCCGGAGATATTTTCCGTCTTTCTCCAGCACCACGGCAAAACGGTCTCCCGTGCCTCCCATCAGTACGTTTTCGCCGCCCGCTTCCTTGGCGTCGCCGATCGTCGCGAACAGGGGATTTTCGTTTGTCTCGTCTTCGTCTTCTTCCAGGAGGTTGTCGCCGATGATGAAGTTGGCAAAGCCGTAGCCTTCCTGATACTTCATCCACGTATCTTCCATGCCGGCTTCGTCCAGGTTCACTTGGGCGATGAAATCAGCCCCCTCCGCGTCCTTCAGTTCCGTATATTCGGCGATAAAATTCTCCCAGCCCTTGGGCTGCAAAACCGAAACGAAGCTGACGATGGCCCGGAAGGCCAGGTCGTCCAGCCCGCCGTATTCGCTGATGGTAACGTACATGCCGTCTTTGGTGGCGGCGCCGAACACATTGACCTTGCCATAGGGGAGGCTGATCATTTCGTAATCTTCTCCCAGCAGCGGCTTCCAGCCTTCCTCCAGCAGATATTCTTCAGTGATTGCCAAGCCGTCCATGGCGTCCAGATCGTATTCGTAAGGTCCGGCGATATTGACGCTCACCTTCTTTTCTCCGTCGCTCTCGTCATAGGTCAGGTATTTGCTCTGCAATTCCTTCAGGGCGTTAATGTAGCCAAGAAACAAATCGACGTTTACGCCCTGGGCGGAAATCGCGTCGTTCAGCAGCAAATAGGCCGTGCTGCGGCCTTCGGCTTCATCCGGCCCCAGGGGGGCGGTCAGCCAGTCCCCTTCCTGAACGAAGGTCCAGGTCAGGGGTTTCTCTTCATCGTACGTCTGGGTAATGGTAATGGCATTATCCTCCAGCTTCGCTTGCAGGAACCCGTCACCGTATGCGGCGGAGGTGCCCTCTTCATTCAGAAAAGTCCAACCGTCCACCAGGCAGGCATAGAAGGCTTTGAGGCTGTCCGACGGCTCGGCAAGGGCCGTCTGGGAAAAGGTCAGCACAAGGATCAAAGCCATTAAAACGATGCGCAGCGTGGTTTTTTTCATGCTTCTTGCTCCCTTCGTTTTCTTTGTCCGTTCTTGGGTTTCTTTCTGCGTAGCCGAATACGTGCGTGGATCGAGAAGCTCATCTGTGCGTCCGCCGCTTCCCTCAAAATACAGCCGCCATATCCTGAATAATCTTCACTAAAAATGTACCACTTACCACGGTTTTTGTCAATATTGCACGGTTTTTTGATCGTTTGGCTGCGCTCGACAAAGGATCAGTTGGCGAAAATCTGTGCAGGATTTGCACAAAATACTGCGAAATATATATTTCTTGGGATAATAGAAAATGGTAAAATATTGGCAGATCGAGACATAAGGGATCGGGCGGATCCCGGTTTTCCATCCGCCCGAAACGAAAGCGGCCTCCATGGACAGAGAAGGGATAACGAGTATGAGCACGTGGGAAGATCGCAAGACTTGGCTAACGGCTTTAAGCGCGCCTGTTCCGCCCGAGATCGATACGCCCCTCCGATTGGCGCGGTTTGAATTGGACCATTGCGGGAAGCTGCCCGGCCGGGTGACGCTCAAAGCGGACAGTACGCTTGGCGAAGGGTACGAGATTCGGAAGACCGATTCCGGATATCTCCTGCTCGGCGGGGATACGGGCATCCTGTACGGCGCTTATCAGCTGATCCTGCGCCATTTTTCCGCTTCTCCCCTCCCAACGGGCGTGCAGCGGCCCTTCTACGGCCTTCGCATGCTGGATTGCTGGGATAACATGAGCGGCGATATCGAGCGCGGGTACGCAGGCCGCTCGATCTGGTTTGAAGCCGACCGTTTCCAGTATGACCCCGCGCGCATCCGCCAGCTTGGCAGGATGCTTGGCAGCGTCGGGATCAACGTGCTGTGCCTGAACAACGTCAACGTCCATCAGCCCGCCCAGCTGCTTTTGACCGATCTGCTCCCCGAGGTCAGCCGCTTTGCCGCGCTGCTTCGTCCGTTTGGCGTAAAGCTCATGCTGAGCATCGATTTTTCCCTGCCCATGCAGGACGGGCTGGATACCGCCGATCCCCTGGACGCGCGGGTGCAAGCCTGGTGGACGGAGCGCGCGCGCGGCGTCTATGCGGCGATCCCCGATCTGGCCGGCTTCCTGGTCAAGGCGGACAGCGAGCATCGCCCCGGCCCCAATACCTACGGCCGCACGCACGCGCAAGGCGCAAACATGCTTGCCCGGGCCCTTAGGCCCTTCGGCGGGCGTCTGGTCTGGCGCGCGTTCGTGTATAACTGCATGCAGGACTGGCGCGACCAGAAGACGGACCGGCCCCGCGCGGCATACGATCTCTACGCCCCGCTGGATGGTCAGTTTGACAAGAACGTGATTTTGCAGATCAAGCACGGGCCTTACGATTTCCAGGTGCGGGAGCCCGTTTCTCCCTTGCTTTACGCCATGCCGCAAACCGTCAAAGCCCTCGAGATCCAGCTTGCCCAGGAGTATACGGGCCACCAGATCGACCTCTACGCCATGCCGGGCCTGATGCGCGAAATCTTTGACCAGATGGGCAAAGCGCAGGTCAAGGCCGTCGCCGCGGTGAGCAACCTGGGCAGGGACGATAACTGGACGGGGCATCCCTTCGCCGCGCTGAACCTGTACGCTTACGGCGCTTTTTCCTGGGACCCGGACAGCGATCCCGGCCAGGTCGTCAGGACATGGGCGCGCCTCACCTACGCCCTGCCCGCCGAGCAGGAGCAAGCGCTGGTCTCCCTCCTGCTTTCCAGCCGCGAAATCTATGAAAAATATACCGCTCCCCTGGGCTTGTGCTGGATGGTCTCTCCCAACCAGCATTACGGCCCCAGCCCCTACGGCTACGAATTCCAGGCCTGGGGCACCTATAACCGGGCCGATCGGAACGCCGTGGGCATCGACCGGACGGAAAAGGGCACGGGCTACGTGACCCAGTATCCGCCCCAATGGAGGGCGCTCTACGAATCCCCCGATACGTGCCCGGATAATCTGCTTTTGTTCTTCCACCGCCTGCCCTACGGGCATCGGATGCGCGACGGGCGCACCCTGATCCAGCGCATCTATGACGACCATTTTGAAGGCTGCGCGCAGGCGGAGCAAATGGCCGAAACGCTGAACGGCCTAATTGGTCTTCCCGAGCCCGACCGCGCCGAAGCGCAAAGCCGCATGCAGCTGCAGCTGCGTAACGCCCGCGAATGGCGCGACATCATCAACACCTTCTTCCACCGCTTCAGCGGCGCGCCCGATCAGCGGGGCCGCAAAATCTACGACTGATCGCGCAATCGCTCAAAACCCTCCTTTTTCTTCCGCATGGTTTTTTCGGTTTCGAGCCATGCTAACGGCAGGAAAAAGGGGGGATTTTTTTTGAGCTGGATCCTGCTTCTGATCCAATTGACCGTAACGGTCATCATGGGCGTCTATTTTTATACGCAGCTGAAGAATCTGCGCCGCACCGCGCCGCAGGGCAGGCGGGAATGCGCGAAGGAAATGGAAAACCTGCGCAGGATGCGTTCGATTTCGCTGACCGAGCCGCTCAGCGAGCACGTGCGCCCCAAACAGTTTTCGGATATCATCGGCCAGGAGGAAGGCATCCGCTCCCTGATGGCGATCCTGTGCGGGAAAAATCCCCAGCACGTGCTGATCTACGGGCCTCCCGGCGTGGGCAAAACCTGCGCGGCAAGGCTCGCCCTGGAGGCGGCCAAGAAAAGCGAAGGCACGCCGTTTGCGCAGAACGCGCCTTTCATCGAAATGGACGCCACCTGCGTGCGCTTTGACGAGCGCGCCATCGCCGATCCGTTGATCGGCAGCGTGCACGATCCCATTTATCAGGGCGCAGGCCCTCTGGGCGTGCAGGGCATCCCGCAGCCCAAGCCCGGCGCCGTCTCGCGGGCGCACGGGGGCGTGCTGTTCCTGGACGAGATCGGCGAAATGCACCCGATCCAGATGAACAAGCTTTTGAAGGTGCTGGAAGATCGAAAGGTCCGCTTTGAATCGGCCTATTATCATCCGGACGATCCGGGCACGCCGCGCTATGTGCACGAAATATTCAAAAACGGCCTGCCCGCGGATTTCCGCCTGATCGGCGCCACCACCCGAAGCCCCGAGGAAATCTCCCCCGCCCTGCGATCCCGCTGCATGGAAATCTTTTTCCGCGCGCTGGATTCAGAGGAAGTGGCCCGCATTGCCCAGGAAGCGGCGGAACGCGCCGGCTTTTCCATGCGGAAGGAAACCGCGGCCCTCGCGGGGCAATACGCGCTGTGCGGCCGGGACGCGGTCAACATGGTCCAAATGGCCTCCGGCGTCGCGCAGCTCGAGGGCCGCAGCGATATCCGCCTAACGGATATGGAATGGGTGATCGAATCCGGGCATTGCGCAAAGCGGCCGGGCGAGCGGGCGGCGCTGGAGAACCGGATCGGCGCGGTGCACGGCCTGGCGGTGCACGGCAGTCATCAGGGCGCGGTCATGGAGATCGAGGCGGCAGCGGAGCAGGGCAAGGGCAGGGTGCTCGTGACGGGCATTGTGGAGGAAGAAGAACTGGGCGAAAACGGCCATACCCTTCGCCGCAAATCCATGGCGCATTCTTCTGCCCGGAATGTGCAGACGCTGCTTCACCGCCTGGGGTATCTTAACGCGCATACCGATGTGCACATCAATTTCCCCGGCGGCATGCCGGTGGACGGGCCGTCCGCCGGGGCCGCCATGGCGGTCGCCGCCGTCAGCGTCCTGACCGGCAGGCCCGTGGACGGCGCCAGCGCCATGACCGGGGAAATCAGCGTGCAGGGAAGGGTGCTGCCCGTCGGCGGCGTGCCCGCGAAAGCGGAGGCCGCGAAAAGGGCGGGGCTGTCCCGCGTGCTGGTTCCCCGGGAGAACGCGATGGAGCGCTTTCGGGACGCAGGCATTCAGGTGATTTTGATCGACAGCCTGGAGGAAGCGCTTGATCTGATGCTCCTTCCTTTGTCCGCCGCCGAGCGGGACGCGGACGCCCCGCTCTCCGCTCCCGCATCGCTTTCCGCGTCGCCGGTTTGCATGCAAAAAGGATAGGAAGGTTGCATTTTCAATCACAATCAGGTATAATTGGAAAAGACCGGGGAACGCGTTATTTCCGGTAAATAACTGTGCTCAGGAGTTCATATGCCAAGAAAGAAAAAAGCCCCTTTGATGCATATTCCTTTGATCCCCTTGCGTGGGCTGATGGTATTTCCCCATATGGTGCTGCATTTTGACGTAGGGCGCGCCCGGAGCGTGGCGGCCCTGGAGCAGGCCATGATGGAGGATCAGCAGGTTTTCCTGGTCGCCCAGCAGGACGGCGAGGTGGAAGAGCCCGCCTTTACCGATCTTTGCCAGGTAGGCACCATCGCGCTCATCAAGCAGGTGCTGAACCTGCCCGGCGATACCATCCGCGTCCTGGTTGAGGGCGTCCGACGCGCGCAATTGCTCGCCATCACCCAGGAAGACCCTTACTGGATCGCGGAAGTGACGGTGCCGGAGCAGGAAGCGCAGCAAAGCCCCGAAATGGAAGCCATGGTACGCACCACCCATGAACTGTTTGAGGAATACGCCCGCGCTTCCATGCGGGTGTCCGGGGAAACGCTGCGTTCCGTAGGCGAAGTGGACCGGCCCGATCAGCTCGCGGATATCATCGCGGCGAACGTGCTGACCCGGGTGGAGGACCGCCAGGCCATCCTGGAAAAGATCGACGTGGAAAAGCGCCTGGAAACCCTGTGCCAGATCCTGATCCGGGAAACCGAGCTCGCGGGCATCGAAAAGCAGGTGCAGAGCAGGCTGAAAAAGCAAATCGACAAGAACCAAAAGGATTATTATCTGCGCGAGCAGATCAAGGCCATCCAGGAAGAACTGGGCGACAAGGACGAAACCTATGTGGAAGACCTGCGCAAGAAGGTGGCCGACACGCCCATGAACGACGAGGCCCGGGAAAAGGCTAACAAGGAATTGGACCGCCTGTCCCGCATGGCCCCCGGCACGCCGGAAATCGCCATCAGCCGCACCTATGTGGAATGGATCCTGGATCTGCCCTGGGGCGTCTATACCACGGACAACCTCGATCTCAAGCGCGCGCGCAGGGTGCTGGACGAGGATCACTACGCCATGGAAAAAGTGAAAGAGCGGGTGATCGAGCATCTGGCCGTACGCCGCATGAAAGAAATGAATACGCAGGACGGCACCATGAAAGGCCCGATCCTGTGTTTCGTGGGCCCGCCGGGCGTGGGCAAAACCAGCATCGTCAAGGGCATCGCCAAGGCCATGGGCCGCAAATTCGTGCAAATGAGCCTGGGCGGCGTGCGGGATGAAGCCGAGATCCGCGGCCACCGCCGCACGTATGTCGGGGCCATTCCCGGCCGCATCATCGCGGGCATGAAGCAGGCGGGCACCATGAACCCCGTGTTCCTCTTTGACGAAATCGACAAAATGAGCCACGATTTTCGGGGCGATCCCGCCTCCGCCATGCTGGAGGTATTGGACGGAGAGCAGAATTTCGCCTTCCGCGATCATTATATGGAGCTGCCCTTCGATCTTTCACGCGTCATGTTCATTACCACCGCCAACACCATGGACACCATCCCCGGCCCGCTTCTGGACCGCATGGAGATCATCGAGGTGCCGAGCTATACCGAGGAAGAAAAGCTGCACATCGCGAAAAAGCACCTTTTGCCCAAGGAGACCCGCGAGCATGGCCTGCCGCCAAAATCCGTGCGCATGTCCGACGCGGCGATGAAAAAGCTGATCGAAGGCTACACCCGGGAAGCGGGCGTCCGCACGCTCGACCGCACCTTGGCGCGGATCGTGCGCAAGGCCGCGGTGGACATGCTGGAAAAGAGCGTGGGAACCGTGAGCGTCACGCCGCAGGTTGTGGAAAAGTACCTGGGCGCGCCGCGCTTCCTGCGCGAATCCCCGGAAAAAGCGCCCCGTGTGGGCGTTGTGAACGGCCTGGCCTATACGGCAGTCGGCGGCGAAACCCTGGCCGTGGAATGCGCCACAATGCAGGGCACAGGCCAGGTGCAATTGACCGGGCAATTGGGCGACGTGATGAAGGAATCCGCCCATGCGGCCCTCTCCTGGGTGCGGGCGCACGCGGACGAATTCAGCCTGAACAGCGAATTCCACAAGAGCCTGGATATCCATATCCACGTGCCCGAAGGCGCGGTGCCCAAGGACGGCCCCTCCGCGGGCGTCACGATGGCGACGGCGCTGGTCTCCGCCCTGACCGGAAGGATGGTGCGCCAGGACGTGGCGATGACCGGAGAGATCACGCTCAGGGGCCGGGTGCTGCCCATCGGCGGGGTCAAGGAAAAGCTGCTGGCCGCCTACCGCGCGGGCATCAAAACCATCCTGCTCCCGCGGGAAAACAAAAAAGATCTGGAGGACGTGCCCGAGCACGTACTGAAGGAGTTTGAAATCATTTTGACCGACACCATCGACGACGTGCTGCGCGTCGCCCTGCTGCCCGAGTAAAGCGTCCAAAGAAACAGAAAACGAAAGCAGAAAACATATGGAAATCAAATCCGCCGAATTCGTTACCAGCCTTCGCGCCTATCAGGCGCAATCCCCCGCCCTGCCCCAGATCGCGGTGGCGGGCAAAAGCAACGTGGGCAAATCCAGCCTGATCAACAGCCTGTGCAGAAGGAAGGCCCTGGCCAAAACCAGCGCGACGCCCGGAAAGACCCGGCTCATCAACCTGTTCCTGCTCAACAATTCCTTTCACCTGGTGGATCTGCCGGGGTACGGCTTCGCCAAGGTGGATAAGCAGGAAAAGGTCAAATGGGGCGAAATGATGGAGGGCTATTTCCGGGACGCCGACGCGCTCCGCCTGACCCTCCATCTGGTGGATATCCGGCACGAGCCCACACAGGACGACGTGCAGATGAACGCATTCCTGCGCGGAAGGGGCCTGCCTTTCCTGGTGGTCGCCACCAAGGCGGATAAGATTTCCCGCGGCGCGCGCATGAAAAACCTGGCCCCCATCTGCCGCGCCCTCCAGGTGCAGCCCTGGCAGGTCATCTGTTATTCCTCCGAAAACGGCGATGGCCGGGACGCGCTCTTATCCGCCATCGAGCAAGCGCTGGAGGCCCCCGACGCCCCCACGCCCGAAGCATGACGACCCTTTTGCAGCATCACCGCCGAAACAGCCATAGGCCGCTGTCTCGGCGTTTTTTTCTGCAGAAAGATGGCATTTTCGTGTCTTTTCCTCCTTGGGCCTTGTTTGGAAGGGCTTTTTTTGATATAATTCATCCGTATTGCTTGTGATTATCAAGCGGGAAGGCGGTTTTCCTTGCATGCTTGTTACCCTCCAGCGCGTCCAGCTGCCCGATGACCGGCGCATTCTGATGACCAGCGATATCCACGGCCATGCAGACGGGCTGAGAGCCATTCTGAAAAAAGCGAGCTTCTGCAAAGACGATATCCTTATCATCGTTGGCGACCTGGTGGAAAAAGGCCCCCAGAGCATCGAATCGGTCCGCCTGGTGATGGAGCTGTGCCGCGAATACACGGTCTATCCCCTCATGGGCAACGTGGATCTGTGGCGCTGGGAATATCTGTCAAGCGACGACCCGGCCATGTGGCGCGAGATGAAGGAGTATTCGTTCAACGCGCAATACTGGTGGGGCAACAGCCTGCTGCACGAGCTTTGCGCGGAGCTTGGCGAGCCGCTGACGCGGGAAACGGATATCTGCGCGATCTTCCCGCGCATTCAGCGGCATTTCGCCAAGGAAATGGATTTTATTTCCCATCTGCCGACCATCCTGGAAACACAGCGCCATATCTTCGTGCACGGCGGCGTCCCGCATGAAAGGCTGGATGAGCTGGTGGGCACGGACGCGTTCCCGATCCTGAAATTCGACGATTTTTACAAGGCCGGGCTGAGCTTCCATAAATACGTCGTTGCCGGGCACTGGCCAACGGTGCTGTACAGCAAAACCTACCCGCGCTACGAGCCGATGATCGACCGGGAGCGCAGGATCGTGCTGCTGGACGGCGCGTGCGGGGTGAAGCACGAAGGGCAATTGAACATGCTTTCCCTGCCTTCCTGGCAAAGCGACGATTTTACCCTCTATACCTGGGATCATCTGCCCCTCATCACCGCGCTGGACCATCAGGATCCAAGCCCGGAAGACGAGGCCATCTATATCCCCTGGAACGATCACGCGATCGAGCTCGTAAAAAGCGAGGGCGAAATCTCCCATATCCTGTATCATGGCCGGGAAATGATCGTGCCGACGGAGTACATTTTCGACCACAACGGCGTGCTCAGCTGTTCGGACACGACCAATTACGTCCTGCCCGTGGAACCCGGCGATCAGCTGCAGCTGATCCTGCGGCTGGATTACGGCTGCTGCGTGAAAAAGAACAGCGCCGCCGGCTGGTATTTCGGCCGGTACCGAATGAGCGAAGGAGGCTATAAAGATGCCTGAACAGATCGATCTGATCCGGGAGCACTACAACGCCGTTCCGCAGAAGGAATGGGACCGGCTGCAAAAAAACCATCCTTACGAAAAATATATTACCACCCATATGATGGACCGGTATTTGAAGCCGGGCAGCGCGATCCTGGATATCGGCGGCGGCCCCGGCCATTACGCCATCCATTGCGCGAAGCAGGGGCATCATGTTTCGCTGCTTGACCTGAGCGAGGAAAACGTCCGCTTCGCGAAAAAGAAAGCGCGGCAGTACAAGGTCCAAATCACCGCCGTACAGGGGAACGCGCTGGACCTTTCCCTTTTTCCCGACGAAAGCTTCGACGCCGTTTTCCTGATGGGCCCGCTCTATCATCTTTTGCAGGAAGAAAGCCGCATGCAGGCCATCCGGGAAGCCGTGCGCGTGCTGAAAGGGGACGGCCTTCTTTTCAGCAGCTTCATCCTCATGTTCGGCGGCGTGATTTACGGGCTGCGCGAACTGCAGGAAGCGATCCTCTGGCCAAACGAACAGGAACTGTTCGACATCGCCGCCAGGGGCCAGAGCGCGTCCTTTAAGGCGTTCACCTACGCGTACATGACCACGGTGCGGGAAGCGAAAGCATTGCTTGCCGCTTTTCCCGAATTGAAAACGGAAACCGTGTTCGGGCAGGAAAGCATCCTTCCGCCGTACAGGCTGGCGCTGAGCCAATGCCCGAAAAAAATCAGGCTGGCCTGGTATGATTACGCGCTCAGGTTCTGCGAAAGGGAAGAATACCTGACCCATACGGAGCATTTGATGATCGTATCAAGAAAGAAAAACGGAGGAAGCAAAGCATGAAGCTGTGGGGCGGCCGGTTCCGGAAAGAAACGAACCAGATGGTGGATGATTTTCATTCCTCCATTTCCTTTGATAAGCGCCTGTATCCTCAGGATATCCGGGGCAGCATGGCCCACGCCAAAATGCTGCGCAGGCAGGGAATTTTGGCCGCCGCGGATGAAGAAGCCATCCAGGCGGGCTTGCAGGGCATTTTGGAGGATATGAAGGCGGGCAAAATCGATTTCCCGCCCGAAAGCGAAGATATCCACATGCTGGTCGAACAGCTTTTGACCGAGCGCATCGGCGACGCGGGCAAACGGCTGCACACCGGCCGCAGCCGCAACGATCAGGTGGCGACGGACATGCACCTCTACGCCAAGGATACCTGCGACGATACCCTGGCCCTGCTTCGGGAGCTTGAAGAAACGCTGCTTTTCCTCGCCGAAAAGCACGCTTCCGACGTGATGCCCGGCTATACGCATTTGCAGCGCGCCCAGCCCGTCACCCTGGGGCACCATCTGATGGCGTACTTTGAGATGTTCAAGCGGGACATGCTCCGCGTGCGGCGGTGCAGGGAAGCGGCGGATGTTTGCCCCCTGGGCAGCGGCGCGCTGGCCGGGACCACCTATCCGCTCGACCGGGAATACGCCGCGGCGGAGCTCGGCTTTGCGGCCGTCAGCCTCAACAGCCTGGACGGCGTGAGCGACCGGGATTTCCTGCTGGATTATCTGGCCGCCGCGTCCATCGGCATGATGCATTTGAGCCGCTTTTGCGAAGAAATGGTGCTGTGGAGCAGCCTGGAATTCGCCTTTCTGACGCTGGACGACGGATTCGCGACGGGCTCCTCCATGATGCCGCAAAAGAAAAACCCGGACGTTGCCGAGCTGATCCGCGGCAAGACAGGCCGCGTCTACGGCGATCTGACCGCGCTGCTGACCGTCATGAAGGGCCTGCCCCTCGCCTATAACAAGGATATGCAGGAGGACAAGGAAAACTATTTCGACGCGCGGGACACCTACCTCAAATGCCTGCACGTGTTCACCGAAATGCTCAAGACCGCCTCCTTCCGCGTCGGGAACATGCAGCGCAGCGCGAACGCGGGCTTTGCCAACGCGACCGATCTGGCCGATTACCTGGTCAAAAAAGGCGTGCCCTTCCGGGACGCGCACGCCGTATCCGGCCGGATGGTGGCGCATTGCCTGGAGAAAGGCTGCGCGCTGGACGATCTGACGCTGGACGAAATGCGCTCGTTCTGCCCGGCCTTTGAGGAAGACGTGTACGGCACCATTTCGCTTGCGGCCTGCGTCGCGGCGCGGAAGCTGACAGGCGGGCCCGCGCCGGAAAGGGTGCTTTCCGCCGTACAGGCCGGAAGGGCCTGGCTGACACAGCAAGAATAACAAACAAAAAATGCGGGGGAAATCACGCTCAGGAAAGAGCGGTTTCCCCCACGTTCTGTGTTGCGCAGAAAACTTGCATCGTATTCCTCTCGTTTCTGCATATTTATTATAACAGCTTACGCAAAAAAATACAAGACTTGTTTTTTCGGCACGCACCGGTGTACGCTTGGGGAGGAAAAAACGTCGGGGAGGCGCGGCGCGTGGAAGAAAAGGAAACGCTTATTCAATTGGAGGAAAGACAGCATTTTGACGCGATCATGGCCTTGATTGCCAAACGCCTTGAAGCGGCGAAGCAGGAAAGCGAAGCGCAGCTCCGGGGGCTTCAGGACACCCGCCGGGACGAATTTACCGAGCGCAGCGAGCCGATGCTCAAAAACCTGTGGGCCGCGCACCGGTTTGAAGACCTGGTGCACCTGAGCCAGGAATTCCAGAACGCGGCGGAGGAAGAAAAGGATCATGAATCCACGCTGCAAAGGATCTCGTCCCTGCAAAAGGCCCAAAGCACGCCCTATTTCGCCCGGATCGATCTGACGTTTGACGAAGACGATACGGAAATGATCTATATCGGCCGCCGCTCGCTCTGGGACGATGAAAAAGAAAACCTGCTGATCTACGATTGGCGCGCACCGCTTGCCAGCGTGTTTTACCGGTTTGGGACGGGAAAAGCGTATTACCAGGCCCCCGCCGGGCGGATCGACTGTGCGCTCACGCTCAAACGGCAGTTTGAAATTGCCTCCGGCCGGCTGATCGGCTTTTTCGACGCCGATACCGTGATCCAGGATTCCTTCCTGCGAAGGCTCCTGGCCCAGAACGCGTCCAGCCAGATGAAAGCCATCGTGGAAACCATCCAGCGGGACCAGGATGCCGCGATCCGCGATGAAAACCACGATCTGCTGATGGTGCAGGGCGCGGCCGGCAGCGGCAAAACCTCCATCGCCATGCATCGGGTGGCATATTTGATGTACGAGGGGCTCAAATCTCCCCTGAAAGCGCACCATATCCTGATCCTGTCGCCCAACACCGTGTTTGAAAAATATATCTCCAGCGTGCTGCCGGAGCTCGGCGAAAGCCGGGTGGACACCATCACGATGGAGCAGATGCTGGAAGAATTGTTGGAATCGCCCGTTCAATCCCGGCTCGACCGGTGGGAGGAAGAGAGCGCCTTGCCTGAAAACATGAAAGCGCAAAGGGAAAAGCGGCGCGCGCTGCTGTCTTCCCCCGCCTTTTCGGGCTTATTGGACCGCTTTGCGGCGTGGCTGCCCGCGCATCTCCCCTGCGCGGATCTGAGCTATGGCGGCAGGGTGGTGATGAGCCGGGAGGAGATCCGCAGCACGGCGAGGGATCCGGGAAGCCGCTTTCCCCTGGCCGTGCGC
Source organism: Clostridia bacterium (assembly GCA_017541205.1). Taxonomy (GTDB): domain Bacteria; phylum Bacillota; class Clostridia; order Christensenellales; family Aristaeellaceae; genus RUG563. The sequence goes on along the minus strand of JAFXZO010000055.1, from coordinate 9,558 downwards.
CTAAGGCAATTGGAAGACGCGCTCTGGGAGCGGGTGCACGCCCTGCGCAAGGCGCGTCTTGACGAGCTTCGCATGCTGGCCTTCCGCCTGGGCCATGGCGAGGAATACGCGCGGGGCGTTTCGATCTGGGAATCGGGCGTATTGGCGAAGGAAGCAAAGAAGGTGACGCGGATAAACGCGCTATCCCTGTACCGGGAATTGCTCGCAAGGCCGGAGGTGCTTTTTACGCTTGGCCGCGGCGTTTTTTCCCGGGAGGAGCTTTGCCTGCTCACAGCGCGGCGCCCCGATCCTTATCTGCCGCTTCCGCTCGAGGACGCTGCCGCCGCCGCGTATTTGAAGCTGCGCCTCACCTTCGGCCACGGCTTTGGGGATAAGCGGCAGGTCGTGGTGGACGAAGCGCAGGATTATACGCCCATGGATTACGCCGTGCTGAACCTGCTGTTTCCCAAGGCGCGCTTCACGGTGGTGGGCGATATCCACCAATCGCTGGAGCAAAAGGCGGATGAAAGCCTCTATGCCTGCATCAGCGACACGCTTCGCCGCAAAAACCCCGTTCTTTTGACGCTGAACAAATCCTTCCGCTGCACCCGGGAGATTTTGGAATTCAGCTTGCGCTTCCTGCCCGGCCAGGCCATCGAATGCCTGAACCGGAGCGGAAGCGAGCCAAAGATTCTGCCGCTCAGCGAATTGACCAACGAAATAGAAGCCTGCCGGGCGGCAGGCTATGAATCCGTCGCGCTGATCGCGAAAACGCGTTCGGACGCGGAAGCGTGGCAGGCGCGCCTGCCCAGGGAATGGAACGTGAAGCTGATGGGCCGCAGCGCGAGGCTGGGCAGCGTGTTCCTTGCGCCGCTGCCCCTGTGCAAGGGCCTGGAATTCGACGCCGCGCTGATATTGGACTGCGACAGGGCGCATTACGGCCGGCAGGAGGACAGGAAGCTTCTGTACGTTGCCTGCACCCGCGCCCTGCACCGTCTGGCCTTGTTCACCGGAGAGGATGAAAGTCCCCTGCTTCAAAAGGAGGCCCCGCATGCGTAAAATCTATCAGGCCGTAAGCCAAATCATGGGCGACGTCCTGGGCCTGAGCCCGGACGAAATCACCCCGGATAGCTTGGCCCCGGAGCGATATCAGGAAATGGCCGCCGCGGCGATCGCCTGCGAGAAAACGTTCCATATCGAGCTGGAGGACGAACGCATCGCCGATTTGAAAACGATTGCAGACTGGGCGGAATATGTGCAGGCCCGTCTGTCCATCCGGGACGGCCGGTATCTTCCGCCCACGGACGAGGACCGGGAGAAATGGCGGTGAAAAGAACAGCTTTTACAGCATCGCGGGCGGATCGAGCGTGATGGTCTGATGCGCCGGCTCCTTCGCCCATACCTTTTCCGGGCGATAGCTCATGTTGAAATGCTTGCCGTCCACGCGCGGATACCCGTTTTCCACCTTCTGCGCGGCGTAAAAGACCGGCTTGCCCATCATGCCCATGCGCTCGCATTTGTCGTCCGTACCGGCCAGCACCCGAGCTACGGCCTCGATGGCCTCGTCCACGAGGGACGCGTCAAAGATTTCATGGCCGCCGTACATCCGGTCAAATTCGCTTTGATGCGCTTTGAGGCGCAGCACGCTTTGCAGGTACGCCGAAATGGGCAGGGAATTGCTGAATTCAAGCAGGGTATTGCCGTTGCAGGCGTCGCCCGTATAGGCGATGCGGGAGGCGTGATCGATGAACACGATGGAACCGGGCGTATGGCCGCCCACCTCTACCACCTCGATCTGACGATCCCCCAGATCGAACACGTCGCCGTCATAGAGCGGGAACACGCGCATGGGCTTTGCGTCCGCGAAGGAATCGTCAAGGACGATCAGATCCCGGTATTCGGGCAGCGCGCTTTGCCTTGCCTGCTCAAAAGGCACTTCCCTGCCGTAGCCTACGCTTAATTGGAAGTACGGGATGTCGCGGTGATGCAGATAGCACGCGTCAAAATGGAAATTGCCGCCGGTATGGTCCGGATGCACGTGGGTGTTGGCGAGCAGGATTTTCCTGTCCGTAAGCGTCTCGCAGTAGGCTTTCAGGTTGCCCCAGCCCATCATGGTATCGATCAAAAGCGCGTAATCCCGCCCTTCGATCAGATAGCAGTACAGCGGCGCCTCTTTCGGAATGAACGCGTAACGGATCAAATAACTGCCCTCCGCGATTTTTTCGCTCGCAAAATAGGGCACGGAAGTTTTTTTCTTCTCCATCTGCAATCCCTCCCCTATCCTTTATTCATCTATATTATACCATAAAATACATGTTTCGTCTATCCCAAATCGCATGAAACGCCACAAAAGCGCAGATAAATCCGAATATTGAAAGCGCCGCGCAAAACCCCCGCATTTCTTCCCTTGTATAAACAAACAGTTTATGCTATACTATCCGGGAAGCGGAGCCCAGGCGCTGCCCGGCGTCCAAAACTCCGAACAAAAAGCCGGGAAGGGGGAAGAAGGTTGCGCCCGAAGCGCTGGTTCAAGCTGGATAACGCGGGCAAGCTGTATCCCGCCGTAGCCACCAACCGCTGGAGCAGCTCCTTCCGCATCTCGGCCGAGCTTTTTGAAACGGTTGACCCTGAGCGCCTGCAGCGGGCGGTCGACCGGGTGCTGCCGCGTTTTCCTTCCTTCAAGGCGCGCATGCGGACGGGCTTTTTCTGGTATTACCTGGAAGAGATCAAAGTCCCGCTCGAAGTGCGCCAGGATACCGGCCATCCCTGCATGCCGTTTCGTTTTCATCAGGATAACGGATATCTGCTGCGGGTATTTTATTATCGCAGGCGGATCTCGGCGGAGTTTTTCCATTCGCTGACGGACGGCTCCGGCGGGCTGATCTTCATGAAAACGCTGGTGGTGGAGTATCTGAGGATGGGCGGCGTAGACGCCAGGTTTGACCAGGGGGCCCTGCGCATCGACGAAAAGCCCGATCCCGAGGAAACGGCGGACGCGTTTCTTTCCATGCCGCTGCCCAAGGTGCGCGCTTCCCGCAAGGAAAGCACCGCCTACCACTTTTTCGCCACGCCCGAGATCCCGCACACGCTGCATCTGATCGCCGCGTCCATCGACTGCGCGGCCCTCAAAAAGGAAAGCGCGGCGCTCGGGGCAACGCTGACGGAATACCTGGTCGGCGTGATGCTGTACGCCGCGTACCGGGACCAGCGATCCCGGCGTCCGCGCAGGCTGCTTCCCCTGCGGGTATCGGTGCCCGTCAATATGCGCGCGTATTATCCGACCAAATCGCTGCGCAATTTCTCCACCTTCATCAATCCCGGCATCGATCCGAGGCTTGGGGACTACACGTTTGAGGAGATCGTCCGCGAGGTGCGCGGCTATATGCGCTACAGCCTGAACCCCAAGCTGCTTTCCGCCGTGATCGCCACCAACGTGGCCGATGAAAAGAACCTGGTGATCCGCCTGGTGCCGCTGCTCATCAAAAACCTGGTGATCGGCAGTATTTTCAGAAAGGCGGGCGACCGCCTGGTGACCGCCACGCTGTCGAACCTTGGCAAGACCGCCTTGCCCACCGGAACGGAAAAGCATATCCGCCGGTTCGAGTTCCATCTGGGCTGCCCCTCCATGCCCATGTGCAGCTGCGCGTGCGTCACGCAGGGGAACGATTTGAGGCTCATGTTTTCCAGCAGCATCCGGGAAACCACCCTGCCCAGGGCCGTGCTTCGCTTTCTGGTGGAAAAAGGCATTCCCGTTGCGGTAGAAAGCAATCTGGAGGACGATTGACCGATGGCTTACTGCGTTCACTGCGGCGTCAGGCTGGAGGCGGGGGAAAAAAAGTGCCCCCTGTGCATGACGCCGGTTTACGATCCATCCGCCCCGCCTGAACCGGAAGCGCCCCGCGCCTATCCCGTGAGGACGCCGGAGCAGGAGCTGAAGCGGAACAAGCGTTTCCTGCTCATGCTGTTTACCGTGATGATGGTTGCCCCGGCGTTTCTGTGCCTGGTGATCGATTGGATGCTCTCCGGCGCCGTCACCTGGAGCGGATACGCGTCTAGCGCCCTTGCGCTTTTGTTTATCTCGGTGGCCGTGCCCCTCATCATGGAGCGCTATCAGGCGTATTGGGCGGTCGGCACGGGGTTCGTCTGCCTGAATGTGTATCTCTTCCTGGTGGAAAAGCAAAGCAATTCCGGCCGCTGGTTTTTCCCCATTGCGCTCCCGGCGCTGGCGCTCTTTACCGTGATGCTGACGGTGATCATCCTCTTGTTCCGAAGGGGGAAGCTGAACAAGCTGACGCTGATCGCCTCGCTCTGCGCCGCGGCGGCGCTGGAATGCGTGGCCATCGAATGGCTGCGGATGCGCGCCTTGCAGCTTCATGGCGGGTTCGCCTGGTCCCCCTTCGTGCTGGCGCCCTGCCTGATCTTCGCCCTCAGCCTCTTCTTTATCAACGGCAACCGCGTGCTCCGGGAGGAAGTAAGGCGAAAAGTCCACTTTTAACATGCAGGCAGACGACGGAAAATCAGCCGGAAACCAGCCTGTGAAAAGTCCTTCCGTCTCTTTTCTTCCCATCGTCCCCTCTCCGGCATAGGATGATGGCGAATCATCAATTTCAGCCCGCCCAATCCCGGCGGCGTTCAAAAGAAAGGATGGGTAAGTATGAAGAAGTATCGGGTCGGCATTATCGGCGCTACCGGCATGGTGGGCCAGCGGTTTGTGACGCTGCTGGAAAACCATCCCTGGTTTGAGATCGCCGCCCTGGCGGCGAGCGGGCGCAGCGCGGGCAAACCGTATAAAGAAGCCGTCGCGGGCCGCTGGGCCTTTCCCTGGAGCATTCCCGAAAAGGCTGCGGATATGGACGTGATGGACGCCGCGGACGTGGAAAAGGTCGCGGCAAAGTGCGATTTTGTGTTCTGCGCGGTCGCCATGGATAAAAAAGCCACCCGCGCGTTGGAAGAAAGCTACGCAAAAGCCGAAACCCCGGTGGTGAGCAACAACAGCGCCTGCCGGATGCTGCCCGACGTGCCGATGCTGATTCCCGAAATCAACGCCGCCCATGCCGGCGTGATCGAGGCGCAGAAAAAGCGCCTGGGCACCAAGCGGGGCTTCATCGCCGTGAAGCCCAACTGCTCCATCCAGAGCTACGTGCCCGCCCTGACGCCGCTGCTCGATTTTGGCGTCAAGGCCATCAACGTATGCACCTACCAGGCCATCAGCGGCGCAGGCAAGACCTTTGAGCGCTTCCCGGAGATCCTGGACAACGTGATCCCCTACATCGGCGGCGAGGAAGAAAAGAGCGAAAAAGAGCCCCTCAAGATCTGGGGCGAATTGAGCGCGGACAATAGCGAAATCATCCCCGCGAGCGTCCCGGTCATCAGCGCGCAGTGTCTGCGCGTGCCCGTGGCGGACGGCCATATGGCGGCGGTCGGCGTATCGTTCGAGCGCAAGCCCTCCATGGACGAAATCTTTGGCCGCTGGAAGAATTACCGCACCGTGGCGCAGGAGCTCGGCCTTCCCAGCGCCCCCGATCCCTTCATCCTCTACATGGAGGAGCAGGACCGGCCCCAGACCCGCCTGGACCGTGATTTTGAGCGCGGCATGGGCGTGACCGTCGGCCGCCTGCGCGAGGATCCCATCTTCGATTATAAATTCGTTTGCCTCTCCCATAACACCCTGCGCGGCGCCGCGGGCGGCGGCGTATTGTCCGCCGAGCTGCTCTGCGCGAAGGGCTATATCCAGCGAAAGGAGTAAAAAATGGCTAACGCGCTGTTTACCGGCTGCGCAACCGCGCTGATAACCCCTTTTCATCAAGGCGAGGTCGATTATAAGACGCTTCAAAGGCTGGTGGATTTCCAACTGGAAAACGGCATCGACGGCATCGTGGCCTGCGGAACGACCGGCGAACCCTCCACCATGACCGCGCAGGAATGGGAAAGCGTGCTTTCCCTGATCGTAAAGACGGTGCACGGCCGGGTGCCCGTGATCGCGGGCACGGGCGGCAACAACACCCGGGACGTGATCGAAAAGGCGCGCCGCGCAAGGGAGCTCGGCGCGGACGCGCAGCTTTGCGTGACGCCCTATTACAACAAGACCACGCAGGCCGGCCTGATCGCCCATTATACCGCCGTCGCGCGGGACGGAGCGCTCCCCGTGATCGTGTACAACGTGCCCTCCAGGACCGGGCTGAACCTTTTGCCCGATACCCTGAACATCCTGGCCGACGAAGAAAACATCATCGCCATGAAGGAAGCCTCCGCCAGCATGATCCAGGTCATGAACATGGTGCGCCTCTGCGGCGATCGCATGGCCTTCTATTCCGGCACCGACGAAATCACCGTGCCGGTGCGCTCCGTGGGCGGGGTCGGCACCATTTCCGTGCTTTCCAATCTCGCGCCGAAGGTGATGCGGGATATGACGCATCTGCCGCTGGACGAAGCGATCCGGCTGAACCTCCAATATCTCCCGCTGATCACGGCGCTCTTTTCCGAGGTCAGCCCGATCCCGGTCAAGGCGGCGGCGGAAATGATGGGCCTATGCGAAAGCGAAGTGCGCCTGCCGCTTACGGCCGCTTCCGAAAAAACAAAGGAGCTGCTCAAAGCAGAATTGCAGAAGGTTGGTTTATTATGCTGAAGATTTTGTTGTCCGGGGCCTGCGGCCGGATGGGCCGCCAGGTGGCCGCGCTGGCGGAGGACGCTCAGGCCGAAATCGTCGCGGGCGTTGACGTCCACGCGGATGGCGATCAGAAATTCCCGGTGTATCCCTCTTTCTCCCTGGTTCGGGAGGAAGCCCGGGTGATCGTCGATTTTTCCAGGCCGGAAGCGCTTCCCGCTCTGCTCGCCTATGCCAAAGCGCACGGCCTGCCCGTGGTGCTGGCCGCGACCGGCTACAATGAGGACGACCTTGCTTCCATCCGGGAGGCGGCGAAGGAAATCGCTGTTTTCCGCAGCGCGAACATGAGCCTCGGCGTGCATGTCCTGCGCATGCTGGCCCGTCAGGCGGCGCAGCTGCTGCCCGGGTATGATATCGAAATCATTGAAAAGCATCACAATCAGAAGATCGACGCGCCCAGCGGAACCGCGCTCATGCTCTACGACGCGGTCAGCACGCCCCAGACCGTGCCCATCTTTGGCCGCAGCGGACGCACCCAGAAGCGCGAAAAGAACGAGATCGGCATCCACGCCATTCGCGGCGGCACCGTGCCGGGCGAGCACGAGGTGGGCTTCTACGGCCCCAGCGAAGTCGTCACGATCACGCATTCCGCCCAGGACCGCTCCATCTTCGCCCGCGGCGCGCTCAGCGCGGCGCACTTCATCGCGGCCCAAGCCCCCGGCACGTACGATATGGAAGACTTAGCTCAGGATATGCTGAAAGGCTGAACGGATGGCAAAAAGCCCGTACAGAATGGCATGGCCGCCCTGTACGGGCTTTTTCTTTGTTTTTGGAAATATCAGGCCGTTTCCCCGGCCAGGATCTCCATGGCCTGTTCCTCCTGGAACTGGTTGGTATACAGCTGATAGTACGCGCCTTTCTTCCGCAGCAGTTCCCGGTGCGTGCCCATTTCCTTGATCTTGCCGTCGTCGATCACCAGGATACGGTCCGCCGTGCGGACGGTGGAAAGGCGATGGGCGATGATAAAGGAGGTGCGGCCCGTGAGCAGCTTGGAAATGGCGTTTTGGATGATCTGCTCGGTCTGGGTATCGACGGAGGAGGTCGCTTCATCCAGGACGAAGATGCGCGGATCGGCCAGAATGGCGCGGGCGAAGGAAATGAGCTGCTTTTCGCCGGTGGAAAGGCGGCTTCCGCCCTCGCCGACGTCCGTATCATAGCCCTTATCCATGCGCAGGATGAAGTTTTCGGCGTTCACCATGCGCGCCGCCTCCTCCACCTCCTCATCGGACGCGTCCAGGCGGGCGTAGCGGATGTTATCGCGGATGGTGCCGGAAAAGAGGCGCGGCTCCTGGAGCACGTAGCCCAGGTTGCTTTGCAGCCACAGCTGGCTGCGTTCCTTGTAATTGACGCCGTCGATCTTGATTTCGCCGGCGGTGGGCTCATAGAAGCGGCAAATCAGGTTCACCACCGTGGATTTGCCCGCGCCCGTCGGCCCGACCAGGGCGATGGTTTCCCCCGCTTTCACCTTCAGGTTAAAATCGGAGAGCACCTTTTCGCCTTCCTTATACTGGAAATCCACGTGGCAGAATTCCACGTCGCCGTGAAGCGCAGGCCAGTTTTCGCGCTTGGGATGGAAGTTGTCGCCAAACACCGCTTCCACTTCCTTGGTATCCACGATGTCCGGCGCGGTTTCCAGCAGCGTCAGCACGCGCTCCGCCGCCGCCTGCGCGCTCTGCATTTCGGCAAACACGTTGGCGATGTTGCGGATGGGCTCGAAAAACTGTACGGTATAATTGACGAAGAGCTGCAATACGCCCAGCGTCATTCCCCCGATCAACACTTCCCGGCCGCCCTTCCACAGGGCGTACGCCGTCGCCAGCGAGCCCAGGGCCACCACGATCGGCAGATACAGCGCGGACAGGGACGCCGCGTGCACGGCCGACTTTTTCATATCGTGGGTGAGCACGGTGAATTCTTCCATGTTCATCTCTTCGCGCACGAGGGTCTTGGTGGTCTTTGCGCCCATGATGCCTTCGTTGAACGCGCCGGTGATCTTGCTGTTGGTTTTCCTGACCGCGCGGTAGGCTTTAAGGATCTTTTGCTGGAACCACCAGGAAATGATGGCGAGCGGCGGAACCACCAGCAGCACGATCAGAGTCAGCCGCCAGTTGTTTAGGAACATGGCGACGCTCGTCGCCACGATCATTACCGCGCCCCACGCCAGGTCCAGCAGCGACCAGCCGATGGTCTCCGCCAGGCGCTGGGTATCGCTGGTCATGCGGCTCATCAAATACCCGACGGGCATCGTATCATAGTACGAAAACGGCAGCTCCTGCAATTTACGGAAGGCCTGCCGACGGATCGTGTAGCATACGCCCACCTCGATTTTGCCGCCCAGGTACAGGAAATAGTAAATATTCACCACCTGCACCAGCAGCACGATAAGATACATCACCACGAACGTCGGCACGCCCGTCATCGTGCCGGCCCGATCCAGCGAAGGGATAAAATGGTCGATGGCATAGGTCGTCATCAAAGGAAACACCACATCGCACACCGCCGTGATCCCCATGACCACGACCAGCTTATACAGATCGCGGTGGTATTCCTTGGCGTAACGCAGGATCTTCCGCCACAGGGACAGGGAAAACTTCTGCGTATAATCCTGTTCTTCAAACTGCTGCATAGGATGCTTTCTCCCCTTTGAACTCTTCTTCCAGGGCGGACTGGATGTTGAAAATCTTGCTGTACAGCCCGTCTTCGTGTATCAGCTGTTCATGCGTTCCCTGCTGGGTGATGCGGCCGTCCTCCATCACCAGGATCAGGTCCGCCTGCGCCAGGGTGACGATGCGGTGGCTGATGATGATGGTGGTGGTATCCTTGCCGCGCCTTTTGAGGGCGGCGCGGATCTGGGCGTCGGTTTCCGTATCCACGGCGGACAGGGAATCGTCAAATATCAGAATATCGTTTTCCTT
>JAFXZO010000054.1 GCA_017541205.1 Clostridia bacterium | reverse complement strand
ATCACGGTCTGCGGCACGCTGATCAACCTGTTCTTTACGATCACGATGGCCTATGCCCTCAGCAAGAAGTACCTGCGGGGCCGGAACATCCTTTTGAACCTGGTGATCTTCTCCATGTTCTTTTCCGGCGGCATGATCCCCGGCTTCATCGTGGTGTCCAGCTGGCTGAAGATGCGCGGCACCTACTGGGCGCTGCTTCTGCCCGGCGCGATCTCCGCCTACAACATGCTGATCGTGAAAAATTTCTTCCAGGGCATTCCCCAGGAATTGGAGGAGAGCGCGAACCTGGACGGCTGCAACGATCTGGGCACGCTGATCCGCATCGTGCTGCCCCTAAGCCTTCCCGTGCTGGCGACCTTCGGCCTGTTCTACGCGGTCGGCCACTGGAACAGCTACTTCTCCGCCATGATCTACCTGACCAACGATAAGATGTATCCCCTGCAATTGATCCTGCGCAACATCATCGTGACCGCCGAAGCATCCGCGGGCGACATGAACCTGATGGACCCGAACTTCGTGGAGCCCCCCAAGCAGTCCATCAAGATGGCCGTCATCGTGGTCGCCACCGTGCCCATCATGTGCGTGTATCCCTTCCTGCAAAAGTATTTCGTCAAGGGCGTCATGGTCGGCGCGCTGAAAGGATGAACCACCGAAAGCCGCCTGTGGCGGAAATCCTTTCGGTGGTGAAATCAGCCGAAACGAGCGATCTCTCCGGTGGAGAGTCGCGACGATTGAGGCTGCGGACAATAGGAAATAACCCTTCCCCCACTCGGTTACCCGCGGCGCTGAAAGGCCGCTGAACGATAACAATAAAAAAAGGAGGCTTCCCCATGAAAAAGATCGTTTCCCTGTTCATGTGCCTGGCGATGCTGCTTTCTCTGGTCAGCATTGCCGTCGCCGAGGAAGATATGACGCTGAAGGTCATGCTCCCCGACTTCTACTCTGACGCTGAATGGCTGACCCTGGAAGAAGGCAACCCCGTGCTGCAGGCCATTTACGATGCCACCGGCGTGAAGCTGGACATCACCTGGGTCGCCAACTCCGAATACGGCACAATTACCACCCTGACCATCGGCGACCCCGCCAACATGCCTGAAGTCATGGTCATGCAGGGGCCGCGTGATCCCATCACCATTTCCTCCGCCCGCGACGGCGCTTTCTGGGATCTGACCGACCTGATCCCCCAGTACCCGAACCTGGCTGCCGGTTCCGCCGCCACCTATAACAACACCGCGATCGACGGCCGTATCTACGGCATTTATCGCGTGCGCCCCAATGCCCGCGCCGGTATCTACTACCGCAACGATTACGCCGCCAAGGCCGGCTATGACAAGGTGCCCGAAACCGTGCAGGAATTCAAGGATATGTGCATGGCGATCGCCGCTCTCGGCGAAGTCTATGTCATCAACTGGTGCGATTATTACGCCGGCACCATTGGCATCATGACCGTTATCTCCGGCGCTCCCTATCAGTACGGCATCGATGCCGAAGGCAAGATCTATCCTGCCTTTGAAGATCCGCACTTCCAGGAAGGCCTGGATTTCCTGCGCGACCTGTATGCCGCCGGCGGCATTGACCCGAACTTCATGACCATCGCTTCCGGCAACTGGAACGACGCCGAGAGGTCCGACCCGCCCAAGGCCATCATGCGCCTGGACTGCCTGGACAACGGCTACCGTTATCAGGAATGGCTGCAGGAGAACATGGGCGCTTCCACTGTGCCCGGTGAAGAAATCGTCACCCTGATCTCCACCCTCGTCAACGACGAAGGCAACATCCAGATCTGGCCCCAGAACATCGGCTGCTCCGGCGAAGTCGTTATCACCAAGACCGTTTCCGAAGAAAAGCTGCCCAAGGTCCTGGCGTTCCTCGATTGGTGCAACAGCGCCGAAGGCCAGACCCTCATCAACTGCGGCGTCGAGGGCGTGACCTACTGGCTCGATTCCAACGGCTATCTGCTCACCTATCCCGAAGGCGAAGCTGAAAACTCCGCCAAGTATGCCGCCTACACCAACACCGTGCAGCACAGCCTGAACCAGCTGGGCATGAACGTGAACGGCAGCCTGGCTCCGGCCGCTGAGCTCAAGTCCCTGCGCAAGGTGTACAACGATTATCTGAACAACAACATCAAGTACGTCATCGCCAATCCCTGCCTGAGCCTCGAGAGCGAAACCTACACCCTGATGGGCGCCACCCTGGACAAGGACGTGGAAGCCGCGCAGGTGCAGTATATCGCCGGTAAGAAAACCCTGGAAGAACTGAAGGCAGCGTATCAGGAATGGTACGACATGGGCGGCACCCAGATCCTGGAAGAATACCAGGCCGCCTACGACGCCACCAAGTAATCCACAAACCTACCTGATTCAAGGGGGCTGCTGCTTTGTATCCCAGGGCATCAGCCCCCTTTCTTCGCGGAGGCATTATGAACAGAGTGTATTTCTGCTTTCCCGGCGGAAAGCATAAAGCGCTGACCATGAGCTACGACGACGGCCGCACGCAGGACCGCCGCCTGATCGACATTTTCAATCAAAACGGCATCAAGGGCACCTTTCATTTGAACAGCGGGCTGTTCGAGCGGGGCGACCGGGTGCTGCCCGAGGAAATCAAAACGCTGTACCAGGGCCACGAGGTGGCCTGCCATACCGTCACCCACCCCACCATCGCCCGCTGCCCCCTGCCCGAGGTGGCGCAGGAGGTATTGAACGACCGGATCGCCCTGGAAAAGTATACGGGCTATCCCGTCCGGGGGCTCAGCTACCCCAACGGCTCTTTGAGCCGCGAAATCGAGGCCCTGCTGCCGGGCCTTGGCATCCGCTATTCCCGGGTGGTCGGCTCCAGCGATTCCTTCGCCCTGCCCGAAAACCCCTACCGCTGGCAGGCCACCTGCCACCACAACCACAATCTGATGGCCCTGGGCGAACAGTTCCTTTCCCTGTTCAAAAAGCAGTATCTGTACCTCATGTACGTCTGGGGCCACAGCTACGAATTTGACGATAAGGGCAACTGGGAGCTGATCGAGGGCTTCTGCCGCATGATGGGCGGCAAAGACGATATCTGGTACTGCACCAACATCGAATTCATGGACTGCATGGACGATTTGAACCGCCTGCAGTTTGCCGCGGACAATTCCTTCGTCTATAATCCCAACGCCCGGGACTGCTTTATTTCCGTAAACGACCAGCCCGCCGTCCGCATCCCCGCCGGAGAAACGGTGCGGCTGTAAAACCATCATCAGGAGGACATTGCCATGATCGAATACCGCGATCCCATCACGGGCTACCAGGTGCGCAAATACACCGAGGGCCCGGAGCGCAACGCCAAGCTGTATTTTACCTGCGAAAACTTTTCCACGGACGATCGGTATTTCTTTTTTATGAAGCAGCAATTGCCCGATAAGACCGACGGCGGCTGCTACCGCGCGAACGTGGAAACCGGGCAGATCGACCGCGTGACGGATTACAGCTACCGCGGCTTTGCCACCGACCGTGAAAAGAACATCGGCTACACCTGCAAAAACGAAACCGAGGTGTACGCCGTGGATCTGGGCACCATGGAAATGACCCGGATCGGCGATCTGCCCAAGGGCGGCCAGATCACCGGCCATTTGACCGCGGCAAACACGGGCCGCGTCGCGTGCAGCTATCACCTGGCCAACAAGTATTACGGCCTGGTGATCTTGGATCCCGGCAAGGAGGCGGAGGTCGTCTATCAGAGCGATTATCGCCTGGGCCACGCCCAGATCTGCCCCTCCGATGAAAACCTGATCTTCTATATCCATGAAACGGAGGGCGACGCCTTCCAGCGCACCTGGATGTTCGACGTGAAGGAGCGCTATGTGCGGCCCTATTATGTGGAGCATCCCAGCGAGTGGATCACCCATGAGGTCTGGAGCGCGGACGGCACGGAAATGGCGCTCATGAAGCTCGATCCCGCGGGCTTTGTAGATGGCGAAAAGGGCGAAACGCACAGCGGCAGCATCATCATCGGCGATAAGGACGGCCGGCATTTCGACATCGCCGCCTCCAGCACGCAGCTTTTGCACCCCTGCATCAGCCGGGATCACAAGTGGCTGTGCGCGGACCGGATCAGCTACCTGGGCACCGCCATCCAGGAGGGCGTCGTCCTCATTGAACGCGCCACGGGGAAAGCCAAGTTCATCGCCTCCACCGGCGCGTGCAAGACCGGCGCGGATCACCAGCACCCCTCCTTCAACCGCCGGGGCGACCGGATCCTCTTCTCCAACCCCGACGAAAACGGCAACGCGCAGGTATGCGTCATCGACCTGAACCAGGTCTGGAAGGATTGGTGAGCATGCCCGCCATCTTTATCATCGGCGATTCCACGGTGGAAGACAACACGCCGCCCTTCCGCGGCTGGGGCTGGGCGCTGCCAAAGTATGTGCGGGACGGCGTCACGGTCAAAAACTATGCCCTCAGCGGCCGCAGCAGCCGAAGCTTCTGGGAAGAAGGCCTGTTCAAGCCCATTGAAAACGAGATCGGCCCCGGCGATCTGCTCCTGATCCAGTTCGGCCACAACGACGAAAAGGACGACGAGCGGCACACCGATCCGGATTCCACCTTCCCTGCGCAGCTTAAGCGCTACTGCGATTTCGCCCGGAGCAAAGGCGCGCAGCCGGTGCTCCTGACGCCGGTTTCCCGCCGCTTTTTCGTGGGCGGCGGCAGCATGCTCTACACCCACGGCGAATATCCGCGGGCCATCCGCAAGCTGGCGAAGGAGCAGGGCATCCCCCTGTGCGATCTGAAACGGGACAGCCGGGAGCTGTACCTGCGCCTGGGGGAAGAAAAAACGGCGGAGCTCTTCGTGCGCCTCGCCCCCGGCGAACACCCGGATTTTCCGGACGGCCATGACGATAAGACGCATTTCAACGCTTTCGGCGCGGAAACCATCTGCCGGTTGGTCGTTCAGGAAATGAAAGCCATCCCCGTTTGCGCCAAGTATTTCATATAAAGCTTTTTCAAGTTATCACCTGTCATTCATCAAAGGAAGGGAGCCTGTCATGAACATCGGAATTCGTCTGCACGATACCCTGCCCGGAAGCCTTTCGCAGCGCCTGGCCTACGCCAAGGCGCAGGGCTTTTCCTGCGCGCACCTGGCCCTGCAAAAGGCGCTGGACGATTTTGCCATGGCGGACGCGCCGAAAAAGCTGACGAAGGACTTCGCCGAAGAAGTCAAGCAGGCTTTCCGGGCGCAGGGCATGGAATGCGCGGTCCTGGGCTGCTATCTGAACCTGGCGGACCCGGACGCGGAATCCCGCGCCCGCACCCAGGAAATCTACCGCTCGCACCTCCGCTTTGCCCGCATGATGGGCGTGCGCGTGGTGGGCACGGAAACGCCCGCGAACCCCGCGTCCGTGTTTTCTTCTCCTGCCCGGGAGAGCGAGGACGCGTTCCGCCTGGTCATGGACAGCCTCAAAACCGTGGCCCGCTTCGCCGAAGAGGAGGACGCGATCCTGGCTGTCGAGCCGGTGTATACCCACATCGTATCCACCCCGGAACGCGCGGAAAGGATGCTTTCCCAGCTCCATTCCGATCATGTCAAAATCATCCTGGACGCTGTGAATCTGCTTGCTCCCGAGAACGTGGAGCACGCGGACGACGTGATCGCCGAGGCCATCCGCCGCTTTGGCGATCAGGTGATGATCCTGCATATGAAGGATTATGAGCTGCTTCCCGGCAAAATCCGCTCCATCGCCTGCGGCACCGGCGTCATGCACTATGACCGCCTGCTTTCCTTCGGCAAGCGCCGCGATCTGCCCATGACCTTGGAGGACACCCGTCCCGATAACGCCGAAGCTGCAAGGCTGTATCTGGAAAAAATCGGCGAAAGGCTGTAAAAAACGAAAAACAAAAACCCTTGGAGATCAACCGTCTTCAAGGGCCTTTTTATGCGCCATCAGGGACTCGAACCCGGGACACCCTGATTAAGAGTCAGGTGCTCTACCAACTGAGCTAATGGCGCGTTTCCGGAACAGGGCATATTATATCGCAATCCACCCGGCCTGTCAAGCATTTTTTTCGACCGTGTTAAAGCAAAACCCGCTTTGATCGCCAAAGCGGGCATGCATTTTGCTTTCAGGCAACAGCAAACAAAGGGGCATGTATTTAAGCCCTTTTGCTTTTGTTCGGTTGGGGCTTGGATTATTGCTGACCGGCCAGCTGCTGGCGCATGGCGCGCAGGGTATCGATCTGCTGCCCCAGGTGGATATCCGCCTGCTCCATCAATTGATCCACGGCCTGATGCGCCTGCGAGGACAGGGCTTCGCAATCCCGGTGCGCGCCTTCCAGCATTTCCTGGGCTTCGGCCTGGGCGCGGGCGATGATTTCGCTGTCGGCCACCATCTGCTGGGCCTGGGCCTGCGCGTCGGCGATCAGGGCGCTGGCGCGGGCCTGCGCGTCGGCTACCATGGCATTGGCCTGCTCGGTGGCGGTGCGCACGGTTTCCTGGGCGTGGTTCTGCGCCTCGGTCACCATGGTGTTCGCCTGCTCGCGGGCGCTGTCCAGGGTCTTCTGCGCTTCCTTGTTGGCGTTGTCGGTGGTTTCGTTGGCGATGCGGTTGCTTTCGGCGATGATGTTTTCTTCCTCGTCGATGATCATTCGGGCCTTCTGCAAATCAGAAGGGATGCTTTCCTCCAGCTTGCGCATCAATTCGGTGAAGTCTTCCTTTTTCAGCATGATGCGGTTGTAGAGCGGGATGTTTTTCGCCTCTGTGATCATCATGCTCATCCGGTCCAGCAGTTCAAAGGACATCAGACGGTTCGGGTTCGACGACATGGCTCCTCCTCCTTTGGTTCATTTCATCTGTTGAAAGGCGGCCGCAACATCCGGCAGCGCCTGAAGGGGAACATAGGCTGAAAGAGGCGCGCCAAACTGGGCCAGCTGGCGCACCATGCTGGCGCTGACCTCGGCAAAGCCCGGGGACGCGGGCAGAAAGACTGTTTCCAAGGCCGGGTTCAATTGGCGGTTGACGTGCGCCATCATGGTTTCGCTTTCCAAATCGGCCGCCGTGCGCACGCCGCGCACCACGACGCGGATGTTTTCTTCTTTCGTAAGCTGTGCGAGCAGCCCGCCATAGGCGATCACCCGCACGTTCGGCATTTCCCGGCAGGCTTTTTTGAGCATCTCCACCCGCTTTTCCACCGGGAAGCAGCCCTTCTTTTCAGGATTGTGGAGCACGCCCACCACCACTTCGTCAAACATGGCGGCGGCGCGGGAGATAATGTCCATGTGGCCCACGGTCACCGGGTCAAAGGAGCCGGGATACAGGCACCGCGTTTCGCCCATCATGCTTCCTCCGTTTCCTGCAATGCGAAAAAGGTGAGCCCCGCTGCGCCGTATTCGCGATGGTCCGTTTCGATATAGGGCGCCGGGAGCGCCGGACGCCGGGAGCGGCTGTGCTCGATGACGAGCATGCCGTCTTTTTTCAGCAGCCCGTATTCCAGGATCAATCCGCACACGCTTTCCGTTTCCATCCGATAAGGCGGATCCAGAAAAATCAGGTCAAAGGCGCAGCCCTGCCCATGAAGGGCTTTGAGCGCCTGCGTATCTTTCATGCGCAGCAGCGCCGCCTTGCCGCCCACGCGAAGACTTTCGATATTCTCCGCAATGATCTGGCACGCCTTGGGGCTTTGATCGGCGATCACGGCGGAGGAAGCCCCCCGGCTGATCGCCTCCAGGGCCAGCGCGCCGCTTCCGCCGTACAGATCGAGCACCCGCGCGCCGAACAGCCTGCTTTGCAGGATGGAAAACAGCGCTTCCTTGACCCGATCCGCCGTGGGGCGGGTATCCATGCCCTCGGGAGCCTTCAGCTTCCGGGAGCGCATTTCGCCTGCGATGATCCGCATGGCTTACACCAGCTCGTTCTTCTTGGGCTGCCGCGCCTGGCGGCGCTTCTGCGCCTTCAGCTTGCGGCGCTGGTGGCGGCTGTTGCTGGTGGAGATATCGCCGTGCACCATGGCGCGGGCGCGCGGCCCGGTCAAATATCCAAGCGGATATCCGAGCAGCGGGCAAAGCACGAGCAGCGGGCTGAGCCGATCCACGAACAGCAGGGCGTCCGCGTTGTCCGTGGTGGCGATATTGACAAACGGGAATATGAGAATGCGCACGATCATATGCAAAATGTCCAGCGCCGTGATCGATGTTTGTTGCTGATAATAGGACAGCGGCACGGAGATTTCCGATTGGCTCGCATAGCCGGACACCCAATTGGGCAGCAGCTGCAGGGAATAGACGCGCTTGACCGAGGTCAAGGCGTGGGGAACGGCCAGCAAAAGCAGCGGGATCGCCGCGATCAGGGCGATAAAGACGCCTTTGAGGGGATGGAAGCAGCGCTCCCGATCCTTTTTATCGATCGTCTTGCCGGCATTCTGCCTTGCCAGGGCGATTTCCGCGAAAGCCACCTCGCTTTCGCCGAGCTTCGCCGCGTTCATGTACAGGATCGCCGCGCACACCAGAATCATCAGTATGTTCATCGTCACGCGGACCGCCGTGCCGCCAAAGTTCAGCGCGCTGCCCGCCACGACGAACAAAAACCCGAACAGCAAATAATAGAGCATCAGCCCCACCCCGCGGCGCGCCGCCGCGCCGTCGTGCCAATTGCCCTTCAGGTACGGCTTGTAGATCAATGGCTGCTTGGCCTTTTTCTTTTTCTGCTGATTTTGCATGTTCATTCCTCAAGCTGTCTCATCATGGATATATTTGACCGGCACCCGGGCCGTGACCGACAGCAGGATCTCATAGCTGATCGTGCCCGCCCAGGAAGCGACCTCGTCCGCCGTGATCGTTTCATCGCCCTGGCTGCCAAGCAGCACCACAGGCGCGCCAAGGAACAATTGATCCCGCGGCGCGTCCGTCACATCCACCATGATCTGGTCCATGCATACGCGCCCAAGCACCGGGCAGCGCGTTCCGCCGATCAGCACCTTCGCTTTGCCGGACAGCGCGCGGTGATATCCGTCCCCGTAGCCGACCGGCAGGGTGGCGACCAGCATATCCTTTTCCGCCCGGAACGTGCAGCCATAGCTGACGCATTCGCCCGCGGAAAGGGGCTTCACATAGGCGATCTCCGTATGCCAGGACAGCGCCGGGATCAGCCTGGGCGCATCCGGGATCGGCGGGCAGCCGTAGAGCGAGATGCCCTGCCGAACCATATCATAGCGGGCATTCGGGTATTTGAGGCTGGCCGCGCTGGCCGCCGCGTGGATGAGAATTCCGCCGGGCAGGAGCGCGCGCAGCCGTTCAAACCGCTCGATCTGCCGGTGGGAATAATCATCCGTTTCCCCGTCCGCATCCGCAAAATGGGTAAACGCGCCGGTCAATTGGACGTGGGGCGACTCATCGATCGCGCGAAGGACGCTTTGCAGTTCTTCCTCCGTCCTTACGCCGATCCTGCCCATGCCGGAATCGATTTTCAGATGTACCTTCGCCTTGGTTCCCTGGCGCGCCGCTTCGGTTTCCAGCATGCGGACGCGCGCTTCGTCAAACACCGTCTGGGTCAGTTGGAAGCGAACGCTGGCTTCGGCTCCCGTCGCATTCACCGCGCCCAGCACCAGGATCGGCGCGCCGACGCCCGCTTCGCGCAGGGCCTGGCCCTCCTCCGGGATCGCGACGCCCAGCCAGTCCGCCCCATGGGCGAGGGCTGTTTTCGCCACCGGCGCCAGGCCGTGGCCATAGGCGTTGGCCTTCACCACCGCCAAGGTATGGGGCGTCGGCGCAACGGCCCGCACGAGCGTTTCCGTATTGGCCGCAATCGCCCCGAGGTCTACCTGAATATATGTTCTGCGATACTGCAAAATTGCCTCCGGCGGAAAAGAAATGCTGTTTGCGCATTCATGAATGGGAGATCAGAAGGATGCGATTTCCTCCTGGCTCAGGCACCGCACCCGGTGCTCCGAAAGGATCGCCTGCGCCTTGTCCGTATCGGGCACACGGAACACGATCAGGGCTTTATCGCTCTTGTTGCGCACAAAGCTGTACAGGTATTCGATCTCGATGCCCTTTTCGCTCAGCATGGTCAGGATGCCGGCAAGCCCGCCGGGCCGATCCGGCACCTCCACCGCCAGCACGTCCGTCAGGCACACCGTATAGCCCGCTTCTTCGATCAGCTTGCTCGCCTTTTCCCAATCCGCCACGATGCCCCGCAGGATGCCAAAGCTGGTGGTGTCGGCGATGGAAAGGGACAATAAATCGATCCCTTTTTCCCCCAGGATGCGGGTAAAATCCGCCAGCTTGCCCGGGGCGTTTTCGATAAATACCGATATTTGCTTCACGTACATGATTGCACGCCTCCTTTCCGGAAAAAACCGCACAGTTCAATTTTCATCCATCATGCTATGATTATACCACAGAACGGCGGAAAACGCCACGATTATTTTCTGTTGTCGATCACGCGCTTGGCCTTGCCTTCGCTGCGGGGCAGGCTGCCGGGCTGGCAGAGCTTCACCCTGCAGGAAATCAGCACGTCGCTGGCCAGCTGCGCGGCGATGCGGGCGGAGAGCGTCTCCAGATCGCGCACGGTATCGCCGATCAGGGTACGGTCCAGCTCCACCTGCACTTCAAGGGTATCCAGGCTGCCCTTGCGGTCCACCACGATCTGGTACTGCGGGGCAATGCCGCGGATCTTGAGCAGCGAATGCTCGATCTGGGAGGGGAAGACGTTGACGCCGCGGATGATGAGCATATCGTCCGTGCGGGCCTTGACGCGGCGCATGCGCACGTGCGTGCGGCCGCAGGCGCAGGGCTTGTCATCCAGGCAGCTCAAATCATGCGTGCGGTAGCGAAGCAGCGGCATGCCCTGCTTGGTCAGCGTGGTGATCACCAATTCGCCTTCCGTTCCATAGGGCATGCGCTGCAATTCCTCGTTCACGATTTCGGGCAGGAAATGGTCCTCCCACACGTGCAGGCCGCACCGCTCCGGGCAGTCCATCGCAACGCCGGGGCCCATCATTTCCGTCAGGCCGTACACGTCGAAGGCGCGGATGCGCAGCTTTTCTTCCAACTGCTCGCGCAGCTTTTCGCTCCACGGCTCGGCGCCGAACACGCCCGATTCCAGCTTGAGCTCGCTCATGTCCATGCCGCTGTTTTCCATGGCGTCGGCCAGGTTCATGGCGTAGGAGGGGGTGCAGGCCAGGGCGGTGGCCCCGAAGTCCTTGAGGAGCATGAGCTGGCGCTGGGTGTTGCCGCCGCTGACGGGGATGACCGTCGCGCCGATGCGCTCGGCCCCGTAATGCGCGCCAAGCCCGCCGGTAAACAGGCCGTAGCCGTAGGCGACGTGCACGACGGATTTGCTCGTAATCCCGGCGCAGGTCATGCTGCGGGCCATCAGATCGGCCCAGTTATCCAGGTCCTGCCTGGTATAGCCCGCCACGGTGGGCTTGCCGGTGGTGCCGGAGGAAGCGTGAACGCGCACGATTTCCTCCCTTGGCACGGCGAACAGGCCGAAGGGATAATGGTCGCGCAGGTCGGATTTTTCGGTAAAGGGAAGCAGCCGGATATCCTCGGCGTCATGGATGTCCTCGGGCTTTACGCCCAGGGCGTCCATCTTTTCGCGGTAAAAGGGCACGTTCTCATAAACCCGCTGGACGACGTTCTTTAATTCCCGGCTCTGCACGGCATGGATCTCGTCCCTTGACATGGTTTCCGCTTTGGGGTCCCACAACTGATATTTCGTCATATGCTTATCCTTTCAGTCCGGCGCGGAAGGCACGCAGGTTCGTTTCGAGGGTCTTGGGCGGCACGCAGGCTTCGATGGCGCTTTCCCATTTTTCCTGCGGCCATTCCATAAACCGGGCCAGGACGCCCAGCAATACGATGTTGACGGCGCGCGCGCTGCCCGCTTCTTCCGCGAGGGAAAGCGCGTCCAGCAGCACCGCGTTTTTTGTTTCCGGCATTTTGTCGGGGTATTGCGCGCTGCCCGTGATCACCGGCATGGGCAGGATCTGCTGGGTATTGGAGATCAATACGCCGCCCTCACGCAGAAAATACTCGGCGCGCAGGGCTTCCAGCATTTCAAAGGAAAGCACGTAGTCCGCTTCGCCCGGATCCACCAAGGGCGAATGCACGTCGTCCCCGATGCGCACGTGGGTGATGACGCTGCCGCCGCGCTGGCTCATGCCGTGCACCTCGGAAACCTTGACGCCCTCGCCCATATCCAGCGCGAGATACCCCAGGATCTTGCTGGTGAGCAGGATCCCCTGTCCGCCCACGCCCACGATGATGATGTTCGTCTTTTTCATCACGCTTCGCCTCCTTGAATGGCGTTGAAGGGGCACACCTGCTTGCACAGCCCGCAGCCGACGCACAGGGTGCGGTCGATCACGACGCCCTTTTCCGTCTTGATGAGCGCCGGGCAGCCCAGCTTCATGCACGCGCCGCAGTTATGGCAGGCGTCGATATGGCAGGGCTCCTTCTTCCGCTTATCCAGCAGCACGCAGGGCCGCCGCGCGATCACGACGGATACGTGATCGGCCTGGGTCTCTTCCTTGAGGATCTGGGTGAACTGCTTGAGATCGTGGGGATCGCACACGCGGACGGTCGCGCCGATGGCTTCGCACAGCGCTTCCAGGTTCAGCTGCGGCGCGGGCTCGCCCAGGATGTTCTTTCCGGAGGCCGGGTTCTGCTGGTGGCCGGTCATGCCGGTGATGCGGTTATCCAGGATCACGGTGGTGGTGCTCGCGCCGCCGTAGACCGCGTCGATCAGGGGGGTGATGCCGCTGTGGATGAACGTGGAATCGCCAAGCACGGCCACGGTCTTCCTGGAAAACTCCTTGCCGCGCGCCTTTTCCGCGCCGAACGCCATCCCCACGGACGCGCCCATGCACAGCGTGGAATCCATCATGCCGATGGGCGGCAGGGCGCTGAGCGTATAGCACCCGATATCGCCGAACACCGTAAGATTCAGCTTCTTCATCGCAAAGAACGTGGCCCTGTGCGGGCAGCCGGGGCAGAGGGCCGGCGGGCGGCCCGTCAGCGCGGGCTCCTGGGGCACGGGCGCGCCGCCGCCGAACAATTGCCGCACCTTAGCCGCGGACAGTTCGCCCTGCAGGCCGGTCTTGTCCTTGCCGGACACCCGGATGCCCATGTTGCGGATATCTCGCTCGAACACGGGCTCCAATTCCTCCACGACCACGAGCTGATCCACCTGGGCGGCGAAAGAACGGATCATTTGTTCAGGCAGCGGATAGGAAAGGCCGAGCTTTAATACGCTCGCGTCCGGCAGCGCTTCGCGCACATACTGATACACGACGCCTGCGCACACAACGCCCAGCTTTTTATCCCGCATTTCCACGCGGTTGACGGGCATGGAATCGGCGTCCAAAGTCATTTTCTTTTCCCGCGCTTCCACGGCGAGGTGGCGCTTGCGGGCCATGCCGGGCATCATGACATACTTGCCGGGGTTCTTTTCATATTCCCTGAGGGGCTTTTCTTTCCTTTCCCCCGCTTCCACGGGCGAACGGCTGTGGGCCAGGCGCGTGGTCAGGCGCAGGAACACGGGGGTATCGTATTGTTCGGACAGGTCAAAAGCGAGCTTCGTAAACTCCAGGCATTCCTGGCTGTCCGCGGGCTCGAGCACCGGGATATGCGCGCTGCGGGCGATCATGCGGGTGTCCTGCTCGTTCTGGCTGGAATGCATAAAGGGGTCGTCCGCCGCGGCGATCACCAGCCCCGCGTTCACGCCCGTATAAGCCGCCGTAAACAGCGGATCGGCCGCCACGTTCACGCCCACGTGCTTCATGCAGGAAAGGGCGCGGGCCCCGGCCATGGCCGCGCCGAAGCTCGTTTCCACGGCGACCTTTTCATTCGGCGCCCACTGGCAGTTCATTTCAGGATACTTTGCGCAGAATTCGGTGATTTCCGTACTGGGCGTACCGGGATAGCTGCATACGACCTTTACGCCGCTTTCCCACGCGCCCCTGGCAATCGCTTCATTGCCGATCATCAGTTTCTTCATTGAGGTTTCCTCGCTTGCTTCTCCATTTTCGCGCGCTGACGCCTTTTTCGCGCGCGCGTATACCTATTCAAGTTATTAGTATAGCAAATAAACCCGGAAAAGAAAAGTACAAAAATTGTTTCCCGGAAACGGAAAAAAACAGGAAAACGCATGAAACGAACGGCCCTGATCTCCGTCTTATGTATGTGAGAATATTCTGCACATCGTTTTTGAAGGGAGTTCTTTGCGATGGCTGATCGCTGCGAATACGAGCGCGTCGCCCAGGAAGCGCTGCCGATGCTGTACAAAATCGCAATGGGGATCCTGCGCTGCGACGCGGACGCCCGCGACGCGGTGCAGCAGGCGCTGCTGAAAGCCTGGGAAAAGAAAGAGAGCGCCGGGCCGGGAAAGCTCCGGGGATACCTGACGCGCATCCTCATCAACGAATGCCGGAACATCCAGCGTTTCAGGATGCGTACGTTTCCCGTCGATACGCCGCCGGCCGCGGTGCGCATGCCGCCCGATTATCGGGAATTATACGACGCCCTATTCGCCCTGCCCGAAAACCTGCGCCTGCCGCTTTTGCTCAAATACGCGCAGGACCTGTCCGAAAAAGAAGCGGCCCAGGCCCTCGGCATCCCCGTGACCACCTTCAAAAACAGGCTTCACCGCGCGCGGAAAGCCCTTCGGGAAACCCTGGATCGGGAGGTGATGTTTGAATGAAGCCTATGATTCGATTCACAAAAGAATTCATGGACGCGGCGCTGCCTCCCATCCCGGCCGATTTTGAACGGGACATGAAGGAATTGATCCTTTCCATGCCCGAAACGCGATCCGAAAGGGAGGAGAAAAACGTGAAAAGAAAGATTTCCGTGGGCCTCGTGGTGGCCTGCGCGCTGATCCTGCTCGCGGCGACGGCCCTCGCCGCCGTGCTGCTGGGCGGCAAGGATTTTGTGGAAAAGATCATGGCCCCCAAGGCGGCCCAAACCCCGTCCGACAGCTTTACCAAAGAGGAGATCGCGGAAATACTGCGCATCGCGGAGGAAAACGGCCTGACCCTGAGCGACGAGGATATGTACCGTCTCAATCATCTGGACGAATCCGGCTACTTCAAGGAAGAACTCATGCGCCGCTTCGTCAAGACGGAATACGGCTTTTATCCCGACGCCTGGCCCATCGAGGTGCAGCACTGGTACGAGCAGATGCTGATTGCCGTGGGCCTGCAGGAAGGCCCCCAGGCAAACGTGCTGCCGGAAGGCGACGAATGCACCCAGGAGCAAATCTTGAAGATCGCCCGGGACTTCATTCATGAAAAGTATGACGCTGCTGCGGATTTAGACGACCCGGACAAATATACCCGCTTCCTGACCTACCGGGAAAGCCAGCTGGGCGAAGGATTGAAAGCGCGGCAATGGAACCTGAATTATGAAGCCAAAGACCTGTACGGCGCGGATTACTGCCTGGCCCTGGACAGCGCCGGGAACATCAAAAACGAATATACCGTGGACGGGATCCTTGGAAATACCCATCAGGTGCACGGGCAATATATGTATGACCGGTTCATGCGGGTGTATGGCGACCAGTACGGCTTCATCAACTGGAGCAGCGAAATCCTGCTGCAATATCAGGAGGCCATGAAGCGCCGCCTGGAAACGGAGGAAAACGGGCATTTCCTCAGCCAGGAATATCCCATCCTGGATATGACTTACCTCCTGCCGGACGATACCATGATTTCCAAAGATGCGGCCGTTGAAAAGGCGAAGGAAGCCTGCGGAAAGCTGGACTACGAAACCCTGTACAGCCATTCCCAGATGGCGGTGTGCATGGAGGCGGAGGGCAGGCCCGTGTGGAAGGTGACGCTGAAAACCAAGGGCGGGTATGTGTTCGCCCAGTTGGACGCCCACACCGGGAAAACGCTCCTGACGGATACGGACCAGGCCGGCGGCTACGCGGCATGGCGGTCCTACGTCACCGAGGAATACTGGCGGGAAAACAGGCTTCAGCCCAGCTATTACCACGATACCGCCGCCCCGGATCCCGTGCCCGGATGGCGTCTGCCCGATTTCTGGGGCAGTGAGGACATTGCCCCCGCCTGGTATTGGGAGCGCCTCAACGCCACGGGCTACAGCGAGGAAACGGAAGACGCGCTGTACGAAAGCTGGTTCGGCCAATACGGCTATGACACCCATTTCTGGCCCCTGGAAGCCCAGGCCATCGAAGCCCTGACCCAGCTGGGGGACAGCCCGGATTTTGACAGCGTCAGCTTCCCCGGCCTGCCGTCGGACGGCGACATTTCCCGGGAGGAAGCGATGAAAATTGCCAAGGCCGCCTTCAAGGAGGAATACGCGGGGGCCCTGCCCGACCTGGACGTGAGCACCCTGAAAGGCGCTTTCTCCTTCTGGTTCGATTACACCTTCGACGGCCATAACGCCTGGGAAGTGAACCTGTACCGCTCCGACGGCGTACGCATCGGCGAGGTGTGGATCGAAAGCAGGCTCGGCGAGGTTTTCCAGCTGGAATGCGTTGACAGCAGAGCCCCGGGGCTGCGTATGCGCGATGTGTCCTTTGCGTCGCCCTCAGTTACCCCGCCGCCGCTGGAAAACGGCAGGCCCTGGATGTGGGGCATGGACTTCGCGTCCCGGGAGCATTGGGAAAAACTGGGGCAGATCGTGGACGATTGGGGCGTGACCGTCCAAAACTTCCAGCAGAAATACGCGGAATGGTGCGCCTTGTACGGCAGCGACAATATTCTGTGGCCCTATGAATGCCAGGTCATGGAGCAATTCTTTTCTTCCTGGAACGCGGAAAACTTTACCGAAGAAAGGGTGTGCTATCATACCTTCCCGCGGGAGGGAAGGCTCACCCGGGAGCAGGCCGTCGCCATCGCCCTGGAAGCCGTCCATGAGGCGGGCGACGAGCGGGTTGGCGCGGCCTGGATCGACGATTTGAAGGTCAGCGCCGTGCTGGACGTGAACGCCTGGGTGGACGCGCGATACCAGTCCGATGAACCGCTGTGGATCGTGACCTTCTTCGGCTGGGACGCGGAATACCGGTATTGGGCCCAAAGGGCCTATGCGTATCTCACCGAGGACGGCGAACTCATCCTGGCCGAGCTGGACCTGTACAGCAACGGCTGAAGAAAAACGCTGCCATCCCAAACGAAGCAGAGAAAACGCTCCGCTTTGTCGGGGATGGCAGCATCATTTTGCCGGTCAAAAGCTCAGAATTTCAGTTTCCCGCCCTTTGCGCCCTTCGCGCCGCCCAGCTGCACGCCGGAGAGGATATCGGAAGTGAAGGCGAAGGAATTGCGCTCTTTTTCCCGGTAGGCGCGCAGGGCGCAATCCACCATTTCATCGATCAGGCGTCCGTACGGCAGGCCCGTTTCCTGCCAAAGATAGAAGGCGAGCGAGCCGGGGATCGTGTTGATTTCGGTGATGTAGTAGGCGTCGCTGTGCCGGTCGAGCATATAGTCGATGCGCACGACGCCCTTGCAGTCCATGGCGTCAAAGATGCGGATGGAAAGGTCCTGCAGGGTTTTGGTCAATTCCTCGCCGATGGGCGCGGGCATGATGCGCTTCAAGCTCGCCATGCCCTTGCTTCCGCCGGAGGAGGCCAGATATTTTTCCGAAAAATCCAGGAACGCCGCGCCGGAATTGGGCATTTCGAGCACGCTGGCCTTTCTTTCCCCGTCGAAGCCCAGCACCGAGCAATTGACCTCGATGGGCTTATCCAGCCCTTCCTCGATCAGCACGCGCCGGTCGTAGGAAAATGCGAGCTCCAGCCCCTCCCGGAGGCCCGCCCGGTCGTCCGCACGGCTGACGCCGATGGAGGAGCCCAGGCACGCGGGCTTGACGAACACGGGATAGGGCAGCTCCTTTTCCACTTCGTCCATCGCCGCGTCCGCGTCCTTTTCAAAGCGCGAGCGGGTCATGGCGCAGTCCCGCAGGATCGGGAAGCCCATCCCCCGGAAAAAGCGCTTCATGGCGATCTTGTCCATGCCGATGGCGGAGCCGGTGACGCCGGTGGAGGCATAAGGCAGGCCCGCCATTTCGAGCAGCCCCTGGAGCGAGCCGTCCTCCCCGTGCAGGCCGTGCATGACCGGGATCACGCATTCCAGCCGCGCCACGATCTCTTCCTTCCCGCCGCCGAACAGCCCCTTCGCGGGCGCGTAATGCATCAGCGCGCCGGAGCCCGCCGTCAGGTCCAGATGCACCGGAAGGATGCCCTTGCGGTACGGATCGAACGGCGTGTAGGTTTTGATGTCCAGGAGCGCTTCGCCCGTGAACCATTCGCCCTTCTGGCTGATGTAGATCGGGATCACGTCGTATTTTTCCCGGTCCGCGCTGCGCATCAATTGCACCGCGCTGATGATGGATACCTCGTGCTCGCACGTCCGGCTGCCGAAGATCACGCCCAATTGCATTTTACTCATGGTTTTTTGCTGGGGGGAAACCGTTCTTTGGAGTTTGTTCGCATGGCCTGCGCTTCGCTTGCCCACGCATCTTTACTAAGATTGATGCGTGGCAGCGCGTCGCAAACCAACAAAAGGTTTGCTCCTTTGAACGGTTTCCCCCCAGACCCCCTTTCCAAGAAAGACATTTTAGGGATCAATGGGGAAGAAAGAGCTTGTTGACAAAGCTGCTTTAGGATTCGGAATAGTTATCGGGCAGATCGTTTTCGTACATGACCACGTCGCCGGGGCGCAGGAGGCCGTTCACGACGGCGATCGCTTCGTTCAGGCTGGCGACCGCGTGAATGCTGCTCTCATCGAAGCCTTGATCCTTTAGCCCCCTGTAAATCGGCTCGGTGTGCTTTCTGCCAACCAGCACCGCCACGTCCACGGCTTCCGCCATGGCCTGGCCGAATTCCTCGTTGTACTTTTCTTCCTGCGCGCCAAGCTCCACCATGCCGGGGGTCACGATCACGCGGCGACCGGGGAAGGAGGAAAGCACCTTCAAGGCTTCCTTGCTGGAGCGCGGGTTGGTGTTGAACGCGTCGTCGATGACCGTCACGCCGCCCGGCGTTTTGAGCAATTGCAGCCGGTGCTCCACGGGCTTGCAGCTTTGGATGCCGCGGCGTATCTGCTCCCGGCTCAATCCCAGGTATTTCGCCACGGCGGAAGCCGTCAGGATATTGCGGATGTTGTGCTCGCCCAGCAATTGCGTTTCGCAATCGAAGGGCTCCCAGCCCTTTAGATGCAGCGTGAAACGGCTGCCCGCCGGCGATACGCTCTCGTCCGTTGCCCAGGCGTCGCTTCCCTCCCGGCCAACCAGCATTTTGGGCTTTTGCGTTTTTTCATAGAGCCCGGTCACGATGTCCCCGTCGTGCAGGAATACGCCGAGGCCGTCCCCAGGCAGCGCGTCGATCAGTTCATACTTGGTGTTTTTGATGCGCTCCAGCGTCTTGAACGTGTCCAGATGCTGCGGCCCCACGGCGGTCAGGACGCCGATCTGCGGATGCACCAGGCCCGAAAGCTCCCTGATCTCCCCCACGTGCCGCGCGCCCATTTCCCCGATGAAAACCTGGTGCGCAGGGGTTAGGCGTTCCCGGATGATGCGGGTCACGCCCATGGGCGTATTAAAGGAGGCGGGCGTCGCAAGCACGTTATATTTTTGCCCCAGTATTTCGGCCAGGATAAACTTGGTGGACGTTTTGCCGTAGCTGCCCGTGATGCCGATGCGGATGAGCTTCGGGTTTTCCATGAGCTTCTTTTCCGCGTCCTTAAAATACAGGCGGAAAATCAGCCGTTCCACCGGCAGGGCCAGCAGCCCGGCCAGGGCGACCAGCCAAGGAAGCAGCAGCGCGGCGATCACGCAGCAGAGCGCGCCCAGTATATGCACGTCTCCCCAAATCAAGGAAACAAGCGCGGGAATCAGAAGCAGCGTCACGATCAGCGCGCCATACAGCCGCTTCATCCGGGCGGTCAGCGCGAATTTTTTCTTTTCGCTGCGCTTCATGCCCCATTTCCGAATGAACCACCCTGCCAGCACGTATCCGGCGCAGCAGAGCAGCACCCAAATCACCTGTGGGGCAGTCCAGGAAGCATGGTCATCCGACATCCACAGAATGACGGCGAGAAACAGGGAAAGCAGAAAAATGCCAAGATAGATGCCGCTCAGCGCCAGATACGGGGCGATTGCCCTCCGCCATTGACGATTGACCGTTTGAAAATAACCATGGAACTGATAGCTTTCCAATTGAAAATAGTGTGTCAGCCGCCGCGCGGCCATCACCATCCCGGCAATCATGCACAGGCAGGGAAGCCAGTACATCAAAAGCATATCCAACGCTTTCCTGCCTCCTTTTAAGTTAAAAATGCCCTGACCACGGTGACGAACCGGGGCCATTGGCGAAGATAGGCAAAATGATCGTCGTTTTCAAAGACGACCAGGCCCGCGTCCGGGATTTCCTTTTCCATGGCCTGGCCCATCCACAGGGGCGTATCCTGGTCCCTTTCGCCCCAGATGAGCAGCGTGGATGCCTGGACTTTCGGCAGCAGCGGCCGCAGGTCCTCCGAAATCACCTTCACGAAGGTCTTTTTCATTTCGTCGTCCAGGGCGTTGTAGTCCGGGGAACCGTACTTTTGCTGCAAGGCCTTCAGGCTCTTTTGCGCCATGCCGCCCACCAGGGGCAGCTTCGTCAGCCCCATCAGGGACTTTTTCTTTCTCCGGTACGCTTCGCTTTTCTTTTTCTGCTCCTCGGTCTGCGGTTTTTTGAGGCCCGCGCAGCCGGTCAGCACCAGGCGGCCGACCAATTCCGGATCGTTCGCCGCCAGATACAGCGCCACGCGGCCGCCGAAGGAATGCGCGATGATATCGCAGGGCGAAAGAGCCAATTGGCCCATCAGATCCTTGACGCACCGGGCAAAATCGGATACGCCCCAGGGCTCCGGCGGGCGGCCCGATTCCCCGTGCGCGGGAAAATCGATCGCCGTCACGCGATGATCCTTTTGAAGCGCGTTGGCAATGGGTTCAAAATGCTTTGCGGAGCAGCCCCAGCCGTGCAAAAGCAGCACGTTTTTCCCGGCTTCGCCGGACTGCTCATAGTGGATCTCCACCCCGTTCGCCGTCAAACGCACCGCTTTCCCTCCTTTTTTAACGCTCGGCGTCTTTCCCTGCGGGAGCCGCCGAGACGGCCGACCGCGCTGCGCGCCGGTCGCCTCGTTGCGATTACCTTCTATTTTATGCGTTTCCCGCTTTGTCCATACGCCAGATATAGCGGCATTTCTGCCTCGCCCCGGCGCAGGCGGCCCGCTGCTCGGGCGGCACGTCGGCGATGCGCTCCAGGACGCAGCCCAGGTTTTCGCAGGTTTTGCGCGAGGCGGTGTTTTCCACGTTCGTGGTAATGACCACGCTCGTCATATGCAGGCGGTTGAGCAGCGGCTTCATCAGCCGGCAGGCCCGGGCGGCGTATCCCCTGCCCCGGTATTTTTCCTCCACCCGGTACCCGATATGGCCCAGGTAGTAAAGCGTCGGGCTTTCGCCGATCCTCAGGCTCACATATCCCGCGTAATCCCGCGAGCCCTTTGGGTACATCAGGAACGTGTAGCCGTCCTCGATGCCGCAATCCGGGTCCGATACGTCCTCGCGGGAGAGCACCAATTCCAGCACATCGTCGGAAAACATGGGCTTTCGGGAAAACAGGCGCAGGAAACGCATGGAAAACACCTCTTAGGACTGGCTTTCGCCAAACAGCGCGTTCACGAATTCCTTGGCGTCAAAGGCCTGCAGATCGTCGATGCCCTCGCCGACGCCGATATACCACACCGGGATATTCAGCTCCTTGCGGATGGCGATGGCGACGCCGCCCTTGGCGGTCCCGTCCAGCTTGGTCAGAACGATGCCGTTGATCTCGGCGGCTTCCTTGAATTGCTTGGCCTGCTGGATGCCGTTTTGGCCGGTGGTCGCGTCGAGCACCAGCATGCAGCGCATTTCGGCCTCGGGGTATTCACGGTCGATGATGCGGCGCATTTTGGACAGCTCGTCCATCAGGTTCTTTTTGTTATGCAGCCGCCCGGCGGTATCCACGATCAGCAGATCGGTCTTCCTCGCCTTAGCGCTCTGCACCGCGTCGTAGACCACGCTCGCGGGGTCCCCGCCCTCCTGGCCGCGGATCAGGGGCACGTTCGCCCGCTGCGCCCAGACGGCCAATTGCTCGTCCGCCGCGGCGCGGAAGGTATCGGCGGCGGCCAGCACCACGCTCCTGCCGATCTCCTGGAAGCGCAGGGCGAGCTTGCCGATGGTGGTGGTCTTGCCAACGCCGTTCACGCCCACCACGAACATCACCATGGGCCAGCGAAGGGAAGGCCGGGGGATGTTCATTTCTTCCACCAGGATCTGCTTGAAAAGCTCCCTGGCCTTGTCCGCGTCCTTGATGTTCTCCGCTTTCACCCGGGCTTTGAGCTTGTCCATGATGTCCATGGTGGCCGCCATGCCGACGTCCGCCAGGATCAGGATATCGGTCAGCTCCTCATAGAAATCCTCATCCACGACCCGGGTGTTTTTCACCAGCTCATCCACCTTGTCGGTCAGGCCGCCGCGGGTCTTGGTCAGGCCCTGTTTCAGCCGCTGAAAGAAACCCATTGTTCCTCCTCCTTCATTACGCGTAGTCCTGCAAATCAACGGATACCATGCCGCTGACGCCCTTTTCCTGCATGGTCACGCCGTACAGCGCGTCGCAGCGCTCCATGGTGCCTTTGCGGTGGGTCACCACCACGAACTGCGTGCTCTTGGCGTATTCGGCCAGATAATCCGCGAAATATCCGATGTTCGCTTCGTCCAGCGCCGCCTCGATCTCATCCAGGATGCAGAACGGCGTGGGCTTGAGCTTGAGCATGGCGAACAGGATGGCGATCGCCGTCAGCGCCCTTTCGCCGCCGGAGAGCAGGCTCAAAAGCTGCAATTTCTTTCCCGGGGGCTGGGCGACGATTTCGATGCCGCAGTTGAGGGCGTCGTCCGGGTCGGTGAGCTTGAGCTCGGCAAACCCGCCGCCAAACAGCCGGGCAAACGTTTCCTTAAAATGCGCGCCCAGCTTTTCAAATTCGGAAACGAACTGCTTTTCCATCTGGGAAAGCAGCCGGGCGATCAGCGCCTGCAGGTCGCTTTCGGCCTTGGTCAGATCCTGCTGCTGGGCGGTCAGATCGTCAAAGCGTTCCTTGGTCTGGGCGTATTCCTCGATGGCGCCCACGTTCACATGGCCCATTTCCCGGATGCGCACGCGCAGGCCGGCCGCTTCCTTTTCGCCGCCGGACAGATCGAATTTTCCTTCCGCGCGGAATTCCTCCGCCATGGCGTAGGTCATATCGTAGGTGTTGAAGATGTGATCCGTCATCACTTTGAGCTCGTTTTCCGCCCGGTCGCGGCCAAGCTCCGCCCGATGCAGCCGTAAGCTGTCCTCGTCGTACGCCCGGTGGATCTCTTCGCTTTGCTTCACGCTCTCGCGCTGCGCCTTTGCCATTTCCTGGCGCCGCTCCTCCATCCGGTCCACGGCCGCAAGGCGCGCGCGCACGTTTTCTTCTTTTTGACGACAGATTTCTTCCCGGTCGGCAAGCGCCCGTTTCGCGTCCTCCATCTGGTCTTTCCGCCGCGCCTCGTCCTGCCGCATCTCATTGAAGCGTTTTTCGAGCTGCGCCGCTTCCTGGTCCCGCCGCTGCCGGTCGCGCCGCAGGGTATCCAGGGTGTAGGAAAGGCGCGTGTAATCCAGGCGCATCTTTGTTACGCGGTCGCGCTGGGCGTCCGCGCTTTCGCGGCATTCCTGCAGGGCTTTTTGCAGCGCCTGGGTCTTTTGGTCCATGGCCTCTTGGTCCACGGTTTCGTTTTCAGCCCGGGCCTGGGCCTGCGCCAGATCCTGCTCGATCTCCAAAATGCTTTCGGTCAATTGATCCCGCGCCTGGCGGACGCGCTCCAATTGCTGTGCGGCGGCGCTTAATTCCGCCTTGGCGTTGAAGACGCGCTCCTGCTCGCGCGCGACGGCGATTTCCTCCTGATGCACGCGCTCCATGCTTTCGTTGCGCAGGCGCTTTCCTTCCTCGCGCCGGCTCTGCATCCGGGCCAGTTTGTCCCGCAGCGAAGCCAGCTCCGTTTTTTCCGCTTCCAGCGTCCCTTTGAGTTCTTTGATTTCGCGCTCGCGGCCCAAGAGGCTGACGGCGCTCTTTTGCGCCGTGCCGCCGGTCATGGAGCCGCCGGAGTGCATGACGTCCCCGGCCAGGGTGACCAGGCGGAAGGCGTGGCGTCCCGCGCGCATAATGGGGATGCCGCTGTCCAGATCCTCCGCGATCACGGTGCGGCCCAGCAGGTTTTCCATCACCCCGCGGTATTCCGGGGCGAAGGAGATCATTTCGCTGGCGACCCCAAGGCACCCGGGCATGGAAAGCACCCTTCTTTCCTCGCTGCTGAGCACCTTGCTTTTTACCGTGGTCATGGGCAGGAACGTCGCGCGGCCAAGCTTATTCACCCGCAGGTGGTCGATGACGCGCTTGGCGGTTTCCTCGTCCCGGGTCACGATGTTTTGCAGCGCGCCGCCCAGCACCATATCGACGGCGGTTTCCAATTCCTTGGGCACCTGCATGAGCCTTGCCACCACCCCGCACACGGCGGGATCGTCCTTCGCAAAGCTCAGCGCCCGCCGGACGGATTGGCTGTAGCCCTCCATTTCCCGGCTCATTTCCTCCATCAGGCGCAGGCGGCTCAGATCGCCCTGGTATTTGCCGTTGAGGGCCTGGGCGCGCTCCGCCGTTTCCTGGGTTTCCAGCGTCAGGGCGCGCAGGCTCGCCTCCGTCTGCACGGCGTCGTCCTTTAATTTGGCCAGGTTTTCATCCGCCTGGGCCGCCTGCTTTTCGGCGCTGCGCAGGGCGATCGCCGCTTCCTGCTGCTTTTCGCCGCCTTCGCGGATGGACGATTCCACTTCGCCGAGCCGGGCCTTCATTTGGGCGCACATGGCCTGCTGCCGGGCCTGCTGGCTCTTGAAATCGGACAGGCGGTTCATGGCTTCCAGGATCTCCGCCTTATGGCGGTCCAGCTTTTCTTCCTGCTCCCGGGCCTTTTCCAGCGCCTGGTCCAGCCTGGCCTCCTCCCGGTCCAGTTCGTCCTTGGCGCTTTGCAGCGCCTGGCTGCTCTTTTGCGCGTCCTCATCGCCCCGGGCGAAAAGGCCGTCCAGTTCCTTTTGCTTTTCCCGGTTTTCCCTGATCGCGTCGGACAGGCGCGCAAGATGCTCTTCGATCGATTCGATCTGGTGGGCGGCGCGTTCCTTTTCGGATTGCGCCGCATGCAGTTCTTCGTTCGCGTCCAGGTGCGTCCTGCGCGCGTCGGCCAATTCCGCTTCCAGTTTGGAGAGCGCATCCTCCAGCGCTTCCCGCTGCGCCGCGTTTTCGTTGAGCCGCGCTTCGTGGTTGAGCAAAATGTCCCTGAGCCCTTCCAGCGTCTTATCCAGCGCGGCCATGCGATCCTTGACCTTATCGTGCCGGATCAGGAAAATGTTGATTTCCAGATCCTTGAGCCGCTGCGCCAGCGCCAGATATTCCTTCGCGGCGGCGGCCTGCTTTTCCAGCGGCTCCACGCGGGAGGAAAGCTCCTCCAAAATATCGTTGACGCGGCTCAGATTGTCCCGCGTCCTTGCCAGCTTCCTTTCGGCGTCTTCCTTGCGCACGCGGTAGGTCATCACGCCCGCCGCTTCCTCAAACACCTGGCGGCGGTTTTCGCTCTTGGCGGAAAGGATCTCGTCGATCCTGCCCTGGCCGATCAGGGAATAGCCCTCCCGCCCGATGCCGGTATCCCGGAACAGGTCCAGGATGTCCTTTAAGCGGCAGGCGGTCTTGTTCAGGAAAAAATCGCTGTCCCCGTTGCGGTATACCCGCCGGGTGACCATGACCTCGGAAAAATTGGATTTGAGCGCGCCGTCCGCATTATCGAAAACGAGGTTCACTTCGCAGTAGGAGGCCTGCTTGCGCTTGGCCGTGCCGTTAAAGATCACGTCCTCCATCTTCGCGCCGCGAAGCGCTTTGGCGCTCTGCTCCCCCAGCACCCAGCGAACGGCGTCGCCGATGTTGCTTTTTCCCGATCCGTTTGGGCCCACGATGCCCGTGATGCCTTCGTTGAACACGATTTCCGTCCGGTCGGCAAAGGATTTGAAGCCGTGTATTTCCAGTTTCTTAAGCCGCATCGCTTTCCTTTAATCCCCCGAACGTTTGATGATGGCAAGCGCCTGGGCGGCCGCCTCCTGCTCCGCGCGCTTTTTGCTGGTGCCCCGGCCCCGGGCGACCTCCCGGCCGTCCACCAGGACCGCGGCGGTGAACACCCGGTCGTGCGGCGGGCCTTCCTCTCCCAGGGTTTCGT
>JAFXZO010000053.1 GCA_017541205.1 Clostridia bacterium | reverse complement strand
GTCCGCAGGTTTTCTACCATTTCATAATGATCCATCTTTATTTCCTCCTTGGCGCTTGCGCCCATTTGTTTTCTTTGCTTCCAGGGGAGAGGAGCTTTGCTTTCCCTTGGAACGGGTATAGCATAACCCCGGAAAATGAAAACAACAGGAGGAATACGATTAGAAAAACATGAGAATTTGAGAAGGATATTCTTATGCTTCGCGCCGCCAAACGGAGGGAAGCGGGCCTAAAGCGGCTTTGATCGCGTTCGCGGCAAGGGCGTTGGGCGGCTGGCCGGGATCATTCCTTTCCCGCCGTTACGCAGGTCAGGGCGATCCCCGCGCCCAGGGGCAGCGCGCATATCAGGATGGTCAGGCCCCACAGCGCGGTCCGTACGTTTTCGGCCGATATCGCTTCCGACGCGGCGGCGGACGAACTCGCAAACGAATTATAGAGCAAAAGCGAAAGGTCCATATTTCTGATATAATAAATCGAAGCGCGCAGATCGCCGATCCCCAGCACAATGGCCATCATCGCGGCCGCCACGGCGTTGCAAACGCATTCCCCGATCGTGGACGGACGCGACAGCGCGAGCACGGCGGCGAAGGCCAGCGCCAGCGGGTTCAATAGCCAGCTGAGCGCAATCGGAACGACGGTGTTCAGAAGGCCGACGCTGCGCATCAGCAAGTATTTGGAAAGCCATGTTTGGCTGAGCGCAAGCAGGGCGAAGGCAAAGAAAGCCCAGGAGAACCTGCCCGGGGCGCCGTTCTTTCCGGCGAGGAGCTGTATCAGCAGGAAAAGGCCGAAGCCCAGGATGGACGCGGGGATCATTTCCGTGAGCGTGCGCGGCAGGCTCTGGGACACGCGTGTGTTGGACAGGAGGTTTTTCACGCTGAAGGTCAGCAGGATCCCGCCGATGATGAGCAGGATCGACACCACGATGCCCGGAACGGCGCCGATGAGATCCGCGCCTTGCTTGAGCGGCTTTCTCCCGGTCCGGCGGAGCAGGACGGCCAGCAGCGCGACGCCGATGGCGGCGAAAACAAGGTTCAGCAGCGCTGTAAAGACATATCCGGCGGCGCCGAAAGAATATTGCGCATTCTGCATGGTTCTGGCGTATAAGTAATAATCAACGCTCATCGCACCGGCGTCTTTTGCCATGTGAAATACCGAAATCACGCCGTTCTGGCCGCAGAACAGCGTAATGAAACGCATCACAGGCACGACCAGCGCGGAGCGGACCCCGCTTTCCCCGAGCCGGCACGGCAGCAGCGCGCCGGCAGCCACGGAAAGGCCGACCCAGGGCAGCGCGCCGCAAATCATGGACGCCAGGCTCGGGCTGTCCAAATGGAGGAAGAGGCTTTCCCAAAACATGCGCGGGACCGAGGCCAGCACAAGACCGGCCGCTATGCCGATCTTTCGCAGGGCGCCTTGCCTGCTCATCGCCATGCCCGCAAAGCCGCCCGCGGCAGCCAATGCGACGGCGACAATGCCATAGATGAGGGAATTGAGGATGGCGGGAAGAAATCTGCTGTCCTGAAGCAGCCGTTCATACCATTTCAGCCCCACAAAGGGACTGCCGGACAGCCCTTTGATCGGCGAATAGTTCTTCAGCGAATACAGCAGTTCAAACACAAAAAACAGCACGGCGGCCGTCAGAAAAATACCGGTCAGGATCCAGATCAGCCTGTGATTCGCTTTAGATTCTTCCACCGCCTCGATCTGCTTTTCCTCCTGCCCGTATGCCCTTGCGCCGCGCACCGGGATGCCCTCCGGGCCGACGTACGCGCTGTCGCCGAACGCCAGGATCAAGAAGAAGATGAAGGGCAGGAAAATCAGGCCGACGGTAAACCCTCCGCCCTTTCCATAGGAGAGGGAAGTCTTGTGAATGCTGATGATGCCCAGGATCAGCAGCATGATTTCAAGGATCGCGGCCACAACCGTGATCGTCGCCGTCAGCACGGCCAGAATACTCAGCGCCAGTATGGCGACCCAGGCCCCGACGCGCCAGGTCAGCTTAAACCAAACATAGTCGCCGTATATCGGGATCAGGCATTTCCAGCCCGGTTCGCCGGCTTTTTGGAACAGCTTCCATTTCGCGACCGTCATGATGACGATCAAAGCCCCGACGGCGATCAGGGCAAAGATGAGGATACCACTGTCCATTCCGTATCGATACGAAGAATAATACATGCGATCTACTCCCCTATTTATATGAAATATTCCATCTTGACTAAAACGGATTATAACACAGGCCCGCTGCGCCAGTCAATAGCGGCCTTCCGTTATATCACAAAGGAAAACAGGATCATGAGCGCGCCGGAAAGCAGGCAGGAAAAGAGGTTGGCCGCCCGGCGCTGCGCATCGGAAAAGGCATCCTCCCCGACGGCGGTATAAGGGGTCAGGTCGTCGTCAAAGTCCCGGCTGGTCATCAAAAAAGCGGGACGGTGCGGCCGCTTCTTTTTTTCCTTTCGGAGCAGGTAGGGCACGCCGGCCGCTTCCCTGCGCAGCGGCCTTCCGTCCTGCCAGGCGCATCTTTCCCGCCAGGCCCAGGCCAGCAGCAGCACCCCGGCGGCGGAAGCGGCAAAGCTGAAATACACCCGCTGCCGGTACAAGCCTGCGATCAAAGCGCACAGGATGAGCGCCACGGAAAGATGGACCATGGCCCGGTGAAACACAAGCAGCCGCCAGGCGCGGTCTTTCCAAAGATCAGATGTTTTCATGGACGTACTTTTCCGCCTCCTCGCGGGTCGCGTATAGGAAATGGAAGGGGAAGGCTTCGATCCATTCCTTGCCTTCCCGGCTTTCCCGTTCGGGATGGTAGGAAAGAACGGCCTTGTTTTTCTCCACGTCCGGGTCTGGATAAGGCGCGGCGGACAAAAGCGCCTTGGTGTAGGGATGCAGCGGCCGGGAGAAGAGCTCCTCGCAGGTCGCCAGCTCTACCAGGCGGCCCCGGTAGATGACGGCGATGCGGTCCGAAATAAAGCGGACGGCGGACAGGTCGTGGGCGATGAACAGGTAGGTCAGGCCCCGTTCCTTCTTCATCCGGTTCAGCAGGTTAATGACCTGGGCGCGAATGGACACATCCAGCGCGGAGATGGGCTCGTCCGCCACCACAAAATCCGGGTTCATGACGAGGCTTCGGGCAATGCCGATGCGCTGGCGCTGGCCGCCGGAAAACTCGTGGGGGAAACGGGTCATGAAATCGCTGGTCAAGCCGACCTCCGCCAGCATTTTTTCCACCTTGGCCAGGCGGTCCTGCTCGTTTTCAAACAGGTGATAGTTGTACAGCCCCTCGGAAATGATGTAATCCACCTTGGCCCGGTCGTTCAGCGAGGCCATGGGATCCTGGAAGATCATCTGGATCTCCATGTGCAGCTTTCCGCGCTCTTTTTTGTTCAGCTTCCGATTGATCTTCCGGCCCTTGAAGGAAATATCGCCCTCCACGTTGCCGGTATAAATGCTCATGATGGCCCGGCCGATGGTGGTTTTGCCGGAGCCGGATTCCCCCACGAGGGACAGGGTTTCGCCCTTGTAGATGTCGAAGGTCACGTGGTCCACGGCCTTGACGCGGGAGGAACCGAGCTTAAAATGCACCGAAAGATCCCGCACGGACAGGAGCGGCTCCGCCTGCTCATAATCAAAGGGCAGGGCGGGCGTCTGCACCGAGCGTGTTTCCGCTTCCTTCTTTATCAGCGCTTCCCGGAACGCCTTGGCCTGCGGCGAAAGGAGCCAGGTCCTGGCCCAATGGGTCTCGGACACGGGGAAGGCGGGGGCCTCCTCCAGAAAGTCGATCTTCATGGCGTCCGGGTTCCGGGGGGCGAAGGCGTCGCCCCGGATCTCCTTGAAGAGGTTGGGGGGCGTGCCCTGGATGGCGTACAGATCATGCCCCTTGACCCCCAGCTGGGGCAGGGAGCGCAGCAGCGCTTTGGTGTAGGGGTGCTCCGGCTGGTGGAACACCTCGCCCACCTCGCCGTATTCGATGATCTTGCCGGCGTACATGACCGCCATCCAGTCCGCCACGTTGGCCACAACGCCCAGGTCGTGGGTGATGAACACCACGCTCATGCCCATTTCCCGCTGCAGCGCCTTGATGAGGTTGAGCACCTGGGCCTGCACGGTGACGTCCAGGGCGGTGGTGGGCTCGTCGCAGATCAGGATCTCGGGCCTGCACGCGATGGCCGCCGCGATCACCACGCGCTGGCGCATCCCGCCGGAAAACTCCCCGGGATACTGCCGGTAGCGCCGCTCCGGCTCGTCGATGCCCACCTTTGTGAGCAGCTCGACGGTTTCCTTTTTCGCTTCGTCATGGCTCTTGTGAAAGTGCCATATGATGACCTCGGCGATCTGCTCGCCGATCATGCGTACCGGGTTCAGGCTGGTCATGGGGTCCTGGAAGACCATGGCGATTTTTTTGCCGCGCACCTTCAGCCATTGGTTTTCCGTATCGTATCGGGTCATGTCCTCCCCGTGAAAGAGCAGCTCTCCGCCTTCCACCTTTCCGTTGGCGTCCAGCATGCCGATGAAGGTTTTGGTGAACACGGATTTGCCGGAGCCGGACTCGCCCACGATGGCCACGGTTTCGCCCTCGTACACATCCAAAGAAGCCCCGCGGATGGCCGTCAGCTCCTGGCCGCGCAGGTTGAATTTGACCACGATATCCTTTGCCGCCAGCAGCAGCGGCCCTTTATGTTCTTTCATGGCAAGCCTTCCTTACAGATGATTCCGGGGGTCGGAGGCGTCGGCAAACCGATTGCCGATGATGTAAAACGCCACGGTGATCAGGCACAGCACCGCCGTGGGCAAGAGCATCTGGTAGGGGTGCAGGGTAAAGGACGCCCGGCCCTGATTGACCATGTTGCCCAGGGTGATCGCGTCCACCGGCATGCCCACCCCGACGAACCCCAGAAAAACCTCGGAGCCGATGGAATAGGGGATGCACAGGGCCGCTTCCATGATAATCAGGCTGATGATCTGCGGGATGATGTTCCGCGTGGCGATGCGGAACATGGGCGTGCCCAGGCATCGGGAGGCGATGTTGTATTCCGAATCGCGGATGGAGAGGATGCGGTTCCTGAAGAATCGGGCCTCCACGATCCACCCCCGGGACGCCATGGAAATGAACAGCGTCAGGTAGCTGGTGTTCATGATGTAGGCCAAAAGCACCAGATACACCGTGGAGGGGATGTTGGTCATGATGTTGTACAATTCGATCATGATGGGGTCGAGCTTGCGGTTGTAGCCCCAGATCGCCCCGGCGATCATGCCGATGCCCACGTCGGACAGCGCGATGCAGAAGGCCAGCAAAAAGGAATTGCGGCAGCCGTACCATGCCCGCGCGAATATATCCCGGCCCAGGGTGTCCGTGCCGAACAGATGATCCCAGGAGGGGCGCAGGTTCCAGTTTCTGGACCGCGTGGAGACCTTGGTGGGGTCCACCTTGGAGAAAAGCGGGTATAAAAAGCTCATGAGCAGAATGGCCGCCATCAGCGCCACCAGCGCGATCACGAGCTTGGACTTAAAGAACGTGCGGAAGGTGGAGCGCCAATAGGAATAATTGGATACGCCGATCCTCTCGCTTTCCGCCTGGTCGAATACCGCCGCCGTAAACAGGGAGGAATCATGCATCTGCTCGATCCGGTTCAATGTGTTCTGCATTATTTTTCCTCCGTCAGTTTGATCCTGGGGTCCACGAACGCAAGCAGCAGATCCCCCAGGAACACGCCCAGGATGGACAGCGCCGCGTACATGAGCACCAGCACCTGCACCAGGTTGTTGTCCTGCCGTTTGATGGCGGTGGTGAGCAGGCCGCCCGTGCCGGGAATGGCGTACAGCGTTTCAATGATCAGGCTGCCCGCCACGATGTTGAGCAGGTCCGAGGGCAGATAAGCGGTAATGGGGATCACGGCGGTGCGGAAGATATGCTTGCGCAGCACGGCCTTGCGGGACAGGCCCTTTACGAACGCGAATTTGACGTAATCCTGGTTTTCCTCGTCCACCATGAACCGCCGGATCCACAGGGCGTACCAGGCGACGCTGGACAGCGACAGGCACAGGATCGGCAGGATCCAGGACTGCGGGATGTCCTTATCGTACACCAGGGGCAGGTTCAGCCACCGGGAAACCCAGATCTGCAGGAAGAACAGGTAAATCAGGCTGGGCACGGCCCGCACCAGCAGGATGTACCCATTGCCCAGGGCGTCCCCCAGCCGGTTTTTCCAGCGCACCATCATCATGCCCATGGAAATGCCCGCCACGATGCCCACCAGCATGCTCCAGAAGCCCAGGAACGCCGTGGTGGGGATCTTTTCCGCCATCAGGGTGCTGATGGGCACCTTGGGGTAAACCGTGATGCTGCGGCCAAGGTCGCCATGCATCAGGTTGCTCAAAAACCGCCACAGCTGCACGAAGGGATGATCCAACAGCCCCAGATTGCGCAGGTACGCCATCCGGGTGGCCTCATCCGTTTCTTTTATCATTTCCTGGGGGAAATAGCCGTTCAGGGGCATGAACCTGAGCAGCATGAACACCGCCACGAACACGATCAGCAGCGTGACGATGGAGCGCAGAAGGCGCCGCAGGATATATTTTCCCATCTTGTTGCCGCGCACCTTTCCGGAAAAATCCACGAAAGAGAAAGGCTCCGACCATCGAAACAGCCGGAGCCTGAAGGAAATGGGTTACTTGGCGTTCCGCTGGCTTTCCCAGGCCGCGTCCAGGATGTTGTATTCATCCAGGGTCAGGGGCGTGGTGGCGACCCGGATGCCCTTGTAGCGGTCGCTGCCATAGAGGGCGCGGGGCGCGGTATGCGGGATCTCATAGGTCATGTGGTAGCCGCGCAGGGAGGAGATCACCGGGATCATGAACGCGTTGTCCAGCAGGTAGGCTTCCGCCTGGGCGAAGTATGCCAGCCGTTCATCGAAGGTGGGGGCGCTCAGCGCCTTTTCGATGAGCGCGTCGAACTCGGGCACGCTGTAGCAGCCCACGTTCTCCACCCCGTCGGAGGTGATGCGGGTCAGGATGCCGGAGGGATCGGCATAGCCGGTGGACAGGGAATCCCAGTAGATGTCATAGTTGAAGGGGCCGTCCACGCTGCCGCCCACGGTGTCGTAGAAGTCTCCGCTGGTATCGAAGGCCAGCACCACGTCGATATAATCTTCGCCGATGGCTTCTTCCACCATCGCTTCAAACAGCTGGGCCAGGATGATTTCGCTTTCGTCGTTGGTGCCCACGTAGATCAGGGTGACGGGCAGCTTGCCGTCCACCGCGGTCTTGATGACGGGCAGGTAATCCACTTCGCCCGCTTCCACGCCCTTGATGGTGCCGTCTGCTTCGCACAGCTCGGCAATGGCCGCTTCCATATAGGCGCGGGCGGCGTTTTCATCGGCGCTGTAATCCGCGTTGGCGATCTCGTCCAGGGGAGGGATCTGGGTGTAATCCACGCCCTGGGAATTGAAGATGGCGCCTTCCGCGTTCACGGTGTTGCGCACCAGGCGGGAGGGCTGCATGGGCTCGCGCAGGGAGGCCAGGGATTCCCGGTCCACCGCGGCGCGCAGGGCCCTGCGGAAATTCACGTTCTGGATGAAGGTGTTGAATTCCGGGTTCGCGCCCTGGAAGTCCAGCCACAGGTAGTTGGTGCTGAAGGAGAATTCATTGGGGATCAGGTACTTTTCCCATTCCCCGCCCTGCA
This sequence comes from Clostridia bacterium, assembly GCA_017541205.1. Lineage (GTDB taxonomy): Bacteria > Bacillota > Clostridia > Christensenellales > Aristaeellaceae > RUG563. Next base: position 5,207 of record JAFXZO010000053.1, on the reverse strand, counting down.
GGGACATGAAGGCTTCGGATTCCACGGAGGTGTAGTCCAATTCGCCGCGGATGAACATTTCCAGCGAGGTGGTGCCGTCGGGGATCATCTGATATTCGATGCTTTCCACCTGCACCTTGTCCGCGTCCCAGTAATAGGGGTTCTTGGTCAGCACGATTTTCTTGTCGCGCTCAAAGGAGGACACATAATAGGGGCCGCAGTAGAGCATGTGGGTGTTGTCCACGGCAAAGTCGTCGCCCTGGGCGGTCACGTACGCATACTCAACGGGCAAAAGCAGCATGCTGCTTTCCACCAGGGACAGGAAGTAGGGCGCGCCGTTATCCAGGGAATACTGCACGGTGTATTCGTCCAGCGCCTTTACGCCCACGATCTCGTCAAACCGGGCCACCAGGTCTTCGCGCTTGGTCTCGGTATCGTCGCCGCAGTCGATATCATCCAGGCCCCAGTAGTAGTCGTACAGCCCGGTGATCAGGTTGCGGATCACGCGGAGGGAATAGGCGCCGTTCTGGGGATCGCCGATGTAGCGGATGCCGTCCACGAAGTCCTGGGCGGTCACGTCGTATTCCGTCTGGGCCCCGGTGTAATCGATCCATTTCTGGCCCTGGCGGATGTGGAAGGTCCACACGGTGTAATCATCGTTCACTTCCCAGCTTTCCGCCAGCGCGCCGGTATAGTTGCCGTAGATGTCCGGCTCCACCAGGCTGTCGACGCAGTTGGTGGCGAATTCGCGCACGGTGGCATAGGAGGTGGAGAAGTAGTTCAGCGACGGATAGGAGGTGGAGAAGTAGCTCTTATATACGGTGGCATACTCCTTCCCATCCAGGATCGCCTGGGCCGCGCCGTCGTCCGCCAGCGCGGGCGCGGCAAGGGCCAGCGCCAGGCACAGCGTGAGCAGCAGAGACAGCATACGCATCAGCTTTTTCATAGGGTTCACTCCTTTTATTTTTCCATGGCCCGCGGCCATGGTCATATCAATGGGATGCAAAAGAGCGGCATTTTTCCAGGAACCAGCGCAGGACCGCGCCGCCGTCCACGGTATCGTCCCTTTGGTGCTTCAGGCACATCCTTTCCGGATGCCACTGCACGCTGTACACATGGCCGCTTTCGTGGTGCATGCCCTCGATGATCCCGTCCAGGGCATACTGATCGACGGTCAGCCCCTTTCCCAGACGGTCCACCGCCTGATGATGGGCGCTGTTGGTGGGGAATTTTTCGCCGTATATCTTCTCCAGCCAGGACCCGGAAAGCGCGCGGGTCTCATGGGCTTTATCGCTGCTCTTTCCTTCGTCCCAATCGTGGAGCTTTCCGTTTTTCAGATCCTGGATCAGCGTGCCGCCGAAGTACACGTTCAGCAGCTGATGCCCCCGGCAAATGCCGAAGATCATTTTCCCCGCCCGGTAAAACCGGTCGATCACCGAAAGCTGCAGCGCGTCCAGCGCGGGATCGGGGTCCACGGCCCCGGCCATTTCCTGGCCGTATTGCCGGGGATCCACGTCGTCTCCGCCCGGCAGAAGCAGGCCGTCAAAACCCGCCGGGTCCACGTCCCGCGGCGCCTTCACCCCTTCGGCCCCAAAGGCTTCCATGGCCGCGAAATAATTGGGATACCGATCCTCCGGCGGAATGGGGATGGCAATTTTCAAAGCAGTATCAACCCTCTCAGCACCAGGAATAAAAAAACGGAGAACAGCTTTTGGCGCCGCTCTCCGGAGCCTGCCGAACAGAATCATCAGCCTGCGGTTCATTTCAGCTTTCATTATACCTTTTTCATCTTGAAAGTCAACATCCTTCGCCGCCGCTGCCTGTATCTTCTTTGTTTCTTCTCGGGCTGATCCTTTCGTCCGCCCGCCGCCGCGGGCGCGCGATCGGGGCGGCCTGTGCGCCTGCATAGCCTGCCGCCGGGCTGGAAATACTGCGTAAGGACAACGTGTGAAAGGAAGGCGCGGCATGATCGAACAGGATACGATAAGGCTTTTGCGGGAGTGCGACGAAGGGGTAAAGATGGGCGTGGCGTCCATTGAAGACGTGCTGGACCGCGTACGCTCTCAAGCGCTGGAAAAGCGGCTGACCGACTGCAAAACGGAGCATCAGGCGCTGGGGACGGAGCTTCAGCAGCTCCTCAACCGGTACGGAGACGAGGGAAAGGACCCGCCCGCGATGGCAACCGCCATGTCCGGGCTGATGACGAAGATGAAGCTCATGGTCCATGATTCCGACGCCGAGATCGCGGATCTGATGACCGACGGCTGCAACATGGGCGTGAAATCGCTGAGCAGGTTCCTCAACCAATACGCGGCGGCGGACGAGGCCTCCAAGGGCGTCGCCAAACGGCTGATCGCGCTGGAGGAAACGCTCGCCGTCGATCTGCGAGGGTATCTGTAACGCTTTGCAGTTCAAAGGGCGGTTTTTCCACAGGGCTGGCGCTTCAAGGGCCCAGCCTGTCTTTGTGGAGAGACCGTCCTTTTTTTGTTTTTCTCCCGCCGGCTTTATTCGGGCAGGAATGCCTTTGAACCGGGAATGAAAAGGCTTGCCGGGCATCGAAACGATCGAAAATTCGCGCGTCATATAAAAAATATGCCGTACATTTGTTTCCGTAATAATCCTTTTGGCGTGTGGAAATCCAGATAGGTGACAAATTCAAAGGGAGGTGTGTGCTGGAATGCTTCATGTCCAATGAAATACTGATAGTACGGATTCTCCTGGATCTGTTTCACAAGCTCCCGATCCGAGAATCCCATCCTCTGCTGGATGATGAGAGAACCGAGTACCATCCGGCAGGGTTTTGCAACGTTTCCTGTTGCAGATGTGAATATGGCGGAATACTGCGTTTCCCAAGCTTTCCATGGCAGTCGGTTGGCACTTTTTATCCATTCGTTTTGATCATCCGGTTGCATTCCACAAGATGCATTGAACTGGAAAAAGCTCAACTGAAGGTGTTCCGATTCAGAGGTTTTGTACACGATTTTCGCCCCCAAGTGCAAGCCAAAAAGCCAATAAATACGTCAAAATGGCTCCAAATGCCTTGCACTTAGTATAGCAGAAAACTGCCTCTAAGCCTTGATTTTCAACGCCTCAAGAGTTGTTGAGCAGACACTGATTAGCAAGTGATTAGCAAATGGGAAAAACGTTGGAACCGTTGGAAACGGTTCGTGTCGGATTAGCAGGATTTTTGAAAAAAACGCCGAATTGTTCTAACCGGCTGAGAAAAAGAAAAAAACCGCTGCAAATCCTTGATCTGCAACGGTTCTGGCGCGCCCGGCGAGATTCGAACTCACGGCCTGTCGCTTAGGAGAGGAAAAAAACGTTCGCCTCCAGCACCCTCCGAGTGCCCGCAAATGCTTGATATTACTGGGTTTCTAACGATTTCCGGTTGTTCGCATTTCCTCCAAAAACCGCCTCTTTTACCCTGGTGCGATTAGCAGGCGATTAGCAGAGCTAATTTTGGCGGTGGGACATTTTCTCGCATCGTTCGCCCCAATTAGCAGGATGACCGATATCATGTTTTTGAAAAAACGTCATATTCCGGATTTGAGTTTAGTATTATTAAACATCACGGCGGCATACAATAGTACCGCATCGAGCATAATAAGGACTGCAGGAAGTCTGGCAATTCCAGGAACCAATCCAAGATTTGTCAATATTCTCTCTTGTGCTTTTCGATACATGATGCTATAATGATGGCAAATCCGGGATTCAATCCCAGATTTGTCGAAAGCGAGGATTTGAAATGGACTACATCAAAAGGGCCATCGAAGACATTGTTTTGCATTCTGATAAAACGTTCAAAAGCATTCTCATTACCGGAGCACGGCAAACCGGGAAAACAAAAATGATAAAAGAGCTGTTTCCTGACAAAAAGTATGTTCTCATTGACGATCCGTTCATAGAGGAACAGGCAAACAGCAATCCCAATATGTTCATGATGCTCAACCCGCCCCCTGTCATCTACGATGAAGTTCAGAGGGCTCCTGATTTGTTCCGATACATCAAAATTGCCTGTGACGCGTCAGACGAGAAAGCCCAATTTTGTCTGTCAGGTTCACAACCTCTGGAACTGATGGAGAAAGCCTCCGAATCGCTGGCAGGAAGAGTCGGTATCATTGAACTCGCGCCTTTGTCCCAGCGCGAGATTGATCATGATTCCTTCACTCTTCCTTTCGTTCCTACGATGGATTACATCAAAGAGCGCAATCAAAGCGTCATCGTACCAGCGAATATCTGGGAGAGAATTCATCGGGGCGGGTATCCCGCGCTGCAGGATCCGGAAGTAGAATGGGGCATGTTTTTCTCCAGCTATGTGAAAACCTATCTGGAGAGAGACGTGCGTAAACTGACAGCCGTCCAGGATCTGAATGATTTCAGACACTTCATGGTCGCTGTTGCCGCGCGAACCGGACAGATTGTTAACTACAGCAATATTGCTGATGAGATCGGCAAGGATCAGACAACAGTGAAGGCGTGGATGTCCATTCTGGAAGCTTCTGGAATTGTGTATCTGCTCGAGGCATATACGCCAAGTGTTTTGAACCGTGCTATCAAGAGTCCTAAGGTTTATTTCCGTGATACCGGGCTTGCAGCATATCTTACTCGCTGGCTTACCCCGGATACATTGGCAAATGGAGCTATGAGCGGCGCGTTCTTTGAAACCTTTGTCATTTCAGAGATTCTAAAGTCCTATTCCAACAGAGGGATTGATTATCGTTACTGCGTGTCCTATTACAGGGGCCGCGACAAGAAAAAAGTAAAAAAGAATGGTGAGACCGTCGAAGTCGAGAGCGAGATTGATCTGATTATCGAAGAAAACGGGATACTCTACCCAATCGAGATCAAACAAGGGACAAAAGTCAGCGCTGATGAAGCATCTGCCTTCCCCGTTCTCGACAAAGTCAATGAAAAAAAGCGTGGAACCGGAGCCATCATATGCACATGTCCTGCCCCAGGAATGCTCAGAGATAATCTGTTCCAAATCCCGGTGTGGTATATCTGACCTTCCGCCTTTCTTTGCATCGTTGTCCGCCAAAATTTGCAGCAATTATGGCTGCTAATGGCACAGGAGATTACAAATCCAACTAGAGTGTGTTTCTAAAATCATAAAAGCCTAACAAACGCGAAAAAAGATGCAAAAACCAAAAGGAAATTCCACGATAGCGTCGAATAATACAATGAGGTGAAGGAAATGATTCGACGTTATGAGGTCACGGATGAGGAAT
>JAFXZO010000006.1 GCA_017541205.1 Clostridia bacterium | reverse complement strand
GCCTTGGAGGAAACCGTCGCGCCGGCGACCAGATCCACGGCGTCTTCGTTCACCGATCCGGCGGCGCCGATAAACTGCGCCAGGAAAGCGTTGCTATCTTTTACTTTCCCCAGGAAGGAGACGTCCATTTCGGAATCGGAATCGCCGAGTTCGATGCCGTTCACCGCGCCGTTCTCGTCCACGCCGATGGTCACGTCAAAGGTGCCGGTTACGCCGCCGGCCTTTGCGGTAAACACGGCCGCGCCTTCGGGAATGGAAACGTCCACTTCCTCCGGCTGCTCGGCCATCTGCGCAGCGAAAGCTTCAGGATCGTTGACGTACAGCAGGATCATGTTCACCGCGTCGTTGACAGCGTTGGACGTAATGGTTGCGCCGGAGACCTGATCCACGTCGCTGTTCAGCGTCAGGTTGGTGCCGGATTTGCCGATATACTGGCTGTAGAACTTTTCTTCCTTCGCGCCGGCGCCATAGCCCGGGGACTCGCTGAAGGAAGCGTCGCCAATAACGATGTCGGTGATGACGCCGTCCACGATTTCAAGCTCCACATACACCGGGCCGCCAAAGCCCTGTTTGGAGGTGGCGTAGCGGTTGCCGCCCAGTTCCTCCACCAGCACCTGGGGCTCGTTGATCTTGAAGCCCGCGATTTCAGCCATGGCCTTGACGGCGCTGTTCACGCCGCGTACCACGGCGGAGGAAGTGATGGTCGCCGAGGTGATGGCGTCGATCTCGCCGCCATTCTTGACCAGATCAACAGGGTATTCCTTGCCCGTGAACTGTTCATAGAATGCGGGTTCCTTGGACTTCGCGCCCAACCCGGCGGTTTCGGAAAAATCGGCGCCGCCTACGCGCACACCGCTGATGACGCCGTTGGTATCGGTGCCCACGGTGACCTCCACCTTGCCGCCGAAGCCGCTGACGGTGGCCTGGGACACATAGCCCACCACGGAGCCGTCCTTCAGCCCTTCATACATCCAATCAATATCCGCGCCGTCCATTAATTCCATCGCCTGAAAGGAATCGGCGTCTGGCAGGACGGCCATTTTGGCTCTTTCCTTCGCCAGGCTGGTCTGCTCCGCGATGGGCTCTTTGGTCAGGGCGTAGGTGCCGCCCAAGGCAAGGCCCGCTGCCAGCGTGATGATGAGCAGTACGGCCCAACCAGGAAGTTTTTTCTTCACGTGATTCCATCCTCCTTGCACTGTTTCTCGGAAGGGAAGAGAAACACAGTTTCTTTTTATTCTCCGGCAGGCCGGAGAGAAGGGCCGTCCTGGCCCGGGGGATCAGACGTCAGGGGCGCTGGGATCGGCTGTCGCGCCGGGAACGACCAATTCCAGCATCAGATTGTGCGGCAGGCAGTAAACGCAGGGGCCCAGGATGCGCTGCTGATAATTCGTGACCGTGACCGTGCCTTCTGATACGCACAGTTGATTTTCACAGGTCGAGGACAGCATATAATACCCGTTTGGCAGGATATGGACCACGTTGATGACGCCGTCGCCCTGGTCAACCGTCACATCTCTTTCTTCGCCCAGCGCTTCGATGCCCCAAACCCGGTTGTCGATGATGATGAAAACATACGCGGCAGGATTGTCGGGCGTTTGGGTGGACGAGGGCGAAGCCGTTTCGGCTGGATCGCTTCCGGCGGAAGCAGAGCGCATATTCGTGGTCAGCTCGGCCTGCTTTTTTTCTATTGCTTCCTGGGTCAAGGAGGCGTTGGGAGAGGCAAGAGAGCGGGATAAGATGATAAGGCCTGCCGCGATCAGGACCAAACAGAGGATAATGATTATATTAAGGGAAGCTATGTTTTTGGAATTCGATCTTTTTTCCATGCGTTTCCTCCGGCAGTATTATTGAAGCGAGCGGACGAATTTCGTCATGCCAGCGCTGTATTCGATTTTTCCGTCCGGCAGCACCCACATGGCTTCCACCCCGGGCAGGCTGTTCACGAGCGCGAGCCCGTCCTCATAGGAATTGACAAAGAGCGCGGTGCTCAGAAAGTCAGCCAGAATGGAGCTTTGGCATACCACCGTTACGGACTGCATCTGCGTGGAGGGCATCAGCGTCTTGGGATCGATGATATGATGATAGCGCACGCCGTCCACAGTATAATAGCGCCAATAATCGCCGCTGGTCACAACGGATAGGCCCGTCACATCGATAATATCCAGGATATCGGAACCGGAAATCGAAGCCTCCAGCGCCTTCGCGCGGGGATCCTGCACCCCGACAGCCCAGGCGGATCGTCCGTCAAGCGGCTTTTCGCCCGCGTATACGTTGCCCCCAAGGCTCAAAAGGAAGGAGGGCATGGATTTGGAAAGCAGCGCGCTGGCGGCGTCCGCCGCGTAGCCCTTGGCAACCGCGCCGATATCCAGCTGAAGCTCCGGATCGGAATAGAATACGGTTTGTTTATTGGCATCCAGTACCACATTCTGAAAATCCGTATGCGCTTCGGCGGCTTGCAGCGTTTCCATCGGCGGCAGCGCGGCCTCGTCCGGGCTTGCGATGCCCGCCGTGCGATAATCATGCCAAATGGAGAGCACCGCGCCCATGGCGATATTGGTGCTGCGAAGGTTTTCATCCCATTTTTGCTTGCACCAGGAAATCAGCTCGAACAGCTCCCGGGGCACGGGGACGGGCTCCTGCGCGGCGCGGCGGTTCAGGTAATACAAATTGTTCAGGCCGTCATAAGCGTTATAAGCGTCAAAGATGCGGTCCAGGTTTTCAAGCAGTTCAAACGCCTGTTCCGCGTTTTTTGCGAATGCTTCTTCGCTTTCCGCAAAGCCGATCAGCGTGATTTCAGTATCGAAAACGTTCAGGCGGACCGTGGAATATTTCGTATATTCGATGGTTTTCTGAATCGGCGGCGCGACCCAATTTACAAGGACGATCGCAACGCACGCCAGCACAGTAAGGACAAGCAAAACTGCGTTTCGCGATTTCATGAAAAACCTCGCTTTCAAGATTGATGCCCTTCCGGCAGGAACATTTTTTCTTCAATATATTATATCAAAGAAAAATCGACAGCACAAGAGATTATTTCGTACAAATATTGCAAATTTTCGATACATTTATTTCATATAAAAGACAAAAAAATGAATTACTTTTGTCATGATTCCGAAAAAAGTCTTTTGCTGGCGGGATGAACGAATACCCGTTGCAATCTGCCCTTGACCGATCCGCCGTTTTTGATAGAACTGAAAAAAGCCGAACGTCTGATTTCGCCGTTCAGCCCTATTCGATCCTGATCGTATTTTTACCCGGTATGCAGGAGCTCACTGCGCGCCCAAGCGGATGAACACATACAAGATCGCGCCGACCAGGCCAGCCGTGCACAGGAGCAGGCCGAAGGAGATCGCATTGGTGAGGGAATTTCCCCAGGAGGGATCGCTCGCATCGCGCTGGCGGACAAAACGTTTGGGAAGCACACCCAGCTTATGCAGGCCTTCCGCCAGGGCGCGGGCAAGATGCGTGAACACGTTATCCGCTTGCGCGCGGCCAAGCTCTTCCCGATTGACCAGGAACAGCTGCCGCCCAAGCAGCATGAGGTGATCGACCAGCTCATCCAGCACGCGAACCAGCGCCACGAAAAAGCCCGGGAGGATCCTGGAAAAGAATTTCGATTCCGGCAAGCGTTCCAGGAAGGAAAACGCGGCCGTACAGCATTTGGGGATCCATTGCAGTACGAGTTTGGAATCGAGCAGATGATCCAGGAAAGAAAACACCGCAGTACAGCATTTGGGGATCCATTGCAGTACGAATTTGGAATCCGGAAGCCGATCCAGGAAGGAGAAGAACGCGCTTGCGCCCTTGGGTATCCACACGCGGATCAGCCTGCAATCGGGAAGATGGTCCAGGGCCGACGCCAGGGTGCAGCCGAGCCATGGAAGAAAGCGTATGAATACAGGGCGGTAGAACAGCTCCTCCAGATCCAGCCATTTCGGCCAGCGGTCGATATATCCTTCTTTTTCCGTATGCAGCGCTTTGCGAACAAAGAACAGGTACACCGTCACACCGATCACCAGGCTGACGCCGCCGCCCTTGAGATTCCCGAAGGAGAAAAAGGAAACGTCGTGGGATAAAGCCGGGCGGTTCAGAAAATCCGCGCAGGCCCGGGTCAGAGGCAGCAGAACGCGGTTGGGCAGCGTGCCGATCGCGATCAAAGGAACGGCCGTCAGCACAAGCACACAGGCGGAGCGTGCGGACATGCTATGGCCGCTGAGTTCATCGTAATGGGCTTGACGGTGCGCGTCCCGGTTTTTCTGCCAGAACAGGCAGATATAGAGCTTCAGCATATACGCCGTGGTGAGGCCGGCGGCGAACAGGAAGACCCATTCGCACAGGCGGTACACGGAAAAGCCCTCGATTTCCCCGGCCAGCTCGACCAGCCCCTCATGGATCATGGTTTTGCTGGTATAGCCGTTCAGCAGCGGCACGCCGGCAAGGCCCATCGCGCCAAGCAGGAACACGATGTGCAGCAAGGGCTTTCCGCGTCCAAACCCCTTTAATTCATTCAGATCCAGCGTATGCGCCTTCATGTACGCCGCTCCGGCGCACAGGAACAGGCACAGCTTCAGCAGCGAATGATTCACCATGTGCCCGACCGCGCCTGCGGCGGCCAGCGCCCCATGATGTCCAAGCAGCATCGCGCAGGAGAGGCCCACGGTGATATACCCGATCTGGGACAGCGAGGAGCAGGCCAGCGTACGCTTCAAATTCACCGAAAAAACCGCGAGCACAGCGCCAAGCGTCATCGTGACCAGGCCGAGCGCCAGGAAAACATGGCCGAAAACCTCGCTTTCGCCCATCACATTCATGCCGATCACGATCACCCCGAACAGGCCCGTCTTCGTCAGCATGCCGGAGAGGAGCGCGCTGGCCGGCGCGGGCGCGACGGGATGCGCCTTGGGCAGCCAGATATGCAGCGGGACCATGCCGGCTTTTGCGCAGTAGCCGACCAGCATAAGGCAGGCGGCGACGCCCATGCCGTTCGATCCCTCCGCGCTCCGAAGCGCGGAAAACGAAAGGCTGCCGATTTCTTTCCAGGCCAGGAACATCCCCATCAGCGTGACCATGCCGCACGCAACGGATACGCCCAAATAGGTGGCGGCAGCCCGCATCGCGCCGGACGTTTCCTCATGCGCGACCCAGGGATAGGAGGCGATGGACATGATTTCAAAAAATACGAACGTCGTATACAGATCGTCGGAATAAAACACGCCCACCACGCCGCAAAGGGTCAGCAGCGTAAACAGCGCGTAGCGGCCCCGGTTCGCTGTGTGCCCCGCAAAATATTCAAGCGAAAACTGGCACGCGATCGCCCACATAAAGCACGCCAGAGACGCGTATACCGCGCGGAACGCGTCGGCGCGGAAAGAAAGGCCAAGGCCCAGCATGCCGGGCAACGCAAAAGTGACGGTCTCTCCCCGCAGGACCCGCCAGGCCGTATATAGGGAAAGCAAAAGCTCCAGCAACGTAAACAGACGAAGCAGCAGCTCGCGGGCGCCGCCGCTTTTTCTTCCCGCCAGCGGCGACAGCACGGCGCCAAGGACCGGGAGAAGAATCAGGACAAGCAAGATCATCCGATCACACCCCCTGCTACGCTTTTGAGATAATCCATGATCGGGCGCGCGCCGATGGACGCAGCCAATAGAATCAGGCAGAGGATAAGCAGCGAAGCCTTCATGCAGACGCCGGGATCATGCGGCGCTTTTTCCCCTTCCTTCGCCTTATACGGCATAAAGAACGCCGGATAAACGACCGTAAAAACATAAACGGCCGTTAATACGGCGGCAAGCAAAAGCGCGGCCGCGCCGGCGATGGAGAGGGCCGTGCTTTCCCCGAACGCGGCGGAAATCAGCGCGTATTTGCTCACGAACCCGCCAAGCGGCGGAACGCCAAGGAGCGATACGCCCGCCAGCGTAAAGCAAAGGAAGGTGAAGGGCATTTTTCTGCCAAGCCCGTGCGTCTGCCTGACCTGGGTGCGTCCCGTTTCGGTCAAAACGGCTCCCGTGCAGAAGAAAAGAATGATTTTCGTCAAGCCGTGGTAAACGATATGCGCAAGTCCCGCTTCCATGCCGCCTGCCGTCAGCAGGGCCAGGCCAAAGAGCATATAGCTCAGGTTGCTCACCGTGGACCATGCGAAACGCCGTTTCATCTGCTGCTCGCGAACGGCCATCACCGCGCCGTACAGGATCGTAAGGACGGATAAAACGATCATGATCGGCCAAACTGCCATTCGCCTGATCGCGCTTGCGCCCACAGCCTGATACAAAAACCGCATCACAGCAAACGCGCCCGCGTTCACAACGGCGACCGCGTGCAAAAGCGCGGTCGTGGGCGTCGGCGCGACGGACGCCTTGGGCAGCCATCTGCAGAGCGGAAAAACCGCGGCTTTGACGCCAAAACCCAGGAAGCCGAGCATCACAAGCGCCTGCGTCCAGGGAGTGACCTCCGTAAGCGCCCCTGATCCAAAGGCGCCGACGCCATATTCGCTCAGCCCGACCAGCGAGACAAAGCCGAGCGCCGCGCCGCCAAACAGATAGAGCATATACACAAGCGCGGCGCGAACCGATTCATCGTCCTTCT
>JAFXZO010000005.1 GCA_017541205.1 Clostridia bacterium | reverse complement strand
CTGGCTGTGGCCCAGGCCATGGCGGACAGCGAAGCCGTTACCATCATCGGCAGCGGCGACAGCGCGGCGGCCGTGGAAAAGATGGGCCTGGCCGATAAGATGACCCACATCTCCACCGGCGGCGGCGCGTCCCTCGAATACCTCGAAGGCAAGGTCCTGCCCGGCGTCGCTTGCCTGGACGAAAAATAAGAGTACGAAGGCATGCTGGAGGGAACCGCTCTTTGGATCCAAAGAGCGGTTCCCTCCAGACCTCCTTCCGAGAAAGATATTATATAGAATCGTTTTCACTTACCATCCCTATTAGCATCATAAAACCCTCCAAAAACGGCTTTCTTGGAGGGTGCCTGGGAGAACCATTTTTCGGCCTCCAAAGAATGGTTCCCCCCGAAAAAAATCAATAAGGAGTGATTCCCATGCGCAAGCCCATCATTGCCGGCAACTGGAAAATGAACAAGACCCCCGCCGAGGCCAAGGAACTGGTCAAGGCCCTCAAGCCCCTGGTGAAGGACGCCAACGCTACGGTGGTCGTATGCGTTCCCGCCGTGGATATTTGCGCGGTCAAGGAAGAAATCAAGGGCAGCAACATCCATCTGGGCGCCCAGAACGTGCATTTCAAGGAGTCCGGCGCCTACACCGGCGAGCTCTCCGCCGCCATGCTCAAGGAAATCGGCGTGGAATACGTCATCATCGGCCACAGCGAGCGCCGTCAGTATTTCGGCGAAACCGACGCGACCGTGAACCTGCGCACCCTGGCCGCCGTGAAGGCGGGCCTGACCCCCATCATCTGCGTGGGCGAGCGCAAGGAAGAGCGGGAAGCGGGCTACACCGACGCCCTCGTTGAATACCAGACCCTGATCGCCCTGAACGGCCTGACCGACAAGGAAATCAAGAAAGTGGTCATCGCCTACGAGCCCGTGTGGGCCATCGGCACCGGCCTGACCGCCACCGACGAACAGGCCAACGAGACCATCGGCGTGATCCGCAAGGCCATCGCCCGCAAGTACGGCAAAGGCGTCGCCAACGCGGTCCGCATCCAGTACGGCGGCAGCATGAACCCCAAGAACGTCAAGGGCCTCATGGCGCAGCCCGAAATCGACGGCGGCCTCATCGGCGGCGCTTCCCTGAAGGCTCCCGATTTCTCCCAGGTCGTCAATTACGACAAATGATCTCCCAAATGATTCGAGCCGGGGCATGCTTTCGTGCCCCGGCCCGTTTTTTGTTCTCTTTTCAATCAAACTGCGCCTTCCAGTTTTCGTCCCGATACGCGTCGAAGCACATCTTCACCTGCTCCTGTGTGCTCCTGTCCTGCGAAAGGAGCGGCAGCGCATCCAACGCGAACCAGCCGCTTGCCGTGGTTTCGATGTTTTCCGCGAATGCCCCGCCGATCACCCGGCACAGGAAAAAAACCTTGATGATATGGAAAGCATGGGGCGGCATGTTGTGTTTTTCCCGGTCCTGCACGGCGATCAGGCGCATCGGCTCCACGTCCAGCCCCGCTTCCTCCTTTGCTTCCTTCATCGTGTTTTCCGCGGGCGACAGATTGTATTCGCACCAGCCGCCCGGCAGGGTCCATTCGCCGGTTTTTTCGCGCACCAACAGGATTTTTCCATCCTCAAAGATCGCCGCGCGGGTATCGATTTTCGGCGTCTGATAGCCCGAATCCGCGCAAAAAAGCCCTTTGATTTTCTCTGCCGGTATGTCCGCGCGCGTCAGCATCATTTCCGCCGCGATATCCCGCACGCGCTGATAGCGCTCCCCGTCATACGCGTCTTTTCCGTAATACAGCCCGGCCTGGGCGATGCTCTGCAGCTCCTTGGCCCATTCGACGATCTGATCTTTCATTTTTCCCCCATCACAGCGTCACTGTAAACGTGGTGCCCTCGCCCTCCTGGCTTCGCACGGCGATCTTTCCTTTATGCGCGTTCACGATGTTCTGCGCGATGGCCAGGCCCAGGCCGTTGCCCTCGATTTCCCGATTATGGGAGGAATCCGCCCGGTAGAAACGGTCGAAGATCCGCTGCTGCGCTTCGGCGGGGATGGCCGGGCCGGTATTGTGCACCCGCAGGAGCCTTTTTTCGCCTTTCGCCTCCAGCGACACGGTTATCTTGCCGCCGTCGTCCGAATATTTCTGCGCGTTGCTCAGCAGCACCACCATCAATTGCTTGATCATTTCCGCGTCGCCCGTATACTGGATGCCGTCCGGCACCTGGATGTCCATGGTCTTGCCGGCCTCGAACACCGCCGATTCAAACGGCAGCGCCACCTCCATCACTGCGCGGCTCAGATCGAAGGGCGCATGCTGCGCCTGGGCCGTTCCTTTTTCCATCCGCGCCAGGGTAAGCAGGCTCTGGATCAGCTTGTCCGTCCTGTCCACCTCGGAGCGGATGTATTCCAGGGGCTTGCTTTCTCCCGTTTCCGCTTCCAGTGCCTCCGCGTTGGCGGAGATCACCGCGAGCGGCGTTTTCAATTCGTGGCTCGCGTCCCATACGAACTGCTTTTGCTTTTCCATCGCCTCGTCCACGGGTTTAACGAGCTTGTGAATCAGCAGGATCGCCGCGAGGCTCAGCAGCGCGTCCTCGATCACGGCGACCAGGATGGTCTGGCGCAGGACGCTCTCCGCGTTCTGGATCTCCAGCCGGCTGTCCACCACGATCAGCTGCTTTTCACATGCGCTCTCTTCTTCGGCCTTGTCCAGCAGGCGGAAAAAGCACGTGCCGATCTTGCCGGAATCCCGGCCCGTTTCCAAGGCGCTCTTTGCCATCTGAGCGATTTCCTCGTCCGTATACAGATCCGTCCTGTCGCTGCTCCAGGAAAGCACGCCGCCGTCCGCGTCCAGCTCCGCGGTATAATAATTCGTCAGGTTGGCCGCGTTGATGAGGGCTTTGCTCCGTCCCCGGCCGTTGAACATCTTCTCCCGGCCGCTTAGCCAGGCAAAGTCCGTGCCCATCGGCGCCGGGGTTCTTCCGTCCTGCTGGATGAACGGCGGCATCTCCCAATCCTTTCGGTCCATGTCCTGCTCGTCCATCAGGAAGATCGGGCGCTGTCCGTTGTTTTCCGCCAGCATGTCCAGCACTTCTTCGGCCTGGGCCTGCAGGCTGTTCCAGTTCATCCAATTGATGGCGATCACGACGCCCGCCGACGCCAGCAGCAGCCCTGCCAGCACCACCAGGATCATCCGCCTTTTCAGCCGGTTGATCATGCTTCTTCCTCCAAAGAATAGCCGATGCCCCGCGACGCCCTGATTTTGAGCTTCGATCCCACAAAGGCGAGCTTCTTGCGCACGAAGGACAGATACACCTCCACATTGCTGTAATCCGCGTCGCTTTCATAGCCCCATACCCGGTCGAATATCGTTTCCTTGGGCAAAATCTGCCGCGGGTTGCGCAAAAACATTTCCAGGATCTGGTATTCCTTCGCGCCAAGCTTCACCGATTGTCCGGTGGTTTTGGATACGAGCTTCGCGTCCTGCTGCCTCAGGCTCACATCGCCGAAGCTGAGCTCCATCACCGGGGTATCCTCTTTCCTTCTTGTGATCGCGCGCAGGCAGGCGATCAATTCCGCCATCTGGAAGGGCTTGGGCAAATAGTAATCCGCGCCGATTTCCAGGCCCCGCACCCGGTCCTCCAGGCCGGAACGCGCGGTCAGCATACACACGGGCGTCTTGATCCCTTCCCCGCGCAGGCGCTTCAATACCTCAAACCCGTCCATGCCGGGCAGCATCACGTCCAGGATGATCGCGTCATAAATGCCCGCCAGGGCGTAATCCAGGCCGTCGGCGCCGGTAAAGACCGGGTCCACCGTAAAGTTTTCTTTTTTCAGCACCTGACATACGGCGGATGAAATGCCTTTTTCATCCTCTACCAGCAAGATCCTCATGCCCATCCTCCCCTTCCGTCAAAATTTCCCGGAGCGGTGACGCTTCAGGCTTTCCTGCGCCTTGCGCACGAAGCCGTCCGACTGCTTGAGCGCCTCGAGCGCGGCAAGCGCATCCACGCCGCAGGAGCTCATCACGATGGCGACCTTCACATCTCCCCCCGCCTGCTCCAGCGTCCTTTCCGCGTCCGCTTTGTCTTTGATCTCCAGCGCCTTCTGCACGATGCGGATCGCCCGGTCCTTGAGCTTTTGGTTGCACGGCGTCAAATCGACCATCAGGTTCCCGTACACCTTGCCAAGCTGGGCCATGGTCAGCGTGGTCAGCATGTTCAGGGCCATTTTGGTGGCCGTGCCCGCCCGAAGCCGGGTGGACCCGGAAAGGATCTCCGCGCCGGTCGGCATTTCGATGGCGATGTCCGCGTGCCGGGATTGGATCGCGCCGCTGTTGCAGCTCATCGCAATGGTGAGCGCGCCGCATTCCCTGGCATAATCCAGCCCGCCCACGCAATAAGGCGCGTATCCGCTCGCGCTGATGCCCACCACGCAGTCCCGATCCGTCAATACCAGGTTCTTCAGGTCCTCCACCGCCAGCTCGGGCTTGTCTTCAGCCCGCTCCACCGAATGGCGCAGGGCCGTATCGCCCCCGGCGATCAGGCCCACCACCTGCTTTTCGTCGGTGCCGAAGGTCGGCGGGCATTCGGACGCGTCCAGCACGCCCAGCCTGCCGCTGGTGCCCGCGCCGATATAGATCAGCCGTCCGCCCGCCTTCATCCGCCTGGCGATTTCTTCCACCGCCCGCGCGATCTCGGGCAGCGCCTGTTCCACCGCTTCCGCAGCCAGCCGGTCCATTTTGTTCATCAGCCGCGCCGCCTCCAGGGGCGACAGCTGGTCCAGATTCCTGCTTTCCTCATTGACCTGTTCCGTGGACAGTTTTTCAAATTCCACCCTTGCTTCCTCCCCTCACGCCCCGGCGTTTCCAAGCTTTTCGCCGATCAGTCCGTCGCCGTGCGCGCCGATGATCCTGACGCGGCAGATTTCCCCCGGCTTCCCGTCCGGCACCCGGCATTCCATATATTGCGCCGTATAGCCCCGGGGCGTCCCGTCCTCGTCCGTTTCTTCCAGCAAGACCTCCGCTTCTTTGCCGACCAGGCTTTCCCTGTAGCTTTTCGCCATTTCTATCCCTTCTTTGATCAGACGCCGCGCGCGTTCCTCCCGGTCCGCCTTGGGAATCTGCCCCGGCATGGCCGCGGCGGGCGTACCCTGCCGCGCGGAATACGGAAAAACGTGCATCCTCGCAAACCCGATCTTCCGGCAGAAGGCCACGGTTTCCTCAAAATCCTCCTCGGTTTCCCCGGGAAACCCGCAGATCACGTCCGTCGTGATCGCGCAGTCCGGGAATGCGGTACGGAGCGTTTGGCAGGCGGATAAAAAATCTTCCGTCGTATACCTGCGGCGCATGCGCTTGAGCACCGCGTCGCTGCCCGATTGCAGCGCCAGATGAAATTGCGGGCAGACCTTGTTTTCTTCTGCCAGCGCGCCGACGAATGCCTCCGTCACGATCACCGGCTCCAGGCTCCCAAGCCTGATGCGCGCGACGCCCGGTACGTCGCACGCCCGTACGGCGTCCAGCAGCGTTTGATTCTCCAGATCCCGCCCGTAGCTCGTCAGATGGATGCCGGTCAGCACCAGCTCCCGGAACCCGGCCTGCCCAAGCCGGCAGGCTTCCCGCGCGATATCCTCCGGTTTTCTGGAGCGGATGCCGCCCCGAACGTACGGGATGATGCAGTAGGTGCAGTACCGGTCGCAGCCCTCCTGGATCTTGAGCACCGCCCGGGTATGCCCCTCATGGCTTGAAATGGAAAGCGGCTCGTAAGGCGCGCGCAGAATGTCCTCCACCGCGCAGACCCTCTCGCCCTTCTCGATCGCTTCCTCCAGCAGACACACCACTTCTCTTCGCCGCGCGTTCCCGATGACAAGACGGGCCCCGGTGGAAAGCAGTTTTTCGCCATCCCGCTGGGCCAGGCAGCCCGCGATCACCACTTCGGCGTTCGGATTCTGCCGCAGGGCCCGCCGAACGGCGTTCAGGCTCTTTTTGTCGCCGGTGCCGGTGACGGTGCAGGTATTCACCACGTAAACGTCCGCACGCTGGTCAAAATCCCGGAGCTCATACCCGGCCTGGGCGAACTTCTCCAGCATGGCCTGCGAATCGTATTGGTTCACCTTGCAGCCCAAGGTGTGAAAAGCGACGGAAGGCATTGATCCATCTCCCTTTGGTTGATGTGTTTCCCATAATTATTCCATGTCGCCTGATAGGGTCAAAAGGGAAATCAGCGCGGCGAGCCCGGCCGTCTCCGTCCGGAAGATGCGCGGGCCGAGCGTCACCGGGCAGGCGCCGGCCCGGGCCAGCGTTTCCGCTTCCTCGGGGCTGATGCCGCCCTCCGGGCCGATCACGATGCCCACGTTCCTGTGCCCGCTCCAGCACGCGCGGATGCCGTGGCCGTGTTCCTCCTCCCAGGGCAGCAGGCACAGGTCGTGCGTTTCGATCAGACTGCACAGCTTTTGCAGGCTGACGGGCTTTTCGATCGCCGGCGCTTTCGCGCGGCCGGACTGCTTGGCGGCTTCGTCGCAGATCCTTTGGAACCGCGCCTGCTTTTTTTCCGCGTCCCTATCCTCCCATTTCGCCACGCACCGTGAAAACTCGACCGGCACGATCCGGGATATCCCGGCTTCCGTGCATTTTTGCACGATATAATCCATTTTTTCGCCCTTGGGGATGCCTTGGTACAAGGTCGCTTCCACGCTCGGCTCCGTCGAAGGCAATTCTTTGCCCACCCTCAAAAACACCCGCGGCAGCGTTTCCTCGATCCTCGCGTCATAAATGCGGCCCGCGATCAGCGCCTGGCACATATCCCCCTGGGACAGCCTGAGCACCTTCAGCGCGTGCTTTTCTTCCTCCGGCTTGAGGACCGCTCCTCCGTCCGCCCATTCCGCAAAAAACCGGTGCATGCTTATCCCCCTTGTTCTGTTTGTCGTCCTGCTGTTTTCCCTGTTATTGTAGCATAGTCCGGCAAAAAATTGAAGCACAGATTTTGCTTTCCGCCCGCCGCGCGCATTTTGTGAAATTATGGAACAAATTGGCGCGTCCTTCTATATTTCCGCTTGTGAAATGCCGCCTTTTCTGGTATACTGTTATGCGGGAATATTTATCTTTACTGCTTTGATGCAGGAGGTCCGTATCCTTGAGTAATTATCATGACAATTCCTTTTATCCTCAGCAGCCGCCCACGCGCCATCGCAGGAGCGATAAGCATCGGGGCAGGCAGCCCGGAGAGGACGCAGCCCCGGTTTATAACGAGCAAGCAGCGCCAGAGACGGAAAGCGCGCAGCAGGAGATCCAGTGGGAGCGGCGTCAGCCCTCTTCCTGGCCGGAGGAAAGCGCGCCTCCCGCCTATAACGCATACGCCCGCCGCGCCGATCAGGACGACGGCGATATACGCGCGCGCAGACGGCAGTCCGAAATCAACGATGATTTCGACGACGCTTATGACGACGAGGAGCGCCGCTTCCCCTGGGTCAAGGTTTTGATCGGCCTGGTCGCCGCCATGCTGCTGTTTTGCGTCGCGCTCTACTTTATCGAAGACGCCGGCCCGCTCAATCCCCTGAAGCAATCGATCACGGGCCTGCTGAAAGCACCCGCGAAGGCGCAGGGCGAGGTGCTTTCCTTCCAGACGGTCAGCAATTCCGCCGTCACCGGCTCCCGCCTGCAGTTCAACGTCACCACCAATCAATCGGTGGACAGCGTACGCATCGAGGACGCCTACGGAAAGGAATTGGCCTGCGAAGCCACGCTGATGAACGGCGAGAATGAAACCAACAAAATCTGGAACATCAACGTGATTTTCGATTCGCCTTATACCGGCGACGTGTACGCCGCCATCCGCGAGGGCGATACCTGGAAGCGGTCGGATAAAAGCCTGCCGCTCATCATTGCCGACCCGACGCCCGCGCCGACCGAAGAGCCCCTGCAAACGCAGGTGCCGCTGGTCACGCCTGGGCCGACCGTCGAAGCGACCGAGCAGGCTTCGCCCGCTCCCGTCGTAATTTCGCAGGAAACGCCGGATATCGCTTCCGTCACCTGGGCCCCCACCAATTCGCCCCTGCCGACCGAAGGGCCGACCCCCGAGCCCACTCCCGAGCCGACGGAGGAGCCGACTCCCGAGCCGACGGAGACGCCTGAGCCGACGCCCGATCCGACAGCTTCCCCCGGCCCCACCCCGGCGCCGACCGTGACGCCGCTTCCGCACCTGGAAGCGTCCGCCGAGGGCGATTCCATGAAAACCACGGATACCGTGTTCGTCGCCGGTAAAAAGGATTCTTCCTTCAACCGCGCGCATTCCTATATCGCCACGCACCCGGATAACTACACCTATTATCCGCTCGGCGTGTTCACCTTCCGCGGCGATAACTTCCGCCGCAACGCCGCGTTCGGCACGGCGGAGGTCAAGGAGGCCAAGCTTTCCGTCCTGTGGCAGACGCCCATCGGGTCGCTGCGCACAGCGGACAGCGGCACCCTGTACGGCGTCGGCTGGACAGGCCAGCCCGCGATCGTCAAATGGACCAGGGAAGTGCGCCAGATGATGAACGTCTTTGATGAAAAAAAGAGCATCAACCTGATCGAAGTGATCTTCGGCGCGCAGGACGGCAAGATCTATTTCCTCGATCTTCGCGACGGCTCCGCCTCCCGCGAAACCATCAACGTTGGCTATCCCTTGAAGGGCAGCGTGTCCATCGACAGCTTTGACCGGCCCCTGCTCGCCGTCGGCCAGGGCATTTCCAAGCTCAGCAACAAGACCGGCGCCATCGGCCTGCACATCTATAACCTGATGGACGGCAAGGAAGCCTATTTCCTGAACGGCCGCAAAACCAACGACCAGGCCCCCTATTCCTCCAACGGCGCGTTTGACGGAACGGCCCTGTTCCTCTTTGACAGCAACGGCACCGACGCCCTGATCACCGCCGGTGAAAACGGCCTGCTCTATACCTTGGATCTGAACGGGAAATTCATCTACCCCAACGACGATAATCCGGACGCGACCCCCTCCATGGAGATCAAGCCCAGCGTCACCTTCCTCAAAACCAAGGCCGCCGATGAAAAGGATACCATGGTCAGCGTGGAAAGCAGCGTCGCCATGTACGACCGCTTCATCTTCATGGCCGACGCCTACGGCGTGATCCGCTGCGTGGATTCCGACACCATGAAGACCGTCTGGGCTTTTGACGGCGGCGACAACATCGACGCCGCCATCGCGCTGGATATGGACGGCACCGATCTGAGCCTCTATACCGGCAACACCAATTACGCCCGCCTGGGCAGCAAGAAGGATGTGTCCATCCGGCGCATCAATGCGCTGACCGGCAAGGAAATCTGGTGCTACAATATCAAATGCGCCCAGGATAAGAAGAACCAGGCCTCCGGCTGCAAGGCCAGCCCCATCATCGGCCAGAACCGCATCGGCAATCTCGTCATCTTCACCGTGAACATGGTCGAGGGCGGCGGCAGCAAAATCATTGCCCTGAACAAGCAATCCGGCGCGGTCGTCTGGGAGCACGCGCTTCCCGACGAGGCCGTTTCCTCCCCCGTCGCCGTGTATAACGCGCGCGGCGACGCGTGGATCATCCAGGGGGACGAGGGCGGCAACCTCACCATGCTCGACGGCCTCACCGGTACGGTGCGCTCCACCCTGAACCTCGGCGGCGCCATCCAGGGCAGCCCCGCCGTCTACAAGGATTACCTGGTCATCGGCACCTGCAGCAAAGACAACGCTTATATGTACTGCCTCAAGATCCAGTAAACAAGCAAAAAAACAGCGGCTGTCCGGTTCATTCCGGATGGCCGCTTTGCTTTGCCGTTCGCGTTTATTCCGCTTCCGGCCAGGGATAATGCACTTCGTCCGCTTCCAGCCATTCCGCGCGCGCGTCGGTCAGGGCGGTGAGCTTTTGGGTGACCGCTTCCGTGTCGCATACGCGCACGAGGATCGAAGCTTCCACCGACGCGCCGAAGGCCGTATCCTCCACGATCACGGGCAGGTCCTTCATCGCGTGGTTCACCCGGTCCCATAACGGATAGGGCACGTCCAGCAGCAGCTTTTTCGATCGCTGCATCGTGACCACCTGCGCCGCGTTCAGCGCGATCACGCAGCCCTTGGAATAGGCCCGCACCAATCCGCCCGCGCCCAGGAGCACCCCGCCGAAATACCTTGTCACCACCACGCAGCAATTGACCACGCCCCGGGCTTTGATGACCTCCATCATGGGCATGCCCGCCGTGCCGCCCGGTTCCCCGTCGTCCGAATACCGCATGATCCCGGCGTTTTCCCCGATCACGTAGGCATAGCAGTTGTGGGTCGCGTCCCGGTGCTTTTCGCGGATGCTTTTCAAAAAGGCCAGCGCTTCTTCCTCCGTTTCGCAGGGGGACGCGTAGCCGATGAACCGGCTCTTGTTCACGATGAATTCATCGTTCGCGGCTTGTTTTAACGTCTTATAATCGCCGGGCATGGGAGATTTGCAGGGGGAAACCAGTCTTGGAAAGCCAAAGAATGGTTCCCCCCTGCACCCCCTTCCAAGAAAGCCGTATGGGGACGGGGATTCTTTGGCTCCTATTTCCATCATAAAAGGTTTTCGGGAAAGGGGTCTGGGGGAAACCCGCTTTTGGCGCAAAAGCGGGTTTCCCCCAGAAAACTTCTTTTGTTACTTCAGCACCACGCGGCAGTAGTTCTTCTTGCCCTTGCGCAGCAGGATGCCGTCGGTGGGGATCATATCGGCGGTGAGGACCATATCCACGTCGGTCACCTTCGCGTCGTTGATGGCGACGGCGTTCTGCTGCACCTGCTTGCGGGCGTCGCCCTTGCTGGTGCACAGGCCGCAGAGGTTGAGCAGGGTGGTCAGGCGCGCGTCCTGCTCCATCTGGGCTTTCGTCCATTCGTAGGTGGGAACGTCCGCCGCCGCGCCGCCGCCGAACAGAGCTGCCGCCGCCATCTGGGCCTTCTGGGCTTCCTCTTCCCCATGCACCAGCTTGGTGCATTCAAAGGCCAGCACCTTCTTGGCTTCGTTGATGGCGCTGCCTTCCAGGGCGGAGAGGCGCTTTACCTCGTCCATGGGCAGGAAGGTGAGCAGGCTCAGGCACTTTTCCACGTCGGCGTCGGCGATGTTGCGCCAGTACTGGTAGAAGTCGTAGGGAGAGCAAAGGTTGGCGTCCAGCCAGAGGGCGCCCTTTTCGGTCTTGCCCATCTTCTTGCCTTCGTGGTTCATGAGCAGCTTAAAGGTGCAGGCGAAGGCGGCTTCCCGTTCCTTGCGGCGGATCAGGTCTGCCCCGGCCAGCATGTTGCTCCACTGGTCGTCGCCGCCCATCTGCAAGCGGCAATTGTATTTTTTGAACAATTGCAGGAAATCGTAGCTCTGCATGAGCATGTAGTTGAATTCCAGGAAGGTGAGGCCCCGTTCCAAACGCTGCTTGTAGCATTCGGCGGTGAGCATGCGGTTGACCGAGAACATGGCGCCCACGTCCCGCAGGAAATCCATATAGCCCAGGGAGCGCAGCCAATCGGCGTTATTGACGATGAAGGCCTTGCCCTCGCCGAATTCAATGAAGCGTTCCATCTGCTTCTTGATGCAGGATACGTTGTAATCAATGGTTTCCACGGTCATCATTTT
>JAFXZO010000052.1 GCA_017541205.1 Clostridia bacterium | reverse complement strand
GTATTCCTCCTCCTTGGGAAGCTCCTCGCCGGCAATCAGCACCATTTCATCCGCGGGAAACACGAAGCGGGTGCCGATGGAGGAAAGCAGGCGCGTTTGAAAATCACGGGCGATATCCATGACGGCCCGCGCCGTTTCCCGGGTAAAGGGCTGAAGCGGGGCCAGACCTTCGCGGAATTTGGTCAGCCCCACCGGCACCAGCGCGGCGCTCTGGGCGGCAGGATAGAGGCCGGATAAAGTGGTCAGCGTATCCTTCAGCACCTCGCCGTCGTTGTAGCCGGGACAAAGCACGATCTGGCAATGAAAGCGAAGCCCCGCGTCCCTGAGCGCATGCAGGCGATCCATGATGAAGCGGGCGTTCGGATTCTTCATCATCTTGACGCGCACATCCGGATCGGTCGCGTGGATGGAGATGTAAAGCGGGCTGGCCCTGCGGCGCAGGATACGGCCAAACTCTTTGTCATCCACGTTGGTGAGCGTGATATAATTGCCCATCATGAGGGAAAGCCGCCAGTCGTCGTCTTTGACGTAGAGGGTTTCGCGCATGCCGGGCGGCATCTGGTCGATGAAGCAGAAAACGCATTTGTTTTTACACGCGTACGGGCGGCAGGCCAGCGTGTCCGCCAGCTGAAGGCCCAGCTTCGCTTCCCGGGCTTTGATGATGCGGATCGTTTCCTCCCTTCCGTCCGGATGGCGGATCAATAGATCCAGCTTCTGGCGGTTGGTCAGGGCCTGGTAATCAATTTCATCCAGGATGGGTTCCCCGTTGATGGCGATCAGGCTGTCGCCCGCGCGGATACCGCGGCGATAGGCGACGCCGTGCGGCGTAACGCGTTCGATCACATGCGGCATGGAAAACCCCCTCCCTGCAAGAAGTCGATGGATGCATTATGCGCTATGCCGCCGAAAAAGTCAAGCAGCGGGCAAGCGGTCAGGCCTTCAGCGCGTAACGCTCCCACAGGCCTTTTTCGGGATCCGGGCTCAGGCGTACCGCATGGCTGTACCCCAGGGCGGCCAGCATTTCTTCCGCCGGGCCATACCCGGCGTCAAGATACCGCATATCGTGGCAATCCGAGTTCAGGATCACTTCGCCGCCCCATTCCTTCCAGGCTTTGAGCAGGAAAGGGGCGGGGTAGGGGGTATCCAGGTACCCGCGGGCCATGCCGCCCGTGTTCACTTCCAGCAGCGCGCCGGTTTCCCTGAGCGGGCGGAGGGCGTCCAGGGCGAGGCTTCGGTAGGCGGGCGCGTCTTCATCATAAAGATGAAGCCTTGCGTTGTTCTTGCGCACCAGATCAAAATGTCCGATGATCGCGGGCTTTGCTTCCAGCACATAATCCCGCAGCATGGAAAAATACCGCTCCGCCATGCGGAGGCCGTCGCCGCCGCAGCACGTGTTCACATAGTCGAGCAGCTTTTCGGCGGCCGCGTCCACCGGGGCGTGATGCCCGTCCGGCTTCACAAAATAATGGACGGACGCGATAAAATAATCATAGCCGGCGGGGGATGAGCAGCTGTAAACATCCCGTTCGACGCCCAGGTAAATGGCCATCCGGCCCGCGTATTCTTTTTGCAGGGCAAGGACGTGGGCCTTGTAGGCTTCCTCCCGGTCGGGGGGGATGCAGTAGCCGGGGTCAAAATCCTGCGGCGCGTGCGAGGTAAAGCCCAGGGAAACAAAACCCAGATCACAGGCGGCGCGGGCCATTTCCGGTGCCGGGGTTTTCCCGTCGCAGAAAGGGGTGTGCACGTGGGCGGACGAAAGGGTGCGGCTCATGCTGTTTCTTCCTCCAAAATGCGTTTCGCTTTGGCGAGGCATGCGGGATTGCAGGCCAGGATGCCCGAGGCGCTTTCAAAATACGGCGCGTCATGGCCGAGCGATACGAACACGCCGCCCGCTTGCGCAACCAGCAGCGCTCCGGCGGCCACATCCCAGGGGCGCAGACACAGCTCGTAAAAGATATCCGCTCGCCCGCAGGCCACGTCGCACAGATCCAGCGCGGCCGAACCGGTGCGGCGCAGGTCCCCCGCTTCCAAGAGAAAGCGCAGCGCGGCCTTCAGGGTGCGGCGGGCCAGATCCGGATCGTAGGGCGAGGTGCCGATCGATACCATGGCGCTGCCGAAGGCGGTATCGGATACGGCGATCCTGCCGCCGTTGAGATACGCGCCCTTGCCCTTTTCCGCAGAAAACATTTCGTCGGCGTAAGGGTTGTAGATAACGCCCATCACGGGCTGCTTTTTTTCCGCCAGGGCGATGGACACGGCGGAAGCGTTCCTGTGGCGCATATAATTGAGGGTGCCGTCAATGGGGTCCACGATGAAGGTCGGCTGGTCGGTCAGCGGGTCGTTTTCCTGCTCCTCGGCGAAAAAGCGGCTGCCGGGCAGGAGGGATAAAAGCTCCGCTTTCAAAAACTGCTGCACCGCCACATCCGCGTCGGTGACGAAATTATAGTGCCCTTCCTTTTGATGGATCGCCGCGTCGCGATAGGACAGCATCATCTGCCCGGCATGGCGGGCCAGGGCCTGGATTTTTTCGATCATGGGCATGTACGCTCCCTGAAAGAGGATGGC
The DNA here is from genome assembly GCA_017541205.1 of Clostridia bacterium. GTDB lineage: Bacteria > Bacillota > Clostridia > Christensenellales > Aristaeellaceae > RUG563. The sequence goes on along the minus strand of JAFXZO010000052.1, from coordinate 16,554 downwards.
GCGGAGGCAAGCCCCGCACTTGAATTTTATCATGAAACAGGGCTTTTTTCAATTGCGGATTTCCGCGCGGGGCCGGGCAGCAAAAAATCCGCCAAGCGTGAGCCTGGCGGAAATGGGGAGAAAAAGGGCGAGGGGGTGCCCTTTTTCTCCTTCGGCGCAGCGTAAAAAAGCGCCGAATTGGACCAGAATCATTTTATCATACCAGATTATGGAAATCAATATATAAATTCAAAATTTTTACATATTTTAGCTGTAACTGAAAAATAACTGCATGAAAAAATTGCGCTCTGCGCGATGAACAGGCGCATGAAATAAAATTGTAAAGAATCTGGAAACAAGTAGAAATAGATCGAAAAATGCGATATAATGAAAGAGCGATTTGGGTGTCTAAGCGCTTCCGAACAGGAAAAGCAGCGGGCATCAAAAAGGATGAGCGCACGGGCAAAGCCGTGGCGCGTCCCGCTGCTTCCGAGAGGAGCAGCAGCGGGCATCAAAAAGAAAGGAGGCCCGAAAGCATGCAGCCCGTTATGAAGGAGCCTGCGTACCGCCATCGCCCGTATCGGCGCGGAAGGCACGTGATGAAATGGATCAACCGGGTGGTGTTGGCGGTGGGCTATGGCTTTATCGCATACGAACTGGTTCGCGGGATCGTGTACCTGCTGGTGCTGTGGGAAGAAGCGTCATGAGCGAGAGAGAGGGCAAGCGCCGTTTTCCGGTGCGATGGATCAAGCGTGCGATCCGTATTGCGGCGCTTAGCGCGCTGATTGCCTTGGGCATCGTGTATTTTAACCCAATCTCGCGTTTTTTTACCGCGCTTTTTCACGGGGTGGATTACACCGCCACGGCGGAGCTTCTGTCGCATGAAATGGAAACGGTGGGCGAGCTTATTACCCTCCGGGCCACGGATACGGGGATCCTGACGGGTACGATCAACGCCAAATTCCTGGGCAGGGTGAGCGAGATCAGCGTGCCGTATGAATACGAAATCGGCATGGGCGTCAGCCTTTCGGACGTCGTGCTTGAGCCGGAGGAAAGCAGGCTGACCGTGGTCGTGCCAAAGGCGCAGGTGCTTTACGACAGCTTCCAGGTGACCGGCGAAGCCTCCGGCAGCGATTTTTTCGGCCAGGCGACCAAATCCCGCTATCAAAAATTGCAGGATGAGCAGCACCGAAAATGCCGAGAGGGCTATGAAAACGACGAGGAATCCATGCGCAAGGCCTGGGATTCGGCCTGCGAGCAGCTCAAAACCCTGTTTTCCCAATGGTCGGGCCAGAACCTGACGCTGCATTTCATTTCCGAGGAAGATCACAAGATAGATGCAAACGCGCCTTGAAATATCCGGGGAAATCAGGTATAATAGAATTACCGATAAAACATAAGGGGGGGTTCCCACATGATACAGGTCATTCACGGCAAGAAGGGCTCCGGCAAGACCAAGCGGATTCTGGATCAGGCAAACGAAGCGATCAAGGAACACAAGGGCGACGTGATCTTCATTGACGATGATAACCGGTATATGTACGATCTGCGCCACGAAGTGCGCTTCGTGAACGCCAGCGAATACGGCACCGACAGCCCGGAAATGTTCCTGGGCTTCATCTGCGGCATGCTGGCCCAGAATTTCGATATCAGCGTGATCTTCATCGACGCGTTCCTCAAGCTCGTGAAGACGCAGGTGGAGAACACGGAAACCTTCTTTGCCCGCCTGGATAAGCTGAGCGAAAAGCACAACGTGCAGTTTATCCTTTCCGTCAGCGTGGACGATGCGATCGCCCCGGATTTTATCAAGAAATATTTTATTTAAGAAGAGGAACAGCCTATGCCTTTTGTGAGCACCCGCGGGACGGAGCAGATTTCCGCCCCGGAGGCCATCGTGCGCGGCATCGCGCCGGACGGGGGATTGTATGTGCCCCTGAAGCTGCCCAAGCTTTCCCGTGAGGATTTTGATGCCCTTGCCCAAATGGATTACCCGGCCCGCGCGGCCTATACGCTGGACGCCGTGCTGGACGGCTTTACGCTGGAAGAGCTTTTGCCGATGGCGAAGGACGCCTATGCCAGGTTTGACGATCCCGCCGTCGCCCCGATCCGGGAATTGAAGGACGGGCGTTCTGTCCTGGAGCTTTTCCACGGGCCAACCCTCGCTTTTAAGGATATGGCGCTGCAATTCCTGCCCAGGCTCCTGACCGCCTCCGCCTTCAAGCGGGGCGAAAGCAAGGAAATCGCCATCCTGACGGCCACCAGCGGCGATACCGGCAAGGCCGCGCTGGAGGGGTTCAAGGATGTGAAGGGCACGTCCGTCACCGTGTTCTATCCGCTCGGCGGCGTCAGCGCCGTGCAGGAAAAGCAGATGGTCACCTCCGAAGGCAAAAACGTGCATGTGATCGCCGTCAAGGGCAATTTTGACGACGCGCAGACCGGCGTGAAAACGCTGTTCGGCGATCCGGCTTTTCAGCGGAAGATGGACGCGCTGGGGAAGACCCTCTCTTCCGCCAATTCCATCAACCTGGGCCGCCTTGCCCCTCAGGTGGCGTACTATCTTTCCGCCTGCGCGGAATTGCTCAGGCGCGGAAAGATCGCCTGGGAGACGGGGCTCAACGTCTGCGTGCCCACGGGCAATTTCGGCAACATCCTGGCCGCCTGGTATGCCAGGCGCATGGGCGCGCCGATCAAAAAGCTGATCTGCGCCAGCAACCGCAACGACGTTCTGACCGATTTCATCAATACCGGCGTGTATGACCGCCGCCGCGAATTCCATAAGACCATTTCGCCCTCCATGGATATCCTGATTTCCTCGAACCTGGAGAGGTTCCTGTGGGAATTGGCGGAGGGGGACCCCGCAGCCGTGCGCGGCTGGATGGATCAATTAAAGCGGGACGGCGCGTACGAAATCAGCGGGCGCCAGAAAGAAATGCTCAAAGACGCGTTCTATGGCGGCTTTGCGGACGACGCGGCCACGCGGAAAACCATCCGCGACATCTGGGAAACCGAACAGTATCTGACCGACCCGCATACCGGCGTCGCCATGCGCGTAGCGCAGGATTACCGGGATAAGACCGGCGACCAGACGCCCCTGCTGATCGTATCCACGGCCAGCCCGTATAAATTCGCCGCGGACGTGGCGGAAGCGATCGGGGCCGAAGTCAAGGGCGACGCCTTCGCCGCCGCAGCGGCGCTGGAAAAGAAAACGGGCGTAAAAGCGCCCGCGGCCGTGCTGGCTTTGAAGGATATGCCCGTGCTGCATACGCTTGTCTGCGATAAGGAGAGGATGGGCGAAGCGGTGCTGGCCGGATTCGACGGGCAGCAGGCATGAAAACCCTGAAAATGACCGCCCGGAACGCGGAATTTCAGCGTTTTGAAACGCTCAAACGCAACCGGGAAAAGCGCGCCCGCCAGGGCCTGGCCTTTATCGAGGGCGTGCAGATGGTGGAGCAGGCGGTCGCCCACGGCTGGCGGTTTTACGCGATGGCCGTGGCGGACGGTAATCGCCTGTCCGGCTGGGCGGAGGATATGATCGGCAAAGCCAGGCCGGAAGCCCTGTACCAGATGGCTCCGGCGCTGCATGCGGAGCTGAGCGACCGGGAAAATCCCTGCGAAATCATCGGCCTGATCCGCACGCGTACCGACGGCCTAAGGCGGATCGAGGACGCGGCGAAGGTCAGCGCCGTCCCGCCCCTGATCGCACTGTTTGACCGGCCCGCGTCCCCGGGCAATCTGGGCACCTTCCTGCGCTCCGCCGACGCCTTTGGGGCTGTCGGCGCGGTCGTGACCGGCCACGCCGCGGATTTTTACGATCCCCAGTGCATCCGGGCCAGCGTGGGCACGGTGTTCGCCTTGCCCTTCGGAGAGCTTTCCGGCGCGGAGGAAGCGGTGGCATGGCTCCGCGGCTTGCCGAGCCGCCCGCTGATCGTCGGCACCAGCGCAAAGGGGACAAAAACCCTGTCGGAAATCGACCTGACAGGCCCGGTCGCCCTGGTGACCGGCAACGAAACCTTCGGCCTGTCCCACGCCTGGAAGGAACAGTGCGATATCCTGGCCCGCATCCCCATTTACGGCGCGGCGTCCAGCCTGAACGCGGGCAGCGCCGCCACGGTGTGCTTCTACGAGGCCGCCCGCCAGCGCGCGCAAAAGGGCCTGCCGCCCCGGTAAAGCGGGATTCGATCAGCGAAACAGATCAGCAGCGTACATAACGCCGGATGAACGGCGTGTATGATAGAAGGAAATGGAGGAATGGAACAATGAAATGGGTATGTCAGATTTGCGGTTACGTTTGGGAAGGTGAACAGCCCCCGGAGAAATGCCCCCAGTGCAAAGCCCCCGCTTCCAAGTTTACCAAACAGGACGCTGATATGACCTGGGCCGCCGAGCACGTGGTGGGCGTGGCGCAGGGCGCGCCGGAAGACATCATCGCCGATCTGCGCTCCAACTTCAACGGCGAATGCACCGAAGTGGGCATGTACCTGGCCATGGGCCGCGTCGCCGCCCGTGAAGGCTATCCCGAGATCGCCGAATACTGGAAGACCGCCGCGTTTGAGGAAGCCGAACACGCCGCCAAGTTTGCGGAGCTCCTGGGCGAAGTGCTCACCGACAGCACCGAAAAGAACCTGAAAATCCGTATAGAAGCCGAAAACGGCGCCACCGCCGGCAAGACCGACCTGGCCAAGCGCGCCAAGGCCCTGAACCTGGACGCCATCCACGACACCGTGCATGAAATGGCCCGCGACGAAGCCAGGCACGGCAAAGCGTTCAAGGGGCTGCTGGAAAGGTATTTCGGGAAGTAAGAAAATGCTGAAATGAAGAGGGGAGGAAGATGCGTTATGCCGACAATCTCCATGTTCTACGGGATCATCATTTCCATGTATTGGGAGAAGGACGGCCAGCATCACTCCCCTCACTTTCATGCCCGATATGGTGACGACAAAGCAGAAGTCGATTTTGAAGGCGAGATCATCGCAGGTTCCCTCCCGCCCAAACAAAGGGCGCTCGTAAAAAGCTGGGCGCTCATCCATCAGGATGAACTGCGGGCTGACTGGGAGCTGGCCCTTCAGGATGAAACGCTGTACAAAATCGATCCGCTCAGGTAAGGTGAAGAACATGCGCATGCTGCCGCCGGATGCTGTGGCTGTTACCGTGGTGGGCAACGACGCCTTGCTGGTCGCTTTCTCCAATGGGGAAAACCGCCTGTTTGACCTCAAGCCCTTGCTCTCCCGGAAATGTTATGCCAAGCTGAACAACAAGGCTTTTCTGTCCCAGGCTTTCATTCAGTACGGCTGTGTGACCTGGCCGGGCGATATCGACATCGATCCGGATTGGCTGTATGGGGACAGTATCGCCGTAGTCGAAACCTGACCTTGCCAAGCGCGCCAAGGCCCTGAATCTGGACGCCATCCACGACACCGTGCATGAAATGGCCCGGGACGAAGCCCGGCACGGCAAGGCGTTCGCGGGACTACTCAATCATTCAGGAGTTTAATCATCATGAGCAAACGGAAGATTGCTCCTACCGCATGCCCGAAATGTGGGGAGGAAAAACTCTGGCGCACAAGTACAAACGCCAATCTTAGCGCCAAGAAAGTTGCTACCTATGGGTTTAGCAGAATTTTCCTTGGCGTTCTTCCCAGTTCGCTTATCGCAGGCTCAGTGAAAGCAACCATGGTATACCGCTGCGGGAAATGCGGATTCCAGGGGAAGTATCTGGAAGACTGAACCAATGCGGCAAGGCGTTCGCCGGGCTGCTTAAGCGGTACTTCCGGAAGCATCAATCAAGGAAAACAGACGCTCCTATTTGGGAAAGAAGCCCTGCCGTCGGCCGGGTCTCTTTCCCTTTCATTATGTGCGCGGCCGGGCTTACCACAACAAAAAACCCTTTCGGATACCTGCCGCGGTATCCAAAAGGGTCGTATTCCGCCTATAAAATATGGGGCGTCATTATGAGATGAAATGATTCGTCCTGTAAGCATAAAACCCGGATAGAAAGCTGGCTTAGCGAACGAACGGCTGCCGCAATTAAGATATCCTTTTCCAGCAGGGTCCGGTAGTATCGTTTACATAGCCATACCATTCCCCGGTCGGTGTGTCGTTGCATGCATAATGACCATCAATATACCGCTGATATGCCCTACCGCTGGATGCCGTAATCGTGTCCGTATAATCGAATTCCATTATTTCTGCATTCGGGGTTTCATAGGTCTTCTTCATCGCCGCTTTCTCCTTTCAAATCTTTCAATAAATTCTTTTACGGTTCGGCACTGCATACAAAAGCTCCGAACCCGGGATAGATGTGGACGGCATGCATGGCATTCCCGTTCAAAATCATTATACAGCATTCTCCGCGTTTGTCAATATGATGCCTTTATAGAAGGAAAAAATTTGTAATTTAAGTGGACGGAGAAACCCCGTTATGATATAATGAACGCGAATGGCGGAATGCTGAAGGGAATGGTCATCATGAAAGGCCCGGAAAGCGGATTTGAAGCCCTCGCAATGCTTCGCAGACAAAACGGCAAGAAGATTCAGAAGTACAGAGATTTTGAAGATTATCTGGAGCGGCAGGCGCGTGAAAAGGGCGTCCCCATTTACGGCCAGTTTGAATTGACGCCTCTGTGCAATTTTAGGTGCGGGATGTGCTACGTGCATCTTACGCCCGATCAGCTTGGCGGCAGGGCTGTTCTTTCGGTAAGCGCGTGGAAAGATCTGATGCGCCAGGCCTGGGAAGCTGGGATGATAAACGCCACGCTGACCGGCGGCGAATGCCTGACATATCCGGGATTTGACGAACTGTATCTGTATCTTTGCAGCCTGGGCTGCCATGTGACGCTCCTGACGAACGGCTATCTGCTGGACGAAAAACGGGTGCAGTTTTTCCTGGAGCATCGGCCGTACAAGATCCGGATCACGCTGTACGGCTGCGATGACGATGTGTATGAAAGGGTGACCGGGCTGCGGGCGTTCGGCCGCGTGATCGGCAATGTCCGTCGGGCGATGGACGCGGGGCTGCGGGTCAGCCTGGCGGTTACGCCGAACACCTTTCTGGGCGAAGACGTGCTCAGGACGGTGCGCGTCGGGAAATCGCTCGATAAAGCGCTGAACGTAAACGCCGATATTTTTCATCCCCGCGAAGAGACGGGCAGAAGCGGACAGCACTTTGATCCGGAAACGGAAATGTATGTGAGGATACACCGGCTGATCCGTGAAATAGACGGCCTTGAAACCAAAGAAGTGGCGGAGGAGGGCCTTCCCCCGTTCGGAGGGCCGGCGCATGCGTGCGATCAGCGCGGATTTATCTGCGGCGGCGGGCGGTCGAGCTTCGTGATCGACTGGAAAGGGAATCTAATGCCCTGCAACCGCATGGCTATGATTTCCTTTAGCGCGCTCGAAAACGGCTTTCAAAGCGCGTGGAAGCAGGTCAACCTTCGCGTCAACGACTGGCCGCGGGTGCCCGAGTGCGCCGGCTGCGCCTATGCGGAGTTTTGCAGCCGTTGCCCCGCGACCATGCTTGAGTTTGCCCCGCCCGGAAAACAGCCGATCGCGATGTGTGAACGCGTGAGGACCTTTGCCCGCTGCGGGATCATACATGTTCCGGAGTGTGAATAGGGGATACCGCGACACGGGAGGAATTCACTTTTGAAGTATTCTCTTTCGATTACCGAATGGCATGAGATGGCCCTGTCGGGCACCCCGGTTTCCACACGGACACTGATCCACGGAATCAGCATGTTTCCCTCCATCCGCATGGATCGCGACTATGTGACCATCATGCCGGTTCTGGATGGGGTCGAGGTCGGCGATATCGTGCTGTTTGACGATCCGTATCAGGACAGGTTTGTGCTGCACAGGGTATGGCGCGTGGATGGGGACCGTGTGCTCACCTGGGGCGACAACTGCAAAAACCCGGACAGGGAGATCCCGATAGACGCTGTTTACGGCCGTGTGGTTCTGATCGAACGCGGAAAAATGAAGATCCACCCCGACCGCAAGCGCGGTCTCGCCCTCGCCCGATTCTGGCATGTTTTTGGCAGGGGATACCGTTTCGCACGGCGGGCCGTAAGATATTTGAAACGCAGACTCATGCGCAGCGGAAAACAGCCGGACGAACAACAGGAGCGGCAAAGCGACGTCTGATCCGGCCGCGGCATCCGTACCGGAGAGCGGCCAATGAGGAGGGTAACATTTGTTTTACAGGATCGCGGCGGTAACGCTTGAATCACAGATCGAACTGCCTTCATACGCGGCTTTTCGCTGCGAGCCGGCGAAAGCGGACGTGACGCTGGAAGCCGCGCGGGAAGCTTTGCCCGAAGGCGGAGAGGACATCATACGGGAACCCATTGCCGTACAAAAGATCGGGAGCGGGTGGCTCTATCACGGGCCGACTCAATCCGGCCTGACGGTCAGCGAAGATTACACAAAGCTGCGCCTGCTGCGGCAGAGGGAAGGGAAGCTCAATTTCATCGAAGAATGGTACATCCGGATCGCGCTGGAATGCCTGCTGATCCACCGCGGCTACGTATCGGTGCACGCGGCGTGCATAGAGCTGGACGGAAACGCGATCGCCTTCACCGGGCCTTCCGGCATGGGCAAATCCACCCGGGCCATGGCATGGATGAACGCTTTGGGCGCAAAGCTTGTGAGCGGAGACCGGCCTTTGATCCGCGCGGACGGGCAGGAAGCCTTCGGCGTGCCCTGGGACGGAAAGGAAGGCTGCTTTAGGAGCGTGCATTTTCCGCTCCTTGCGATCTTCGATGTGCGAAGATCCCAATCCGTCTATATCCGTGCGATGAGTTTCCATCAAAAACGGCGTTTGCTGATGAGGCAATGTTTTCTGCCGATGTGGGATCCGGACACAACGGCGGTCCAGATGGCCAATATCGCGTGCCTGGCCTCGAAAGCCAGGATCGTGCGCATCTTTTGCGGCCCTAACACGGACGACGCGCTTGCACTGAAACGCGCACTGGATGCGCGGCAGATATATAAGGAGGCGGCGGATATGAAAGCCAAGAACGGTTTTATCAAAAGGGAGATCGCGGACGAAAACATCATTTTTCCCACTGGCGACAACATTAACAAATTCAACGGCACCGTGCTGCTGAACAATGTGGCCTCGTTCATATGGGGAAAGCTGCAGACGCCCGTATCGTTCGACGATCTGCTGGCGGCGATCCTGGACGAGTACGACGTGGACGAAGAAAAAGCCAGGACGGATCTGAACGACATCCTGCAGAAGTTCCGTGAAATGGATATCATTACGGACGACTGACCTTCTTCGTCCGGCGGCGATGAGAAGAAATACCGCGCGGCAAGCCTTTTCCGGACTGCGCAGGCGGTATTTCAGGGAATGAAACGGCCTGGAATTGCGGCGGAGCGGTATAACTACCGCTCCGTTTCTCAAGAAGCGCTTTGTTTTTTCCCTGAAAAATCAAGCATGCATCCCTTCCCGTTCGTTTCTTTTCCGGGTATCATGATGCATGAAGAGAGGGATTCATGATGAATCTGAAATGTTGATCCTCGGGATGCCGAATCTCATTCGCCGCCGAGCGCGGCGCGCGAATACCTGATAAAGTCCATGCAGGAGCATGGCATACGCTGAAGCCCGGCCGGGCGGGAGGATCACGCGATGAAAGCACTGTGCGGGATCATCAAAGACATGGTGAAGCCCAATTTTCTCAACATCAGGACTTCGATACAAACCTACGACCGCGACGCATTGTGCTGCGGCGCGCCTTGCTGGAGATGGGCATACCACGCGCTCCACTCCGCGGACAAATGGTTCATCAATCCGTGCGTTTATGAGGAACCGCCGTTTCATGAAGAAGGGCTGGACAATCCGGACAAACCCGCTTCCGTCGTGCTGACGGACGAACAGCTTCTAAATTATCTCGGCCAGATCGAACGGAAAACGTATGCCTATCTTGATTCGCTCACGGACGAGATGCTCTATGAATGCCCGGAAAACTGCGCGCATACGCGGATTGAGCTGGTCTTGCGGCAGTTCCGCCATCTTTCCTTTCACACCGGCATGCTGAACGGACAGACGGCCGTGGCGACGGGCAAATTTCCCATGTGGGTATCCCAGGCCGACAAATATGTGGACGACGGGATCCTTTTTGGAAGATACCGAAAAGGACGGGTGACAAAATAACTCCCGGCATAGCCCGCTATGCCGGAGGACAGCGTATCAAACGATGATACGCAGGAAAGGAAGGAAAGCGAAAAATGATGAAACGGCTTGCAAGCGTGCTGCTGGTTCTTGCGCTCCTGCTGCCTTTGGCGGCTGCGCGTTCCGCGGCCTGTGACGGAGAAATCATCGACACAGGACATTTCACCCTCCGCGCGCCTAAGGATTGGCTGATCGTGAACACGCAAGAAGAGGGAATGCCCTGTTACTACCTGTATGCGCAAAAGCTGCGTTCGCGGTCCGGCGGATACATCTATGCGATGGAATATGATTTCAGCGAATACAAATACTATGTGCCAATCGTCTTCTCCGAACAGCAGGTCTGCGAAGCCTTTAACGACCGGAATCCTTGATCTTCCGGAGACGACGACGGGTTTCACGGAAAGCGTCGTTTACAATGGCATTACATGCTATGTATTTACGGAAAAGGACGAAACAAGATGGCTGGTTTCCTACTGCGACGGCTATGTATTGAGCGTCTCGTTCTATCTCCGATCCGCCGTTGATCCCGAGGATTTCTTTTCCACGATCCAATACAAATAACCTTCTTCCAGGCCATGCCTTGAAATCGTCTTCCCGGCGAAGGAACGGCCGCGGAAGCTCTTTTTACGTTTTCTTTTTGCCGGATGCGCAAAACAGAAAAAACAGGGGCGGGGAACGGTTGCAATCGGGACGCGTTTGCTGTATAATAGGCCAATAACGCCCGATGGCGTTATTTGGCGTGGTGGAAAGACGGAATGCGGAAAGGACGGCTGATCGGGTGATCTGGTGGCTCCTGATTGCGCCGATGCTTGCGGCGGCTTATCTTTTCCTGATCGCGCCGAACCTGCGGCGCCGGTTTCGCCCGAAGGCACAGGGCCTGTGCCGCGCGTTCGCGCACCGCGGGCTGCATGGCGCGGGCGTCCCGGAAAATTCCCTGGCCGCGTTTCAATTGGCGGCGGAAAAGGGATACGGCGTGGAATTGGACGTACGGCTTACGCGCGATCAGCGCCTGGTGGTCCTGCACGATGCGGATATCGGCCGCATGACCGACGGGCAAGGGCTGGTCGGCGATCTGACGCTAAAGGAAACGCAGGCGCATCATTTGCTGGGCACGCAGGAGCGCATCCCCTCGTTCGATGAGGCGCTTGCCGTCCTCGCCCCGCATAAAACGCCCCTGATCGTGGAGCTGAAATCCGCGCCGGGGACAGGGAGCAGCATGCCGCAAATGGTGCTTGAAAGGCTGCGGAAGTATCCCGGGTTCTGGTGCGTGGAATCGTTCGATCCGCGCCTGATGCGCTGGTTCAAAAAGCACGCGCCGGAGGTGATCCGGGGGCAATTGGCCTACGACGCCAGGCGCGCGGGGGAGGACGGGCGGACGATCCTGCATGCCCTGGGCGCGCACCTGATAACGAGCCTTTTGTCCCGGCCGGATTTCGTGGCGTACCGCTTCGATACGGACAGGAATCCTTCCTTCCGGCTGGTGAAAAGCCTCTTTCGGCCCACGCTCGCCGCGTGGACGGTGACGGCCATTCAGGACTTCAAAAGGCTGCTGGATCGCTATGATCTGCTGATTTTTGAAGGCTTTGAACCATATAACCAAGAAAAGAACCAAGAAAAGGAGAAAGAACCATGAGCGAGAATGAAATGGGCAATAAGACGGTCGTTTCCGCAGAAGGTCTGCGCCAAATGGAGGAAAAGCTCAAATATATGACCACCGTGCGGCGCGCGGAGGTGGCGGAGCATCTGTCCATTGCCCGCGGCTTCGGGGATTTGAGTGAAAACGCCGAATACGACGAGGCCAAGGATGAACAGGCCAAGCTCGAAGCCGACATCGTGGAGCTGGAAAACGCGCTGCGCAACGTGATCGTGATCGACGGCGACGTATCCACCGACGCGGTGAACGTGGGCACCACGGTGCGCGTGCTGTACCTGGACGAAGACGAGGAAGAGGAATTCACCATCGTCGGCGCGCGCGAAAGCGACCCGATGAACAACAAGATTTCCAACGAATCGCCCATCGGTTCCGCCATGCTGGGCCATAAGGCCGGCGACGTGGTCACGGTGGAAGCGCCCGACGGGGCTTACGAATTAAAGATTTTGGAGATCAGCATCTGAAAATACGAACGAAAAGTGAGGTTATTGCATGGCGCAGGAACAAAACGCTCCCTCCTATTCCGAGCAGGAGCAGATTCGTCGGGAAAAGCTGAGCGCCCTTCGGGAAAGCGGACACGATCCGTATGTGCTCACCAAGGTGGACGTGAACGCGGACAGCGCGAAGATCAGGGCGGATTATGACGCCTATGAGGGAAAAGATGTAACGCTTGCCGGGCGCATCATGGCGCGCAACATCATGGGCAAGGCGTCCTTTGCCCGCCTGCAGGACGCCCGGGGCACGATGCAGTTTTATATCCGCCGGGACGATGTGGGCGAAGAAAACTACGCCGCCTTTAAGAAAATGGACATCGGCGACGTGGTGAGCGTGAGCGGCAAGGTCTTTAAGACCAAGACGGGCGAAATCTCCGTCCATACGGAGGAGCTGACGCTTTTGGCGAAGTGCCTAAAGCCCCTGCCCGAAAAATTCCACGGCCTGACCGATACGGATCTGCGCTATCGCCAGCGGTATCTGGACATGGTGGTGAACCCCGAAGTGAAGGATACCTTCCGCAAGCGCAGCCAGATCATCACCGCCCTGCGTACGTTCCTGGAAAGCCGGGGCTTTATGGAAGTGGAAACCCCCGTGCTGCATACTCAGGCAGGCGGCGCGGCGGCCCGGCCTTTCATTACCCACCACAATACCCTGGATATCGATATGTACCTGCGCATTGCGCTCGAATTGCATTTGAAGCGCCTGATCGTGGGCGGGTTTGACCGGGTATACGAGATCGGCCGCGTATTCCGCAACGAGGGCATGGATACCAAGCACAACCCCGAATTCACGATGCTGGAGCTTTACCAGGCGTTCACCGATTTCCACGGCATGATGGATATCACGGAGGATATGTTCCGCTATGTGGCCCGCGCCGTGAACGGAAGCGCCACGGTGCAGTACGGCGATGTGCTGATCGATCTGGAAAAGCCGTTCGCGCGGCTGAGCATGGTGGAAGCGGTGAAAAAGTATTCCGGCGTGGATTTTGACGAGATCCACACGCTGGAGGAAGCCCGCGCCATCGCCGATGAACGGAAGATCCACTATGAGAAGCGCCATCAAAAGGGCGATATCCTGAACCTGTTCTTCGATGAATACGTGGAAGAAAACCTGGTGCAGCCGACGTTTATCTACGGCCATCCGGTGGAGATTTCGCCGCTGGCCAAGAAAATGCCGAACGATCCTGCTTATACGGAGCGGTTTGAGGTGTTCATCCTGGGCCGCGAGCACGGCAACGCGTTCTCCGAGCTCAACGACCCCATCGACCAGCGGCAGCGCTTTGAAGCCCAGGCGGCGCTGAAAGCCCAGGGCGATGAAGAAGCCCACGGCGTCGATGAAGACTTCCTCAACGCCCTGGAAATCGGCATGCCGCCAACAGGCGGCCTGGGCGTTGGCGTGGACCGGCTGGTGATGCTGCTCACCGCCACGCCGAATATCCGCGACGTGCTCTTGTTCCCGACGATGAAGCCTCTTGAGTGAAGAATGTAGGAAAATCAAGGGTTTTCGGACATCGAGGGGCGAAAATCGATGGATTTACCACAGATTTACCACAGATTTACCACAGTTGATCCAAGAATCCTCTGAAAAGAAGACACTACCAGCGATGGTGGTGTTTTTCTTATACTGTCGTACCTTGAATAAAGCTCCGTGTGGACGAGGTTTTCTTCAGGGCATGATATGCCAATACGTTTATATTTGGGCAACGCGAAATAAGCAGTTCCTATTATGGAGACCTGAGTACATTGAAGGGAGTTGGGGCAATGTTAGGAATAGCAGGAGCTGTGCTTATTGCTGTCGGAGCCTTGATGATCGCGAAATGGATCAAGGACAACTGAGAGGATCGAGCCCGATTGCAAGGGCTCTTTCCTTTTGCCACCATATTTTCTAATCTAAGTTAGAACTTCTATCTTAGGTTAGAAAGTAGGGTGGCTTTTTGTGTTTTTGGGCTCGCGCACCGCCGACCGTTCCGATTTATATTTTTAATCTAAATTAGAATTGGAGGAAGAAACATGGGCACGAACATTCGCCCTGAGGTATCGGAGAACAACAAGTATTGGATTTCGAGGCACCGGTATTACGAGCTGAAGCACTTCTGCCTGCAATATCCGGAATGGAAAAAGAGCTATATTTCTTTGGATGGGCTGCCGATGAGATCGCTTTGTACAGCAGACAGCGCCAGGAGCAACGGCGTGGGAAAGCCCACCGAGATGTATGCGGAAGCGCGGATTTACTACAAGGATCGCATGGAGATGGTGGAAAAATTAGCTGAGAAAGCCGCCGGTGATTTGGCAGGGCTTCTGCTCAAAGCGGTGACGGAGGGGCTGTCTTTTGAAAAGATTGGGCCGCCGTGCTGCAAAGAGGTCTGGTACGCCGCGTACAGACGGTTCTTCTGGCTTCTGGACAAGGCGCGAAAATAACATAGCTCCTTATGAAAGGAGTGATCTAAAATGTTGCTGAATTTTAATGACGGATTTCGATTCGCTTTTGGCTGGATCGTAGCCAGGATCGCCATCAACTTTATGAGGATCATGAGGCATAAAAGATTGAGCCCGATTGCAAGGGCTCTTTCTTTTTTTGCTTCAAAAACAGTACGCAGGTGACGGTCATCTGTAGTAAAATGATATGGAGGAAATGTCAAAATGGACTGGATGTGGATCGCTGCAATTGGATTGATCGCCGGAGCGCTGATCGGGTTTGCGCTGGCGATTATTTTGAAGAAGGAAAAACCGATAGGGACGCTGCGCGTGGATCGTTCCGATCCTGACGAGGCGCCCTATTTGTTTTTGGAGCTGGAGCAAAACGGAATGGAGCGGATTCGGCAGAGCAAGACTGTGGTTCTCAAGGTTGATCTGAATGGGTATCTGCCGCGAAATTAACGTTGGCTATTATGGAGTAATCCATGAAAGGAGAAATGCAAGATGAATCCGACGATTACCAAGATGCTGGATGAAGAATACGAAAGGACTCTTCAGGCAGTAGCCCAGGCGCAAGCCGGAAGCGACGAAGCACAGTGGCAGCTGAAGAAGCTGGGCGAGCTTCACAGACAGCGATTGGACGAACGAAAGCAGAACGACGAAGCGTATGTTCAGATGGAAGAACTGACCTTGAAACAGGCGGAACTTCAGCTGAAAAACGAACAGGCGAAGGAAAGCAAAAAAGATCGTATCATTCGCATCGTGCTGGACGGAGCGGCTATTCTGGTGCCGGTCACGGTTTCGAGCTACTGGATGGCGAAAGGGCTGAAGTTCGAGGAGAACGGAACGTTCACATCCCGCACCGGACAATGGTTGAGCAATCATCTGAGACTGTTCCGGAAATGAGAAGACCCAAAGAGAGGGTCCGTGTAAAACACACGGGCTCTTTCTTTTTGCCTTCCGCGAACAAAGCATTGGCTGTTATGGAAACCCATTACATGAAAGGAAGGATCAAACATGGCAAAACGGGTGTATCTGTATGCGTTCAATAAAGTGCTGAAAATCGTGGACACGAAGTTTCTGGAAGGAGATGCGGTCACGGTGCGGGATATGCTGCGGCTGGCGAACTGGATGAAGGAGATTTATCCTGAACCGGTCGTCGTGTACGCGGTGGATAACCGGCCGGGACTCTACAAGGAATTTTTGGAGGCGGTCAAGACCACGGATTTCACGAAACACGTTGAGTTTGCGGACATCATTGCCAGGGAAGGGATTCTCATCAAGTAACGGATGGAAAGGGACGAGCCGCGCAAGGGCTTTTCCCTTTTATATTTGGAGGATATATGCGCTACCACTTCGAGAAACCGGGGTTTTACACAAATCTGTATGGTGAAATCTATTGCTGCGAGCATCCGGTATACAGCCGATGCACATTGTTTCGGATCGGCCAAAATGGGCTGGCCGTGATTCAGCAGCGATTTGATCCGGCCACAAAAACCACCTGGTGGGAAGAGATTGACACCTGGGTAACGGATGCGATCTATCTGCATACCGAATTCCGGCATTTCTTTGAAGAACGCGCCAGGCCGTGTAAGGACGGGCTTTATCCCACCGTGACTGTGCGGCAGATCATGTGGGCTTTGAAGATGAAGCCGCTTCCAAAGGAGCAATGGGAAACCGTATTTGATCGAAAAGATATTTAGCGCGGAGAAAACACTTTCTATTATGGGAATCAAAAACTAATGGAGGTGTCTTTATGGCAACGATCTATTACCTGAGCGGATACCCGAAGGATTTGGTCAAGGACGCGAAGCTGATTAAGCAGGCGGGCGTGAAATGTACGG
>JAFXZO010000051.1 GCA_017541205.1 Clostridia bacterium | reverse complement strand
CCAGCGAAGCGGAGTGGAGGGATCTCCCTCCCTGCCGGGCGATTGACTCTGAGATCCCTCGGCTGCGCTTCGCCTCTCAGCTCCGCTTCGCTCGGGATGACATTTGAGGGCTCTCTTTCCCTAAGTTTCCGTGAAGAGCCTAAAAAAAATCCACTATATCCACTATATCCGCTCGCGCGATGGAGTTTGTTCTACTTAATCCGAAGGCTGCGTTGCCTGCGCGCGGACGGAACGCATATACGCCGCCGGGAGCATGCCGGTCTCCTGGACGAAGGCGCGGCGGAACGTCCGCATATTGTCGTAGCCGCAAAGGTAATAAATCTGGGTCAGCGTCATGAAGGGATCGCGCATCAGCATGGTGGCCTTATCGATGCGGATCGCGTTGATGAAGCTGCGGAAATTCACGTGGAACTGCTGCGCGAACAGATGCGAAAGGTGGCTTTCGCTGATCCCCAAATCGTGCGCGGCGGAGCAGATCGTGATGTTTTCGCAGGCGTGGGCGTACATGTAGCGCACGACCTTCACGCTCAGCCCCCGCTCCCGGTACGCGGCCGCGGAATGGAATTTCATCATGTGCAGCAGATACGCCAGCAGCACGTGCAGATAGGCCAGCCGGGCAAATTCATCCTTCTTTTCGCCGATTTCCAGCAGCTTTTTCACCGCGTACATCGCCTCTTCCTGCGCGAATTGCTTCTTGCGCACCACCGGCTCATCCGGCAGCAGCGTATGGAAGGTGCTGGAAAACTCCGCGATCGTGTCCGCCGGCAAAAATGCCGAAAAGCCCGTCGCGTCCTCGCTCACTTCGTCGAAGCTGTGCGGCGTCAAAGGAAAGGCGATCGCCGCGTCGCCGGGGGTCAGGACGTAGGTTTTGCCGTCGATCTCCATCACGCATCGCCCCGTCAGCACCACCGCGATTTCCACCGTTTCATGCACGTGCAGCGGATAAGGAAACCGCGTCATTTCGCCCGTAAAAATTTGCGAGCTTCGGGATTCATAAAAAGCTTTCATGGCTTTCCGTCCTCCTTGAAAGCGATTTTTGTTCCTATTTACGCAGATATTATACCTTTTACATGTGTATTTTGGAAGTATTTTTAACAAAAAAAGCAGAATTTGTCCCTATTTATCCACCATTGTGCCTTGTTGAATGGCTTGGGGCGGTGCTATGATATAGTCAAATGATTGAGCCGCCCAAGGGCGCGGCTTCGGATTGGCCTTTCCGGGTGAAAGGCCGCATAGAACGGGGAGAAGGGCTTATTTTGCTGCCCAAAAAAACGGACCGGGAGGTGTAAGAATATGGAGATCAGCCGCACCAAGACGCCGAACCCCAGGCAGCGGAACCTGAGAAAAAGGCGCGGTATGATTGAATTTCTGTATATCCTTCCGTTCCTGATCCTTGTGGCGCTGTTTTCCTACTTCCCGCTGTACGGCTGGAGATATGCTTTCCATGATTTCGTGCCGCCCACGCCCATCAGCAGCGAAACCTTCGTCGGCTTCAAGTGGTTTGCCAGCCTGTTCTCCAACCCGGTCAAGACCGCGGACGTTATCCGCGTGATGCGGAACACCCTGGCCATGAGCGGGATTTCCCTGTTTTTCAGCTGGTTTCCCATGGTCTTCGCGGTGTTCCTCAACGAGATCAAGAGCAAGCCTTACCGCAAATTTGTCCAGACGGCCACCACCCTGCCAAACTTCATCTCCTGGGTGCTGGTGTTCTCCATCGCGTTCAACGTATTCGGCTCCAACGGCGCGGTCAACGCGGTGCTCAAGGATCTGGGGCTGATCGACAGATCCATCTCCTTCCTGAAATCCTCGGATAACTTGTGGTTCCGGATGTGGCTGTGGCTGACGTGGAAAAACGCCGGCTGGGCGGCCATCATGTATCTGGCCGCCATCTCCGCCATCGACGAGCAGATGATCGAGGCCGCCAAGGTGGACGGCGCCACCAGGATGCAGATCATCTGGCACATCACCATTCCCAGCATCCTGCCCACGTATTTCGTCATCGTGATGCTGAATATCGCCAGCTTTCTTTCCAACGGCATGGAGCAGTATTACGTGTTCCAGAACGCCTTTAATCAGGACTGGATCGAAGTGCTCGATCTGTACGTGTACAATATCGCCACCTCCGGGCGGGGCAATTATCCCCTGGCCACAGCCATCAGCATTCTCAAAAGCATCGTCAGCATCCTGCTGCTCACCGGCGCCAACGGTCTGTCCAAGCTGATCCGCGGGGAAAGCTTCATCTGACCGCTGAAAAAGACAGAAAGGAGGGATCGGGCATGAGCGACAAGGCCATAAACGCCCTGGCAAAAACGCACAATAAGCAAAAGAGAAAGATCCGCCGCTCCTTCGGCGACTACGTCATCAGCTTTATTACCTACGTGGTTTACGCGATCTTCGCCTTCGTATGCCTGTTTCCCTTCTATTACATCATCATCAATTCCATCAGTGCCAACAACCTGAGCGAAAAAGGCAAGGTCATCTTTTACCCCATGGAGATCCATTTTACGAACTACAAGAACCTTGCCAATATCCCGGGGCTGACCCAGGCCGCCTACATTTCCGTGATGAGGACCGTGATCGGCACGACGCTGACGGTGATCGTCGCGGCCTTCCTGGGCTATATGTTCACCCGGGAAACCATGTGGAAGAGAAAATTCTGGTACCGGTTCGTGGTGGCGACGATGTATTTCAACGCCGGGGTGATTCCCTGGTACCTCACCATGCGGCTGCTGGGCCTGACCAACAATTTCTGGGGCTATATTTTCCCCATGATCGTGCAGCCGTTCTATATCATCCTGTGCAAAACCTACTGTGAAAGCGTGCCCAAGGAGCTGCAGGAGGCCGGGGAGATCGACGGCGCGGGCACGCTGCGCATTTTCTTTTCGATCATGCTGCCTGTCATCAAGCCCATCCTTGCGACGATTGCGGTTTTCGCCGCGGTAGCGCACTGGAACTCCTTCCAGGATACGCTGCTGCTGATGACGGATGAAAAGCTGTTCACGCTGCAGTTCCAGCTGTATCAGTATATCAACAAGGCCAGCAGCCTGAAGGCGCTGGTGAACACCAATGCCAGCGCTTCCTCCATGGCGGCGATCCTGGCGCAGTCCGCTACGGCGACGTCCATTCGCATGACGGTCACGGTGGTCGTCGTGCTTCCCGTCATGATGATTTATCCCTTCTTCCAGCGGTTCTTTACGAAAGGTATCATGATCGGGGCCGTCAAGGGGTGAGTGATGCGCGCAGGCGCATTGATTCAGAGATGAAGGCGCGTTAGCCTGACATCATACATTTTAAGGGAGGGTAGAACACTATGAAGAAGATCCTGTCTGCTCTGCTGGCGCTGGTCATGCTCCTGAGCATGGTTTCCGTCAGCGCGATGGCGGAAGGCGAAGAGCCCATCGTCATCACGTTCTACGATGAAGCCGCGAACTATCACGGCACGCAATCCGGCTGGTTTGCCAAGGTGGTGAAGGATCGGTTCAACATCGAACTGAACATCATCGCCCCGCAGGTCGTGGGCAGCGAAGTCTATGCCACCCGCGCCATGGACGGCGACCTGGGCGACATCGTGATCGTGGACAAGAGCAAGGTCAAGACCCTGGTGGCCGAGGGCCTCATCCGCGACATCAGCGAGATCGCCGGCTGCGAGAACATCATGCGGTTCAAGAACCAGATCGACGTCTACAACAAGGAATTGACCGGCGAAGACGGAAAGTATTACGGCATCCCCGCCGAAATGACCGATACTTCCCCCACCAGCCTGACGGACGACGTGATCTATTCCAGCCCGCAGCTGCGCTGGGACCTGTACCAGGCCGTGGGCGCGCCTGAAATCAAGGATCTGGACGGCTTGCTGGACGTGCTGGAGGCCATCCATGAAATCCATCCCACCGAAGGCGACGGCGATGCCTATCCCTTCTCCCTGTGGGCCGACTGGGACGGCAACGACAACATGATCGGTATCGCCAACGTGGTGCAGCTGACCACCTGGTACAACGAGAAGATCAAGGGCTCCGCCATCCTCAAGCCCGACGGCACCTTCTCCGAGATCTACAACAAGGACAACGCCTACTACAAGATCACCAAGTTCCTCTTTAACGCGAACCAGCGGGGCCTGGTGGATCCGGAATCCGGCGAACAGGACTGGAACGCTGTGGCCGCGAAGCTGTCCGCCCGTCAGGTGGACCTGCTGTGGTACAGCTGGCAGGTCGGTTTCTCCAACACCGCTGAGCAGAAGGCTGCCGGCTCCACCTTCATCTTTATCCCCGTTGCCGACATGAACTTCTATGCGGACGCCGACCGTTACTACGGCGCGGACCGCGTATGGGCTGTGGGCTCCAAGGTCGAAGGCGAAAAGTATGACCTGATCCTCAAATTCCTCGACTGGTATGCCAGCCCCGAAGGCATGACCTTCCAGCACGTGGGTATCGAAGGCCTGAACTATACCAAGAACGAAGACGGCACCTTTACCTTGCTGCGCGACGACGCCCTGGCCCTGAACCTGGAAGTGCCGGAAGAATACGGCGGCGGCGGTTACAGCGACGGCAACAACGCCATCAACCAGTGGATCGGCGCTTCCGTCTGCATGAACCCCGACAACGGCGAGCGGTTCCCCTTCAAGTTCTGGGCTTCCTACAGAGAGTGGGAGCGGGAGAACGATAAGACCAAGGCCGGCTGGCAGGAGAAGTTTGGCGCGGAAACCCCCGTCGATTACATGCTCCAGAACGGCATGCTCACGCCCAGCCCCTCCGTCGGCTTTGCTCCGCCGGAAGACAGCCTGGATATCCAGACCAAGCGCAACGACGTGAACAAGCAGCTGTGCACCTACACCTGGAAGCTGATCTTCGCCAAGGATGAAGCGGCCTTCGACGCCCTGTGGGACGAGATGGTTACGCAGATGGACGGCTTCGGCTACAAGGAACTGTACGAGTATGACTGCGGCGTGTGGCAGGTTGAACTGGACGCCAAGCTTGCCGCTGTCGCGGATTAATCGGAAACAAACGAAACAGCAGCATCACGTCAGGGGACGCTCCTTTCGGGGCGTCCCGTTTCAATTGTTACACGGATTGTTACATTTCAAGCTTGACACCGCCGAGAAACGGCCGTTATACTGTATGCGTTGAGCAGCAAATCAATCGGAGGTGTACTATGAGCATACAAAAACGCATCCTGGCCCTGGCGCTGGCCTGCTGCCTTACGCTTATGGGCGTTCCCGCCCTGGCGGATCCGCTGGATATCGAACCGCGCGTGGTTTGGGAAAACGCGGAATATGTGGACGGCTCCTTCCGAAACCTGAAGGAGCCACAGCCGCAGGAGGTCGCCGTGATGATGGAGGGCGCGATCAAAACGACCCTCGAAGCCGTTCAGGCGGCACAGGTGCTTTTCGCCGATCCGGCCCTGGGCTTTGAAGCCACGGACGATTCCGTGTGGACCGCCTGGCCGGAGGAACAGAGCCATTTCAACAAGGTGGATTGGTGCGTGCGCGCCACGCGCGGCGAGGAAGCCGTATCCATGCGCATGGCGATGGACGGCAGCGGCGCATGGAGCGTTTCCATGGAGAGCGATCTCTTCTTCGCCCATCGCCTGCTCGAAACCCAGGATCCCATGGAAAACGTGGAGACCGACCCCTGCGATATGGATGCGCTGGTCCGGTTCTGCCTCTCCTTCGCCGAAAAAATGGAGCCCGGCGAAACGCGGTATTTTTATTGCCTCAAATACTACGGCTGCATGACGGACGGCGATATCCTCTACGCGCTGTTTGAAGCCCCGTATTCCGAGGAACACGAAACCAGCAAATCTTTCGTCGTCGCCATCGAAAACGGCGCTTTCCGCATCGTGGATTATTATTCGGGGAACGGCTGAGGTTTCGTGGAACGAGGGAAGGGGAATTTGCCGGGGGAAACCGAAAAAATAAAAAATGCTGGGTTCGGAAAAAAGCAGCAGATCAATGTGTATGAAAGTGCCGGAAAGAAGCCATACTATGCCCGAATGCAGAAAAGGAGGCATGAGCTATGGCGGATAGAATCGCGCTGCTGCTGATTATCATTGGGGCCGTCAATTGGGGATTGATAGGCGTATTCCAGTTTGACCTGGTGGCCTATATTTTCGGCGGCCAGGGGGCCCTCATCAGCCGTATCATTTACACGCTTGTGGGCGCGGCCGGGCTGTGGAGCATTTCCCTGCTCTTTCGGGATCGCGACCCAGTCAAAGAATGATCCGGAAAAAAGATCGCCGGGCACGCTGAAACGCCCGGCGGTTCTGTTTTTTGGCAGGAATTTTGTCCTTGCGCGCAGAATTGCAAGGGAAACGAAGGATGCAGGGAGGATGTGCCATGCGAAAGACGATCACGGTATTCTGCGGTTCCTCCGACGGGAACGTGCCGGCATACGGCCAGGCGGCGGAGGAGCTGGGCCGCCTGATGGCGCTTGAGGGGCGGCGCCTGGTGTACGGCAGCGGCCAGTGCGGCATGATGGGCCGCGTCGCCAAGGGCGTCAAGGACGCGGGCGGCTACATCATCGGCATCAATGTAAAGCGGTTCGCGGAATATCTGCCCTACCCCGGCACGGATGAATTCCTGATGATGGACACCCTGCCCGAGCGCAAGGACGCGCTGATCCAGTACGGCGAAGCGTGCGTCGCCCTGCCCGGCGGCGTCGGAACGCTCGATGAGCTGATGGAGATTTACGCCCTGGCGCAGGCGGGCATCCTCAAAAAGCCGCTGGGCATCCTGAACGTGAACCATTATTTTGACGGGCTGCTGACGCAGCTGGATCAGGCCTGCCGCGACGGCTTTTTAACGCCCGCGGACCGCGCCCTGCTCATCACCGCCCAGGACCCGGAAACGCTGCTCAGGCTGCTGGACGAAGCGTAATATTCCTATCAAATTGGAAGCAGATAAAAAGGAAACGGTTTCCCCCAGCAAGGTCCTCTTTCAATCAGGCTGCAATATCAAACCGTCATTTCGCGGTCACGGAAGCGCCCTCGGCGGTCAGGCGGCTCACGATCTCGACGGACTGGGCCAGCATATTGATATCCATTGCCGCGGGATCAGGCAGCTGCGTCAGATCGTCGATGCGGTATTCGATGATGTCCAGCCCGTTCGGCGTCAGGACGCCTGCCGCGGCAAGGTATCCGTTTTGGATGGCCACGCTGTCCACGCCCACGGCCATGTCCAGCACCGCGTCGACAAAGAACAGGCTGTCCCCGCGCAGGGCGAAGGAAAACGCCTCGTGCCCGGTCTGCGCGCCGTTGAGCGTATCAACGATTTCGATTTTTCCGCTTTCCAGCGTTTCCGATACGTCGTAGGCGCGCACCCGGTCGAACAGGCCGCCGCCGGACACCGCGTAATCGCCCATCAATTGGCTGTCCATGGGCGTTTCGTCATCGGGATCGGAGGTCGCGCCCGGGGCTTCGGCCGCCATGCCGCCCAGCGCTTCCTCGGAGGTGGAATGATAGGCGTAGTTGCCCGACTGCTGCCAGATGAACTGATAGCGGCCCTCCTTCGCTTCGGCGTTGGCTTGCTGCGCGTCCGACGCCATCTGGCGCAGCATATCCCCGGGAATCGTATAGTCCATGTTATACGGGCTTTGGATGGATACCTGGTTGATTTCCGCGTCGTATCTGGCAAGCAGCGTCCGCACCGAAAGCGCAAATTCGCTGTCGTTCACGGGCGCTTCCGTCGCCGCGGGCGCGGGGGTGGGCGTCGGCTTTTCCGCTTCCTTCGGCGCGCTTTGGCAGCCCGCCAGCAGCATCGCCAGCACCAGCGCGAGCGCCGTCAGCGTTCCTCTTCTTTTCATGCGCGATTCCTCCCTTTGTCCGCTATTATACCTGATTTTCGTTTTTCAAACAAGGGAAAGCGTTCCCTCTTTTCGCCGAAAAAAGGACAGAATGCGGGCGAAACAGGATCACCGTTTTTAAGAAAATTGAAATATTTTCATCCAAACTATTGACAATTCCCCGGAAACGTGTTATCTTATACCCGTGGTTAGCACTCAACGGGTGAGAGTGCTAACAACACAGAAAACCACCCCGGGAAAGGAGGCCGCCCATGGAGGAACATCCCATCGACGCGCGGAAGGAGCGCATCCTGCGCGCGATCATTGATGACTACGTTCTCACGGCCATGCCGGTGGGCAGCCGCACCATCTCCCGAAAGTATGAAACCAGCCTGTCCAGCGCGACGATCCGCAACGAAATGAGCGATCTGGAGGAGCTTGGCTACCTGGCCCAGCCGCACGTCAGCGCCGGCCGCGTGCCCAGCGCGAAGGCGTACCGTCTGTATGTGGACGGATTGCTGAGCGAACGCGTGCAGCCCGATCCCGAAGCGCGGGCGTACTTTTCCCAGCGCGTGCGGCAGATGGAGGATGTGATCTCCTGCGCCGCCGCGGCGATTTCCGAATTTACGCGCTACACCGCCGTGGTCATGATGCCCAAGCAGCTGGACCTGCGCGTTTCCTGCCTGCAATTGGTGCCCATGCCCCGCGGCAGCGCCCTGCTCGTGATCGTCACCGATACCGGCGCGATCCGCGATACCGTGATCCGCGTTTCCGAAAACCTGGATGGCGACGCGCTCTACGCCATTTCCCGCACGCTCACCGAGCATTTGGCGGGCCGCACGCTCCAGGAGGTGCAGGAAATGCTGGGCGCGTATTCCCGCCAGGTTGGCGGCGATGACCGCGTGATCCAGGGGATCGCCGATCTGGCCGCGCGCATGGCCAGCCAATTGGCCTTCGATACGCTTACCATCGGCGGCAGCCAAAACATCCTCAATTATCCGGAGTATTCCGATGTGGAAAAGGCGCGGGCGTTCCTGTCCGTGCTGGAGGAAAAGCAAAGGCTGATGGCGCTCTTCGCCGGCCAGGGCGGCGCGTACGGCGTGCGCATCGGTCCGGAAATGGGCATGGAGGAAATGACGGACTGCTCCGTGGTCACCGCCCGATACCGGGCCGGGGCCGGACACCAAGGCTTCGTCGGCGTCATCGGGCCCACCCGGATGCCCTACGCCCGGGTCCTGGGCGCATTGAGCGCCATCGGAGAAGCGCTGAGCGATATGCTGGGCGAATAGAAGGCGACAGAATATGCTGAATAAACGAAACCGCAAGAATAAGAAAAAATCGAGGATCAAAGCCATGCCGACAGAAAACCAGAATCCCGAAGAGGAGCTGCCCTTGGAAGAAACGCAAGCGCCTGCCGCGGAAGAACCGCAGGAACCCCAGGAACAGCCCGGCGAGCCCGAAAAGGACGAATTGCAGCAGGCCAAGGATCAGGCCGAGGAATATCTGAACCTGGCCCAGCGCGTGCAGGCAGATTTTGAAAACTACCGCCGCCGCACCAAAGCCACCCGGGCCGAAGCCTATGAGGACGGCGCGCGGGATTTCATCAAGCAGCTGCTGCCCGTGGTGGATAACCTGGAGCGCGCCATTGCCCAGGAGAGCGCCGACGAAAGCCTCATGACCGGCGTCAGGCTCGTCTACAAGCAATTGACCGAGGCCCTCGAAAAGCGCGGCGTGGAGATCATCGACCGGAACGGCCAAAAGTTCGATCCCGCCCTGGAAAACGCCGTGCTCCAAGGCGACGCCGAGGAGGGCGAGCCCGGCACCGTCTGCGCCGTATTCCAGAAAGGATACAAGATGGGCGATCAGGTGATCCGGCACGCCATGGTCAAGGTGGTCGCGGAATAAGCGCAGTCAATATGGCAAACGCCATTTGATGATAAAGAAAAAACAGCCAATCAGCAGATAGATTAAAAGGAGGAAACAACAATGAGTAAGATTATCGGTATTGACCTGGGTACGACCAATAGCTGCGTGGCCGTCATGGAGGGCGGCGAACCCGTCGTCATCGCGAACGCCGAAGGCAGCCGCACCACCCCTTCCGTCGTCGCCTTCACCAAGGACGGCGAACGTCTGGTGGGCCAGATCGCCAAGCGTCAGGCCATCACCAACCCGGACCGCACCATCTCTTCCATCAAGCGCCAGATGGGCACCTCCTACAAAGTG
>JAFXZO010000050.1 GCA_017541205.1 Clostridia bacterium | reverse complement strand
TGCCCGCGCCGATGGCCATGCCGATGTCCGCGCGGGTCAGGGCGTGCGCGTCGTTGATGCCGTCGCCGACCATGATGACCCGGCCCAATTCCTTGAGGCTGCGGATCACGCTTTCCTTGCCCTCCGGCAGCACCCCGGCGATCACCTCGTCCACCCCGGCCTGCGCGCCGATGGCCCGCGCCGTGCGCTCGTTGTCGCCGGTCAGCATCACCACGCGGATGCCCATTTTCCTTAGCTCCCCGACGGCCCTCGGGCTGTCCTCCTTGAGGACGTCCGCCACCGCGATGATGCCC
Source organism: Clostridia bacterium (assembly GCA_017541205.1). Classification (GTDB taxonomy): domain Bacteria; phylum Bacillota; class Clostridia; order Christensenellales; family Aristaeellaceae; genus RUG563. The sequence goes on along the minus strand of JAFXZO010000050.1, from coordinate 32,042 downwards.
AGCGGCTGATCCTCCCGCGCGAATAGCAGCGGCGTTTTGCCCTGGGAGGACAGGGCCTGGGCCTGTTGCTTCATTTCCTCCGGCAGGCTGATCAGCCCGGAAAGATAGGCAAGGCTTCCGCCGGTCAGCCTCTTTCCCGCCACGGTGGCGGTCAGGCCGTTGCCGGGAAGCGCCGAAAAGCCCTCCGCCGCGGCGGGCATAAGCCCCGTTTCCTTCGCTTTTTCCACGACGGCGCGGGCCAGGGGATGCTCGGACAGCGTTTCCAGGGCAAACGCTTGGGAGAGCAGCTCTTCTTCCGTGACGCCCCGCGCGGGGAGCAGATCCGTCACCTGGGGACGGCCGGCGGTGAGGGTGCCGGTTTTGTCCAGGGCGATCAATTGCGCCTTGCCTGTTTCCTCCAACGATACGGCGGTCTTGAACAGGATGCCGTTCTTCGCGCCCAGGCCGCTGCCCACCATGATGGCGACCGGCGTCGCAAGCCCCAGCGCGCAGGGGCAGGAGATGACCAGCACGGAAATGCCCCGGGCCAGGGCGAAGGAAAACTCCCTGCCAAGCAGCAGCCAGACCGCCAGGGTGATCACAGCGACGGAAATGACGGCCGGAACGAACACGCCGCTCACCTGATCGGCGATCTTGGCGATGGGGGCCTTGGTCGCCGCGGCGTCGGAAACCATTTTGATGATCTGGGAGAGCGTGGTATCCTCGCCCACGCGCGTGGCGCGGCAGGTCAGGAAGCCGGAGCGGTTCACCGTCGCGGCGGATACCCGATCCCCGGCCTGCTTATCCACGGGCACGCTTTCGCCGGTCAGGGCGCTTTCGTCCACCGCGCTTTCGCCGCTCACCACCACGCCGTCCACGGGGATGTTTTCGCCCGGGCGCACGACGAATAGATCGTCCTTCGCCACCTGCCCGATGGGCACGGTGGTTTCCCGGCCGCCGACGAGCACCTGCGCGGTCTTGGGGGCCAGCTTCATCAGGCTTTTGAGCGCGTCCGTGGTTTTGCCCTTGGCGCGCGCTTCCAGCATCTTGCCAACGGTGATGAGCGTGAGGATCATGGCGGCCGATTCAAAATAGAATTCGTTCATAGAAGCGGCCGCGGCGGCGTGATCGCCCCGGACGGCGGCATCCGTGGCCAGAAAGAGCGCGTACACGCTCCATACGAAGGACGCGGCGGAGCCGAGGGCCACCAGCGTATCCATGTTCGGGGCGCGATGCCACAGGGCCTTGAACCCGGAAATGAAGAACCGCTGGTTGATCACCATCACGATCGCGGCCAGGATCATCTGGACCAGGCCCATCGCCGCGTGGTTGCCGTCGAAAAACGCGGGCAGCGGAAAGCCCCACATCATGTGGCCCATCGAGAAGTACATCAGCGCCAGCAAAAACCCGAGCGACGCGATCAGCCGCTTTTTGAGCTTGGGCGTTTCCCGGTCGGTCAGCGCTTCCTCCTCCTGGGAAACGGAGGAAGGATTCGCCTTTCCCGCGCCTTTTCGTGAAGCGCCGTACCCCGCCTGCTCCACGGCCTGTATGATCGCCTGCGCCGGGGCCGTGCCCGTTACGCCCATGGAATTTGTGAGCAGGCTCACCGAGCAGCTTTCCACCCCCGGCACCGCGCGGACCGCCTTTTCCACCCGGGCGCTGCACGCCGCGCAGCTCATGCCCGTGACGTTATACTGATCCATGCCCTCACCTCATCAGCTTTTCCAAAATGTCCATCAGCTCGTCCGGGGCGTCGTCCCTGCCCGCGCGGATATCCCTTACCACGCACGCGCGGACATGGGCGCGCAGCACCTCCCGGTTGAACGCGTCCATTGCCGCCGAAACCGCCGCCGCCTGCGTCAGCACATCGCCGCAGTACGCGTCGTTTTCGATCATTTTTTTGATGCCGCGCACCTGGCCTTCTATGCGGTTCAGGCGGTTCAGCAGCTTTTTTTTCTGCTCCTCCGTCCGCGCCGTCTTTTTTTCGCAGGCGGGGCATTTTCCTTCTTCGTTTCCCTCGTTTTCCACGGTTCATCCTCCCCCGGTTCCCGTATCGGCATGAGGATTATATACCCCCATGGGGTATTTGTCAAGGCGGCGGACAAAGATTTACAATCGCGCCGAAAAAAGAGCTTGCCTTCCCGCGCGGTGTTTCGGTATAATGAAGAAGGAATCCATTGCGAGGAGGAAGAACCATGCTGAACAAAAAAGTGCTTTCCGTTTTTCTGGCGCTGCTTTTGCTTGCCGGCGCCGCGCCGGCCGCGCTGGCGGCCCCTTCCGATTTCCTGGGCCAGGAAATGCCCGATTTTTCCGTAACGGCCGTGGACGGGACCGTGGTCACCCTGTCCGAGATCCTTAAGGAAAAGGATCTGGTGCTTGTGAATTTCTGGGCCACCTGGTGCCCGCCCTGCCGGATGGAATTCCCGTTCATGCAGAAGGCGTACGCGGAATACCAGGATCGGGTGGCCGTGATCGCCATGTCCGTTGAGCCCACGGACGATCTGGACACCCTGCGCGCCTTCGCCCAGGAACGCGGGATCACCTTTTATGTCGCCCAGGATGAAAAAAAGCTGGGCACGATGTTCTGGCTGGAAAGCATCCCCACGACCATGGCGGTGGATCGGTTTGGCAGGATCGCGTATGTCGGCGTGGGAAGCATGCTGGATCCCGTGCTGTTCACCGTGCTGTTCGATCAGTTCCTGGGCGACGATTATACGGAAACCAAGGTGATTGAGCGCGAAGTGACCGTGCCGCAGGATCACTATGCCATTTTCTTTTACGACTCGGAAACGATGGAGGGCGTCGCGGGCTGCTCCGCCACCTTCTGCACGGACATGGAATGCACCCTGGCCGTTTCCGATGAAACGGGCCTCGCCGTTTTCACGGGCACGCCCCAGGTTTACCACATCCAGGTCGTCAGCCTGCCGGACGGCTATGAACTGATGTACGGCGACGAAGAAGGGGACAGCGAAAGGGTGGGCGATCTGTACATCCTGCCGCTGGTGAGAAAAGGCCAATGAGGCGGCGAGGGGTGTTTTTCGGGAAGATACCCCGCCATTGCGCACAAATCCCCGAAAACCTTTTTGAAAAAGAAAAAAAATACTTGCGCTTTTCTTTTTCTTGTGATAGAATAACCGATGCTGATTATCAGCACAGTCTTTTACGGGAGGTGATTGAGGTTGCCAAACATTAAGTCCGCCATGAAGCGCGTGAAGGTGAGCAAAACGAAGAACCTGCGGAATCGTATGGTGAAAACGGGCGTCAAGACCGCTGTTAAGAAGTTTCAGGTCGCCCTGAACGAGGGCGTGGCCCCCGCCAGCGCGCAGCTGAGCGCCACCACCTCCGCTATCGATAAAGCGGTTTCCAAGGGCGTTATGCACAAGAATACCGCGAACCGGAAAAAGGCTCGTCTGGCCAAGGCTTTGAACAAAGTCAACGCCTGATTGCTTGCCAGCACAACCCGCTTTGTGGCGGGTTTTTTCTTTTCGCAAAAATTTCCCTCCGCTGTCGCTTTTCCGAGGGAAGCGTGTTATAATGAAAGCAATCTATCAAGCAAAGGAGACTGCCATGAAAAAGCTGTTATCAGCCATCCTGACGCTGTCGCTGCTGTGCCTGCCTTTTTGCGGGGCGACGGGGGAAACGCTGCTGATCAAGATCGCGCCGACCGCCGAACCGACGCAGGCGCCCGCGGAGCAAACGGCCGCGGACGAAACGCGCTTTGTCAGCGATGAAACGGTATCGTTTTCCGCGGGCAAGGTGGAACTGACCGTGCGCAAGGATACGGATACGGTCGATCTGGGCGCCAAGGCGCTGCCGGAAGGCGCGTTTTCCAAGTTTGAAAGCTTCCTGGACCAGCTTCCGAACCTGAAAACCGTGAACATGTATTCCTGCTCCCTCACCCGCGCCCAGATGCGCGAAATGGCCGCGCGGTACCCGGACGTGTTCTTCGGCTGGACCATCACCATCCCCTGCAACAATCCCACCCATCCGGAGCGCACGCCCCACAGATTCCGCACGGACATCACCGCCTTTTCCACATTGCACAACAACCAGTGCACCAACCATACCAACGATGAACTGTCCATGCTGCGCTACTGCAAAAACCTGATGGCGCTGGACATCGGGCACAACGACGTGACGGACCTGAGCTTCCTTTACGACCTGCCCAAGCTGCGCGTACTGATCCTGGGGCGGAACAATAACCTCCAGGACATCACCCCCATCGGAAGCCTGAAGGACCTGGAATACCTGGAGCTTTTCTCCACCAACGTGAGCGATATATCGCCCCTGGCCAACTGCACCCATCTGGTGGACCTGAACATCTGCAACGACCGCATCAACGATCTGACCCCCCTGATGGGGCTGACCAGCCTGCGCCGCCTGTTCCTGTGCAGCTGCAACGCGCGCTCCGGCAAGGGCGAAGTGCCCCGCAGCGTGATCGCGCAGCTGCGCAACGCCCTGCCCCTGTGCAAAATCGATAACGAGACCTCCGCCGCCAGCGGGGCCTGGCGCACCCATCCCCGCTACGATACCATCTACGCCATGTTCTGGGGCACGGAGTACATCCCGTTTACCACCCTCGATTGACGGCCTTCATAGGAAGCGCCCTTCCGGCGGAACCGGAGGGGCGTTTTTTTCAGCGTTTGTCTTTGCCGTGAGGCGCGATGACCGGCGGGATGCTTTGCAGGGCGGCGATGCTTTCGCCCTCGTCGTCCGTTTCGATCTGCGCGGGCAGGATGCCGGTGCACTCGGTCATGGACGCGGCCTGCATGGGGTCGGGCCGTATCTGCGGCGGAACGGGTTTATTTCGTTTCATAGCTCTTGCACATGCTTTCATCGGCGGGATCGCCGGAAAAGGCCATGGGCGTGGGGGCGATCTGCACGCTCTCCAGACCGCAAACGCCCTGTTCTTCCTTCAGGTGCCGGCAGGATTCCACCGAGCAATGGATGCACTGGTTCTTTTTCTCAGCCATTTTTTTGTCTCCTTTTCGTGTTGATGGGGTCCGCCCATAGTATGCGCCGTTTTTTGCTTGCCATACGGCAAAAAATATGGTAACATTCCTGATTGCCGACTGTTGATCGGCGTCGGATGATGCGTACCCGCTGCGCCACCCATCCGGAAAAAACAGGATGCGCCCGCCGCGCGTCCTTATAGGAGGAGAATTGGCATGAAACAGTCTTTCAATGTCAAAACCCTGAGCATGGGCGGCGCCATCGCCGCGCTCTACGTTGTGCTCACGATGCTGGCGAACGCCTTCGGCCTGGCCAGCGGCGCCATCCAGGTGCGCCTGTCCGAGGCGCTCACGATCCTGCCCTGCTTTACTTCCTCGGCGGTTCCGGGGCTGACGGTGGGATGCGTGCTGGCAAACCTCATCACCGGCTGCGCCCCGTGGGACGTGGTGTTCGGCAGCCTTGCGACCCTGATCGGGGCCGTGGGCACGCTGCTGCTGCGCAGGAAACCGCTGCTGGCCTGGATCCCCCCGGTGCTCAGCAACGCCGTCATCGTGCCCTTCGTGCTGCAAAAGGTGTACGGCGTGCCTGACGCCTGGTGGTATCTGATGCTGACCGTGGGCGCGGGCGAAGTGATCGCCTGCGGCGTGCTGGGCCTGATACTGTACAAGTCCCTGGCCAAAGCGCCCAAGGTGTTCCAGTGATGCTTTTGCGGGAGAGGCGACGAACCTCTTCCGCTTTTTTGCACAGCAAAGAAACATAGTATTTCTTGACGAACGGGGCAAATCATGATATGATGCAGACAATTTCAGAAAGGAGGCAGCCGCCGTGAAAAAAAGCTATGATCGGCTTTTGCGTATGTGTATGCCCGGCTGCGAAACGCAGCCTGTTTCGCGGTGCGACTGCCGGGCGTAATCGATCAGGCCCAGGACCGAAAACCATCGGGGCACACGCACGCGGGGCCCCGTTTTTTCATTCGTCAGGGGGAAAGCGCAGTGACACAGCAGGAATTGATCGCGTTTTTTGAGGATCTGCACAGCCATCCCGAATTGGGCCTGCAGGAAACGCGCACCACGCAAAAACTCAAGGAAATGCTGGATCAGGCGGGCATTCCGTATTACCCCGCTGGCCTTGAAACGGGTATGATCGCGGTGATCGAAGGAAAACAGCCGGGCCGCGTGATCGGCCTAAGGGCGGATATGGACGCCCTGCCCATCCAGGAGGAGGCGGACGTGCCCTACCGCTCCGGGACGCCGGGCGTCATGCACGCCTGCGGCCACGATTTCCACACGTCCTGCATGCTGGGCGCGGCGCTGCTGATCAAGGAGAGGCAGGCTGCGCTGCGCGGCACGGTCAAGATCGTGTTCCAGCCCGCGGAGGAAATTTCCCGGGGAGGCCGCGTCGCGGCGGCAAGCCCGCTCCTTAAGGACGCGGCGGAGTTTTACGCCTGCCATACCTACCCGGCCTTTCCATCCGGCGTGCTGGGCATCAAGCCCGGCCCGGTGATGGCCGCGCCGGACGCCTTCACCATCCGCATCCTGGGCAAGGGCGCGCACGCGGGCAACCCGCACCAGGGCGTCGATCCCGTTCCCGCCATGGCCGCGCTGATCCTTTCGGCCCAAACCCTTTTGACGAGGCGCAAGGACGCGTTTGAGCCGGCGGTCCTCTCCTTCTGCCATATCCGGGCGGGCTCCACCTGGAACATCGTGCCGGAAAAGGTGGAGATCCAGGGCACGCTGCGCACCCTGAACGAAGACCTCAGGCGGGATACGATCGCCCGGCTGGACACCCTCGTTTCCTCCATCGCGCAGGCGCACGGCTGCGAGGGCGAGATCGCCTGGGAGAAAGGCCCGGGCCCGGTCGTCAACGACGCGGCGCTGTGCGAGGAGGCGAAAAAAATCGCCCTGGACATGGGCTTTTCCGTCCGGCAGCAGGCCAACACCATGGGCGGCGAGGATTTCAGCGAGTACCTGAAAAACCGGCCCGGCGCGTTCATCCGCGTGGGCACGGGCGGGGAGTACGCCAACCATCATCCCCTGTTCCGGGTGGACGAAAACGCCCTCTATCCCGCCGCCCGCTTCTTTGCGGAGCTGGCCATCCGGCGCGCGGCGCAGCCCTGAAAGACGTTTTTCCTGCCGGGTTTTCCGGCATGAGGATATAAAAATGATAAGGAGGAACGAAAGAAACATGAAGAAGCTGCTTTCTCTGCTGCTGGCGCTGGCGCTCGCGCTGTCCGTGCTCGGGGCGGCCGTTGCGGAGGATAAATCCGTCAATATCGGCGTCACCAGCACCCTGACCACCCTGAATCCCCTGGCCGTGGACAATACGATCGTGGTCAAATACGCCGTTTCCCTGGTATTCCTGCCGCTGGTGGAGCTGAACGCCGAGCTGGAATTCGTGCCCCAGCTGGCCAAGTCCATCACCACCGAAGACAACCTGACCTTTACCATCACCCTGCAGGATAACGCGTGCTGGAGCGACGGCGAGCCCGTGACCGCGTCCGACGTGGCCTTTACCCTCGCCATCGGCGCCGATCCCGTGTCCGCCAACATCGCGCTGCCCCTTTACGCCGTGGAAGGCACGGACGACGACGGCTTTATCGCCTCCGGCGAAAAGGAAATCAGCGGCGTCAAGGTGATCGACGAAAAGACGCTCACCGTCACCACCAAATGGCCCACCGCCCTCTATACCTTTGAAAACAACTTTGGCCGCTACCTGTTCACCGTGCCCGAGCACGTGCTCAAGGACGTGCCGCGGGAAGACCTGCTCACCTACGCCTGGCTCAGCAAGGCCGACGTGATTAACGGCCCGTACTTTATCACGGAAGCGGACCTCCAGCATTACGTGCATTACCAGGCCAACCCCAACTGCTTCCTGGGCGAAGCCAAGATCAAGTACCTGAACTTTAACGTGGTCAACGCGGCGCAGATGCTTTCCGGCCTCAAAAGCGGCGAAATCGACCTGGTGCAGCCGACCATGGGCTCCATCCCCGTGGAGGATTACGGCGCCGTGCGCGCCCTGACCAATGTGACCACCGTGGACAGCACGCCCATCACCAATGAATCCATTTTCATCAATACCGCGAACGTTGATCTCCGGATCCGCCAGGCGCTTTTGTACGGCATGGACCGCCAGACCATGTTTGACGCGCTGCTCCAGGGCAACGGCGAATTGGTGGACGGCTTCCTCGTGCCCGCCTCCCCCTATTTCAGCAAGGACCTGGGCCTTACGCCCTACGATCCCGAAAAGGCCGCGGCCCTGATCGCGGAAGCGAAGGCCGACGGCGCAAGGACGGACCTTGTCTGGTACGTGAACGCCAATGAAACCACCTGGGGCCAGGCTGTGGAATACTTCGCGGCGATGTTTGAGGAAATCGGCCTTAAGATCGAGATCCGCACCGTGAACCTGGATAACCTGATCGAGGTCGCCAACAACTGCGAGCACGATATTTTGAGCGTGGAATACACCTATGAGCCCGTGGATCCCTACACCGACGTGGCCTGGCTGCTGGGCGGCGAAGGCAGCTGGACGAATTACGGCAACGACGAGGTGGGCGAAGCCCTGGCCCTGAGCCAGGCGCTGACCGACGTGGACGCGATCATCGCGCAGTACCTGATCGTGGACCGGATCATGCAGCGCGACGTGGCGATGATTTCCGGCTGGGTGCTGGGCACGCTGGGCGTTAAAAGCAACCGCCTGCTGAACGCCGCGCCGAACGTGTACGGCACCTTCTTGAACGTGGTAGACTGGGATATTCAATAAACGTGTCCGCATGCAGGGGCCGCCGCCGGTATTTGCGCGGCCCCTGCGCGCGCAAGGAGAAGAAGATGGCGGAACAGTTTTTGACGCTGATGGCGGATCTGGATAGCGACGCCCAGGCCCGCCTGTCCGCGTGGTACGGGGCCCTGCGGGAAGCGGGCTTTCTCGGCGCGCAGACGCCGGGGCTGCCTTACCATATCAGCCTGGCCTCGTTCCCGCCGGATAAGGAAAAGGAGGCCGAAGCGCTGACGCGGAAGGCCTGCGCGGAGTTTTCTCCGGTGCAGGTCCATTTTAGCCATATCGGCGTGTTCGCGGGCGGCAGGGTGCTTTTCTGCGCGCCGGAAAGGAACCCGGGGCTGGACGCGCTGCACGCCGCCTGCGGCCAATACCCGCAGAAATACCCCTGGACGCCCCACGTAACCGTGCTGATGGAGGAAGCGGACGCGGTCTGCGCGGCGCTGCCCATCCTGCTAAAGTCCTTCGCGCCCTTTACCGCCCGCGTTGACCGGCTGCATCTTTGCGCTTTCTGGCCCACGCGGGAAATCGCGTCCGTCGCGCTGAACGATGCGAACGCGTCCCGCCGATGAAAGAGGTCCTTTTATGCCCGCGCTGCTGAGCATCCGTGATTTGGAAATATCCTTCCGCCAGGGGAAGCGGCTGATGCCCGCCGTCAGCGGCGTTTCTTTTGATGTGAACGCGGGGGAAATCGTTTCGCTGGTCGGGGAAAGCGGCAGCGGGAAAAGCGTGACCGCGCTCTCGGTGCTCGGCTTGCTTTCGCGCCAGGGGAAGGTGCAGGGCGGCCAGATCCTGTTTGACGGGAAAAACCTGGCCGCGCTTTCCGAAACGGAGCTGGACAGGATCCGGGGCAAAGAGATCGCCATGATCTTCCAGGACATCATGTACAGCCTGAACCCCGTCTTCACCATCGGCAGCCAATTGACCGAGGGCATGCGCCGCCACCTGGGCGTATCCGGGGAGGAGGCCTGGCGCGAGGGAAAGCGCCTGCTATCCCGCACCGGCATCCGGGACGCGGAGCAGGTGATGAAAAAATACCCCCACATGCTCTCCGGCGGCATGCGCCAGCGGGTGATGATCGCCATGGCGCTGTCCTGCAAGCCGAGGCTCCTCATCGCGGACGAGCCGACCACCGCCCTGGACGTGACCATCCAGTACCAGATCATCCAGCTGCTCAAATCCCTTCGGGACGAGGAGGGCATGGCGGTGCTGCTCATCACGCACGATATCGGCGTGGTGGCGGAGATCGCGGATCGGGTGGTGGTGATGTACGCGGGCCAGTGCGTGGAGGAGGCGGACGCGGAAACCCTGCTTTCCCGCCCGGCGCACCCCTATACCCGGGCCCTGATGCGCGCGGTGCCGGGCTTGCATGACGATCGGAGCGTCCTGCTCTACGCCATTCCCGGCCGCGTGCCGGAGCAATACGGCCTGATGACGGGCTGCCGCTTTGCGCCCCGCTGCCCGTGGGGCGAAAACTGCCCGGACAAGGAAAAGGACCGGCTCATTTCCCCGGCCCCGGGACGCCTGTGCCGCTGCCCCAGGGCGCTTGGAGGTGAAGATCATGCCTGAAACGCCGGTCGCCGAGGTGCGCTCGCTGTGCAAGGAGTACAGGATCACGGGCGAAAACGCCCTCTTTTCCCGCACGTTCTCCGCGGTGCGGGACGTGAGCTTTCAGATCTTTCCCGGCGAGACCTTCGGCATCGTGGGCGAAAGCGGATGCGGAAAATCCACGGTGGCGAGGCTTTTGATGTGCCTGGAAAAGCCCACGAAGGGCGAGGTGTATTTCCGGGGCGAACGGGTGGATGATCTGCCCGAGGGCCGCAGACGGTTTCTTCGGCCGCGGTTCCAGATGGTGTTTCAGGATTCCGGCTCGTCCCTCAATCCCAGGAAGCGCGTCCTGGACATCCTTGGCGAACCCATGGCCTATCACGGCATCGCCAAGGGCAGGCAGGCCGAAAAACGCGCGGAAGAGCTGCTTTCCATGGTGGGCCTGAACCCGGAAATGAAAAACCGCTATCCGCACGAGTTTTCCGGAGGCCAGCGCCAGCGCGTGTGCATCGCCAAGGCGCTGAGCCTGAACCCCGATCTGATCGTGCTGGACGAGCCGGTGAGCGCGCTGGATGTGTCCGTTCAGGCGCAGATCCTCAATCTCCTTCGCGCCCTGCAGGAGCAGATGAACCTGACCTATCTTTTTATCGGCCATGGGCTGGGCGCGGTGCATTACGTGAGCCACCGGATCGCCGTCATGTACATGGGGCAGGTGGTGGAAGCGGGCCCGTCGGACGCGCTGTTCGATCATCCGGCGCATCCCTATACCCGCGCCCTGCTGGACGCCGCGCCCAGCGCGGATATTGCGCAGCGCGGCCGCAGCAGGATCTCGCTCCGGGGCGAAATGGACGATCATCCGCCCCGGGACGCGTGCCCGCTTTATCACCGCTGCCCGTACGCGCAGGAAAAGTGCCTGTCCTATCGGGCCGAGACGAAGCCTTTGCCCGGGCAAAGCGCGCACATTACCTGCTGCGACAGGGCATGGGAGGGATGAACGGATGTGGAAATATGTGCTCAAAAAGCTGCTGCTCGTCCTTCCCGTGCTGCTGGGGATCACGGTGATCGATTATCTCATCATGTCCCTGGCCGGAAGCCCCCTGGACATGATGACCGGCCCGCGCGTCACCGAAGGCGCGATTGCCGCGCGCGCGGCGCAGTGGGGGCTGAACCAGCCGATCTGGGTGCAGTATTGGAACTGGCTGACGGAAGTGCTGCATGGCAACCTCGGCTTTGCCTATAAGAGCGGCCAGCCGGTCTCCGAGATCATCGGGAGCCATTTGGGCCCGACGCTTTTGCTCATGGGCGTTTCCATGGCGCTGGGGCTTTTGATCGCCATTCCGGCGGGCATTTACAGCGCCGTGCACCGCTATCAGAAGCGGGACTACGCGGTGGTGTCCGCGTCGTTCCTGTTTTCGAGCGTCCCGGGCTTTTTCCTGTCGCTGATCTTTGTGTACTTTTTTACGGTGAAGCTGCATCTTCTGCCCTCCAGCGGCATGTATACCCCGGGCACCGGAGGCGACGCGTGGGATGTGGCGAGGCACCTTATCATGCCCTCGCTCGTGCTCGCCACCGGCGTCGCGGGCGGCAACATCCGCTACATCCGCTCCGCCGTGCTGGAGATCCTGGAAATGGACTATCTGCGCACGGCGAAGGCCAAGGGGCTGGGCCGCCGGATCGTCATCCGAAAGCACGCGCTGCGCAACGCGCTCCTGCCCATCATCACGGTGATCGGCATGCAGATCCCCACGCTCTTTGGCGGCGCGGTGATCGTGGAGCAGCTCTTTTCCTGGCCGGGCCTGGGGCAGGTGACGTGGGACGCGGTGCTCACCCGCAATTATCCGGTCATCATGGGCGTGTGTCTGCTGTCCGCCGTGGGGGTGCTCCTGTCCAACCTGATGACGGACATCCTCTACGCGCTGGCCGATCCCACCATCAAATACTGAGGGGAGGGTCAGGATGCGAAAGAAGGATCTCTCCGGCAAATACGGGCCCCTGCTTCGGCGCTTTGTCCGGCACAAGGCGGCGGTGGTCTGCCTTTTTGTGCTGACCGCGCTGATCCTCATGGCGCTGCTGGCCCCGTGGATCACCCCGTACGAGCCGACCAAGCCGACCGGCGCGTTTTCACAGCCGCCCACCGCGGAGCATATTTTGGGAACGGACAAGATCGGCCGCGACATGTTTTCCCGCATCCTGTACGGCATGCGGGTGAGCCTGCTGGTGGGCCTGCTCGCCACCCTGATTTCGACGCTGATCGGCGTGGCGCTGGGCCTCGTCAGCGGCTATTTCGGCGGCGCGATCGACAAGGCGATCATGGGCTTTACCGATATGGTGATGAGCTTTCCTTACATCCTTTTGGTGCTGGTCGCCGCGGCCATTTTTCAGCCGGGCATGTGGTCGATCGTGCTGATTTTGGGGTTTGTGGATTGGCCCGGGGTCGCCAGGCTGGTGCGGGGGAACGTGCTCTCGCTTCGCGAAACGAACTTCGTCAAGAATGACCTGGCTTCCGGCATGCCGGGGCGGTACATCCTGTTTTCCGAGATCCTGCCCAATACCATCGCGCCGGTTTTGGTCTACGCGACCAGCGTGTTCGCCCTCTCCATCCTGGACGAGGCCGCGCTTTCCTTCCTCGGGATGGGCGTGCAAAAGCCCACACCGTCCCTGGGCAATATCCTCCAGGGCGCGGAATCGCTCTCCGTGCTCACCGATAAGCCTTGGCTCTGGGTGCCCGCGGGCACGGTGATCGTGCTCCTGGTGGTCTGCATCAACTTCGTGGGCGACGCCCTCCGCGACGCCCTGGATCCGAGGAACGCGGAGGGGTAACGGGGGAAAGCGATTTTATCATTTAGCAAGCGACTGCTGAAAAAGAGGGGAGCATTTTGAAGAACGATCTGATCTATCAATCGTCGGAATACGACTGCGGGCCGACGTGCATGACCAACGCCATCCGGTTCCTGTTTGAGCGCGAGGAGATCCAGCCCGGCATCCTCAAGCAGATCTGGGTGATGGGCAACGATACTTACTGCGAAAAGGGGCATCTGGGCTGCCGTGGCACCAGCAAGGCCGCCATGCGCTATATGGCCGATTGGTTCAATGGGTATGGCAAGGGCTGCGGCTTCCCGATCAGGGCAAAATTCCTGGACGATCAGGATGCTAAAATCGCGCCCGGCACCCAAACCTGGCAATGCCTCCGGCGCGGCGGCTGCGCCGTGATGCGCTGCACGGCGGGCGGCATTCCGCATTACGTGCTTTTGACCGCCATCCTGAATGAAGAGGAAATCGCGCTTTTCGATCCCTACTGGGAGGAGCCGGACTTCAAGGCGCCGGGCCGCCGCGTGGTCGAAGGCCATCCGAAGGCATACAACCGCGCGGTCCGCTGCCCGCTGCTCAACCTCACGGATGAATCGGACTATGCCATGGGCCCTTTGGACAAACGGGAAAACCTGCTCCTTTGGCGCGGGGAACAGGAAGAAAAACCGTGAGCGCAGCAAAAAACAGCGGGAGCGCTTCAAACGCCCTCGCTGTTCTTCTTTGTGTTTATTGCTTTTCTCCCAGCGTGCTTTGCAGATACCCGGCCAGGATGGGCACGATGCGCGTATCCTTGCCGCCCTTCATCACCACGACGTCCGCGTGGTGGATATAATTGCGGATCCAGCGGTCGTACATGGGCTTGACGGTGGAAAGGTACTGCTCGGCGATGTTGTCGATCTGGCGGCCGCGGTCCTTGATATCGCGGCTGATGCGGCGCAGGAGGCAAATGTCCGGCTCCACGTTGATATAGAGCTTGAGGAACATTTTTTCACGCAGCCGATCGTCATAAAACGCGTGGATGCCCTCCAGGATCAGCACGGGGGCGGGGTAAATGATCTGCGTGGTATCGCAGCGGCGGTGCTCCGTAAAATCGTAGGCCTTGCGGGTGATGGGCCTGCCGGCCATCAGATCGCACACGTCCTGATAGAGCAGGTCGTGGTCGAAGATGCCCGGCTCGTCGTAGTTGAGATGCGTCCTTTCCTCAAACGTGAGATCGGAATGATCCGTATAGTAGGCGTCCTGGTTGAGGACCACGCTCTCCACGCCCATATCCCGAACCAATTCCCAGGCCAGCGTGGTTTTGCCGGACCCGCTCGCGCCGCAGATACCGATAAACAGCATGTGATCGCTTCCTTACGTGGATTTTTTTCAGCATACCGCTAAGCGCGGCGGGCGGGGATCCCCTTCCGCGCGCATGCGGATCAGTCCGCGGGTTCGACCACCTGGATGTACTTTTCGCCCTTGTCCAGGTCCAGCACCAGCGCGGGACGGATGCCATAGACCAGGATGGGGCTGCAGCCGATAAAGCTGGTGTCCCCGTCCTCATGGATCAGTTCCGGGAAAGGCGCGCCGGTAAACATGTCTTCCTTAAAAGAACGCAGATACCAAAGATAGCACCCGTCGTAAGATTCCGTTAAGAATTTTTTCAGCTTGGCAAAGGTCATCGATCCGTCGTTGACCGCTTTGATCGCGCTGTCGGTATAGACCGCCCGCTTGTCCGCCCGCTCGGGGAAATACGTATTCAATTCAGCGTAGCTCAGCAGGAACACCTTGTCCTTGGTTTCCTTCCCGCCGCTGCAGGCGCCGGTTTCCGACTGCGCGGCGCTGTTGTCCACCGTCGTTGTTACGATGGCCGCCTGCTCCTTCTTGGAAAACCCGTCGAGGAACTTGTCGTTCAGCCATTTTCTGATGGAGGAGCTGCTCCAGGACAGGTTCATCGACTTGCTGCCGTTGAATTTCCTGCATGTCAGCACATAGCGGCTGAGCAGGAACGCCTGGCTGCCATCCGTCTCCAGCACCAGCCATTCGATCGGCTCTTTGCCGTCCTTGGAATTGTTATTCTGTTCAAAGGTTCCGAACGTGATGACGTCGCCGCTCTTGATTTCCGACAGCGCGGGCAGGGCCGTGGAAAGCGCCAGCACGGCGATCAGCAGACAAACAAGCGTTTTTTTCATGTGGATTCTTCCCCCTCTTCTTCATATCTTGTTTTCTGATCGCGAAACGAAAACCTGACACGCAAAGTATATCCCATTCGACAAGCGCCGTCAAGGCGCATTTTTCCCGCACAGAAGCAAAAATTTTATGTTTTCGGCAAAGCGGAACCGAAAGCGAAAAAACGCCGCCGTTTGGGCCGGCCTCTTTTCGCAGCGTATGGATTTGCGCGTGAAAAGCAAAAAGAACGCATGATGGGAATAAATGACTGTCTTTTTCAGGACGGTGGTTGACAGGGACGGAAAAAAGCGGTATACTGTCATCGAAAAAGAGAACAAATGTTCTTATTAAGCATGAGGAGGGTTCAAATCATGAAAATGCGTGGCGACTGTGTTTATTTGCAGGTGTTGGTACAGATGTATCTGCGGGGCTGGGACAGCAGGACGCTGGCGGAAAAAACGGGGCTGACCTATACCTCCGTGCGCAGGAAGCTGCGGGGCCTTTCCCCCTTGTATCTGGAGGAAGCGCGCCGCATCCAGGAGGTGCTGGACTGCGGGATGAGCCTGGACGCCCTGTTTGCCAGGAAGGACCAGGCCGCGTGACGGGCGCTTTGGATACTGTTTCTTCTCTAAAATCTTGAATGGTAAATCTGTTGGGAGATTCTACCCGTCTGCGGCGGGCGCAAGCGAACGCGGCGCTCCGCTGGCTCAGAATGACAGAACCCCGGCATGTCATCCTGAACGGGCGTGGAGTGCAGGCCGGGCGGCAGCCCTGTCCTGAACGCCCAGGGAAGGAGCTGCCCCGATCTATTTCATTCAATCGTGTTAGAAGAGAAAGAGGATGATACGGCATAAGGAAGCCGCGGCGGACAGCATCGCCCGCCGCGGCGTTTTCAACGGTTATTTCGCCCGCAGCCGTTCGGCGAGCCGTTCCGTTTGCAGATCGTCCCATTCGACGACCTCGATGCCCAATTCGGCGGCGCGGCGGCGCATGACGCTTCGGCTTTTGCCGGGGGAGGCGGAGGTGACGATCAAAGCGCGGGAGAGCTTGCCGCCGAAGCGATCGCGCAGGACGGCGAGCTCGTTGAGCGCCTCGGTTTTGATTTCGCTGCTCTTGCAGCTGATGAACACGGGCTGGATGCCGCGCACGGCCATCACGTCGATTTCGTTGGTGACGGCGTTGCGGCGCGCGTCGTCGGCGTTCCAATTGACCACCGCGCTGAGGATGACGTCGTCAAAGCAATCGGCGGCGAGGCACGCGCGGTAGACCTGGAGCTCGAGCGCGGAGCCCATATCGCGCAGCCAGAAGCGCACCGTTTCGTCCGCATAGCGGAAGGAAACCTCGTCGTCCGTCACGGAAAGCGCCCGGATCAGGCCGGCGGCCTCCAGGTCCCGGAGCAATCCCTCGTCCGCGGTGACCATCCCATGGTCGGCCTTGCCCGTGCGGCCGCCCCGGGCGGTCAGCCCGTTTTCGCCCGCGGCGGCCAGCTTCTGGAAATAGCTCACCTGGCGGTTCCATACGCGGCGATGCGCGCAGTATACGGAAAAGAGCCGGTCGATTTGCGGCAGGCGGGCTTTGAGCGTCCGGTTATCCTCGCGCCCGGGAAGCAGCGTGCCGCCCGCCATCAGGAAGCAGGCCTCCGCGTTCAGACGGATGGTGCAGGGCAGATCGCGGGCAAACGGCGCGTTTTTGATCTCGAAAAACGTGTTCTTTTTCCAGCTGTAGGTGAACACCGGCGTCTGTCCGCTGATGGCGCCGGCGGCAAAGAGCGCCGCGTCGCTGCCGCCGCTGATATCGATGGCGCAGTCCTCGCGGCTTTGCAGCACCTGGCGCAGCGTGTTCTCCACCTTCACCGCGTCCAGCAGGCTCGTGGAAACAAAGGTCACCTTCACCGGGCAGCCCCGATGCCTGAAATAGGCTTTCAGGCTTTTGAGCAGCCCGGTGTTTTTTTTCACGTCCGGCGGGCAGATGAGCACCATCTCCTGAGGCCGGAACATTTCCGCGCCCAGCACGTTTTCAATGGGCTGCTCGTCGTACAGCTCGATCAGTGTTTTCATACCCATCCTCATTGGTTTCGCCCGGAAGCGTTTTTTCCAGTATATCACATTTGCCCGCCGGAAACAAATGCCCTTTGCCCGAATCCATGAAGAAAAATCGCTGAAAATAGGCAGTTTGGACAAGCGTCCGGAAAAAAACCGCCCATATCCATCATATTAAAAAATCAAACGGAATATTTTGAAAAAAGGCTTGCATTTTTCGCGCTTTTTCTGTACAATAAATCTGTATTTCCTCAAAATGTTCGGTTTTTTACGATTGGAGGAGGCGCGATCCATGCAGGAGCTGAAGGATGCGATCATCCGGCTGGGCCGGGGGATCGATCAGGACATCGTCAAGGTGGACATGTTTTTGAACCACCGCATTGAAACGGGCCTTCTGTTTCGCATGGGCGAAGAACTCGCCGCGCGTTTTCAGGAGGACAAGCCGGATCTGGTGCTGACGGTGGAAGCCAGCGGCATCGCCCTGGCGATGACCACGGCGCGCGCGCTGGGGGATCTGCCGGTGGTGTTCGCCAAGAAAGCGGCCACCGTGGTGCAGAGCCCGGACGTAGCGCAGGCCAAGGTTTACTCCTTCACCCACAAACGCGAAAACGTGATCCGCGTGGACAAGAGCTATCTGCCCCAGGGCAGCCGGGTGCTGATCGTGGACGATTTCCTGGCCGACGGCCAGGCGTGCCAGGGCATGATGGCCCTGTGTGCCCAGACGGGGTGCGAGGTGATCGGCATCGGCATCGGCATCGAAAAGGGCTTCATGCCCGGCGGCAAAAACCTGCGCGCCATGGGCGTCAAACTATCGTCTTTGGCAGTCGTTACCGGCATCGAGGATGGGCGCATCCTGCTGGCGGACGATTGATCCAAATATATTTCTGAAAGAACATTTCAGGAGGAGGAAACAATCTATGAAGAAACTGCTTGCTCTGCTGATCGCGCTGGCGCTGTGCGTGGGCCTGGTTCCCGCCGTGGCGGAAGGCATCGCCAAAGAAAACATCAAAATGGGCGTGATCCTGCTGCATGACGAAGATTCCACCTACGACATGAACTTCATCAACGGCGTCACCGAAGCGTTCGCCAACCTGGGCCTGAGCGAAGACCAGCTGATCATTTCCCGCAACCAGCCGGAATCCAACCAGTGCGCCGAAGCCGCCCTGGACCTGATCGACGAAGGCTGCAACATGATCTTCTTTGACAGCTACGGCCATCAGTTCTATACCGACGACGTGGTTGCCGCCAACCCCAACGTCCTCTTCTTCCACGCCACCGGCGACCTGGCCCACCTCAAGGGCTATCCGAACCTGTACAACGCCTTCGCCGATATCTATGAAGGCCGCTACCTGGCCGGTATCGCCGCCGGCATGAAGCTCAACCAGCTGAAGGAAGAAGGCAAGCTGAAGGGCGAAACGCCCCTGATGGGCTACGTTGGCGCTTACACCTACGCCGAAGTGGTTTCCGGCTACACCAGCTTCTATCTGGGCGCTAAGTCCGTCTGCCCCGATGTGACCATGAAGGTGCAGTTCACCGGTTCCTGGTACGATGAAAAAGAAGAAAAGGCCGCCGCCGAGGCCCTGATCGCCGCGGGCTGCGACCTGATCAGCCAGCACGCTGACTCCATGGGCGCTCCCACCGCGTGCGAGAACGCCGGTATCCCCAACGTGTGCTACAACATTTCCACCAAGGCCAGCTGCCCCAACACCTACCTGGTCTACTCCCGCATCAACTGGGCGCCTTACTTTGAATACATCATCACCGCCGCCATCAACGGCGAAACGATCCTGACCGACTGGGTGGGCACCCTGGAAGCCGGCTCCGTCGTCGTGACCGATCTGAACGAAGCCGTCGCCGCCCCCGGCACCCAGGAAGCCATCGACGCCGCCAAGGCCGAAATGATCGCCGGCACGCTGCACGTGTTCGACACCGCCAAGGAAGGCTTCATCACCGTGAACGGCGAAGCCGTGAATGAAAGCTGGAAGCCCGGCGAGGGCACCGACTCCGCTTTCGCGGAAGGCACCCAGATCGTGTTCGACGGCTACTTCCATGAATCCCTGTACCGCAGTGCTCCTTACTTCGACGCGACCATCGACGGCATCGAACAGCTGAACCAGAAGTTCTGATCCCGCAGGGCCGGATAACCAGAAACAAAAGCATCGCACCGGACTGCCGCCTTTTGGGTGAGGCGGCAGTCCGTATCCGTTTATTTACAATCGTCAGCGTGATCGGATGGAGGGCGGCCTGTGGAAAAACAGCTTGCTTTGCAAATGCGCGGGATCACCAAGCGCTTTGGCGGCGTGATCGCCAATAAGCAGGTGGATTTGGATGTTTACCGGGGGGAGATCATGGCTGTGCTGGGCGAAAACGGCTGCGGCAAAACCACCCTGATGAACATGATCGCCGGCATTTATTTCCCGGACGAGGGCAAGATTTTCGTGGACGGCCGCGAAGTGGTCATCCGCTCGCCCAAGGACGCGTTCGCCAACGGGATCGGCATGATCCACCAGCATTTCAAGCTGGTCGATCTTTTTACCGCCGCGGAAAACATCGTGCTGGGCGTGAAGGAGAAGGGAAAATACAACCTCAAGGCCGTCAACGCCCGGGTGGCCCAGATCGCGGAAAAGTACGGCTTCCGCATCGACCCGCAAAAAAAGATCTACGATATGTCCGTGTCCGAAAAGCAGACGGTGGAAATCATCAAGGTGCTCTACCGCGGCGCGGATATCCTGATCCTTGACGAGCCGACCGCCGTGCTGACGCCGCAGGAGATCAGCCGCCTGTTTTCCGTGCTTCGCCGCATGAAGGAGGACGGCAAATCCATCATCATCATCACCCATAAGCTCAATGAGGTCCTGGAGGTCAGCGACCGGGTGGCCATCCTGCGCCGGGGCGAGCACATCGCCACCGTGGAAACGAAGGACACCAACGAAAACGAACTGACCGAAATGATGGTGGGCAAAAAAATCAGCCTGAACATCAACCGGACCGAGCCGAAAAACGCCGCCCCGCGCCTGTTCGTGAAAAACCTGAACCTGTATGACGCCGAGGGCGTGCACGTGCTGCGCGACGTCAGCTTTACCGCCTGCGGCGGCGAGATCCTGGGCATCGCGGGCATCGCGGGCAGCGGGCAGCGGGAATTGCTCGAATCCATTTCCGGCCTGCAGCCCGCCGTGACCGGGGAAATCATTTTCCATAACCCCAAGAAAAATAAGCCCGTCACCTTCTTCCATAAGAGCATGAAGCGCGTCAGGGAGCTGGGCGCGCAAAACGCCTTCCACGATGGAAAGGGCAATCCCGTTTCCTTCCAGGGCATGCGGCCCGGCGCGGTGCGCAAATGGGTGGAAAGCGGGGATGTGCTCTTTAACGAGGATGAAATCATCAACCTGCGCCACAGGACGCCGCTGCAGATCCGGGAGCTGGGCGTCCGGCTTTCCTTCGTGCCGGAGGACCGGCTGGGCATGGGCCTGGTGGGCTCCATGGGCATCACGGACAACATGATGCTGCGTTCCTACCGCAAGGGCCGCGCGGGCTTCCTGGACCGCAAAAAGCCGCGCGCGCTGGCGGATGAGATCATCCAGGACCTGGAGGTGTCCACCCCCGGGGTGAACACGCCGGTGCGCCGCCTGTCCGGCGGCAACGTGCAAAAGGTGCTGGTGGGGCGCGAGATCGCCTTCACCCCCAAGGTGCTCATGGCGGCTTACCCCGTGCGCGGCCTGGACATCAACTCCTCCTACACGATCTATCATCTGCTGAACATGCAGAAGGAAAACGGCGTGGCCGTCATCTTTGTGGGCGAGGATCTGGACGTGCTGCTGGAGCTTTGCGACCGGATCCTGGTCATCAACTCCGGCGCGGTCACGGGCATCGTGGACGCGCGCACGGCCACCAAAGAGGAAATCGGCCTGCTCATGACCAAAACCGACGACGCCCGAAAGGAGGAAGCGCCATGAGCCAGCAGAGCGTGAAGCTGCACGAGCCGCTCGTGCATTTGAGCAAGCGAGACACCATTGCGCCGCTGAAGGCCTGGCTCATCCGCCTGGCGGCGATCGTGCTGGGCCTGGTGGTGTGCGGGCTCGTGGCGTTCGTGCTGATCGAAAAGATCCAGCAGAAGCCGGAAAAGATCTGGGATTTTTATAACGCGTTCATCCGCGGCTCGTTCTCCACACCCCGCAAGCTGTGGAAATTCCTGAAAAACCTGTCCATTCTGCTGTGCATCGCCCTGGGGCTGACGCCCGCCTTCCGCATGCGGTTTTGGAATATCGGCGGGGAGGGGCAAACGCTGGTCGGCGTGCTGGGGGCGATCGCGGTTGCCTTCTACGCGGGCGACCGGCTGCCTTCCTGGGCGCTGCTGACGCTGATGCTCCTGGCCGCCCTGCTGGCGGGCGCGGTCTGGGCGGTGATCCCCGCGCTGTTCAAGGCCAAATGGAACACCAACGAAACCCTGTTCACCCTGATGATGAACTATGTGGCCACCTTCCTGGTCTCCTTTTTCCTGGAGGTATGGGTCACCAACGGCTCCGGCGCGCTGCCCAAGCTGAAGCAGGCCAAGCTGCCCGTCGTCGGCGGCAATGATTATCTGCTGATCATCCTGGTGGTGCTGGCGCTGGATGCGGCGCTGTTCGTGTATATGAATTTTTCCAAGCAGGGGTATGAGATCAGCGTCGTGGGCGAAAGCGTGCGCACGGCGCAGTACGTGGGCATCAACGTGCGCAAGGTCATTATCCGCACGATGATCCTGAGCGGCATGCTCTGCGGCCTCACCGGATACCTGATCGGCGCGGGCCTGGACCAGTCCATCACCGCCAACTCCGTGGGCGGGCAGGGCTTTACGGCGATCATGGTGGCCTGGCTTGGCAAATTCAACCCGATCTTCATGATCCTGACCTCGGGCCTCATCCAGCTGCTCAACCAGGGCGCGGCCCAGATCAGCCAGGACTTCAACGTGTCCGGCGCGCTGCCGGAAGTGATCGTGGGCATCATCCTGTTCTTCATCATCGGGAGCGAATTTTTCATCAATTACCAGGTGCATTTCCGCGGCTGCGGGAAGAAGACCGCCAAAGGAGGGAAAGCGGCATGAATATCTGGCTGAATTTCCTGATCGACTCCCTGGCCTTCGGCGCGACGTTCATGTACGGCTCCACGGGCGAGATCCTCACCGAAAAGGCCGGGCACCTGAACCTGGGCATCCCCGGCATCATGTGCATGGGCGGCGCGGGCGGCTGCCTGATGCTGAACCTGATCGGCAAATCCGGCCTGCCGCCGGTGCTGATCGTGACGGCGGGCATCCTCTCTGCCCTGGCGATGTCCATGCTGATGGGCCTCATCTATTCCTTCCTGACCGTGACCCTGCGCGCCAACCAGAACGTGACCGGCCTGGCCCTGACCACGTTCGGCGTGGGCCTGATGAAGGTCATCATGAGCAAGCTCGACGCCACCGTGTATCTGGTGGGCCCCAAGGCGCTCTACCGCTGGCCCTTCGCCGGGCGGCAGGACAGTATGCAATGCCTGGGCGTGCTCTTTTTCCTGGCCATCGCCGTCGCCATCGCGTCCAGCTGGGTGCTCTACCGCACCAAGGTGGGGCTGCATCTGCGCGCCGTCGGCGAAAACCCCGCGACCGCGGACGCGGTGGGCATCAACGTATCCCGGTATAAGTACGCCGCCACCTGCATCGGCAGCGGCATCGCGGGCCTTGGCGGTTTCTATTACATCATCGACTACATGGCCTCCCAGGAAGCGTATCTGAGCCTGGAGGCGTTTGGCTGGCTCTCCATCGCGCTGGTCATCTTCGCGCTGTGGCGGCCGCATGTGACGATCATCGGCTCCACCGTGTTCGGCCTGCTCTTCTCCTGCTCCAGCTACATCACCAACATCGACTGGATCCGCGTCACCATGTCCACCAAGCCGCTCCTCAAAATGCTGCCCTACGTGGTCACGGTGCTGGTGCTCATTATTTCCAGCATCCGCAATAAGCGCGAAAACCAGCCGCCCTCTTCCCTGGGCCTGTCCTATTTCCGGGAAGACAGGTAAACCGTTCGATGGCCGCCCCCGCCCCTCCTTTCGCCCGGCGCGATCGGGAGGAGAGGCAGGGCGGCTTTTTGATTTCCGCGAGCGGCGGAGCCATGACATTTTTTTCAAAACCGGCGTCCGTTTTGCAGGATTTTCCGAAATGGGTTGAGAATAATAAAAGTTGGACATTTGTATGGATATTGATGGACGTTAGGGAGGCACCACATGCGGATCGAACCCCCGCGCCGGACGCCGGAAGACGAGCAGCGTTTGATCGTGCTGTACAGCCTGATGCATTTGGGCCCCTGCACGGATACGCAGCTGCTGCAATTCCTGGCGGAGCAAAACCTGACCAATTATTTTGAGATGATGTTCGCCCTGAACGACCTGTGCGACCGCGGCCAGGCGGCGCGGCAGAAGCGGCGGGCGGGCACGTATTATATGGCTACCCAGGCGGGGGACGAGGCGCTGCGGCTGTTTGGCGGGCGGGTGCCCCAGAGCCTGAAAAACGTGATCGCCGAGCAGGGCGCTTTGTGGCGGCAGCGGTTCAAGACGGAGGCGCAGCTTGGCCAGGAGATCCGCAAAACGCCCCGGGGCGATTATGAATTGACCTTGACCGTGACCGAGAAAGATGCCGAAATGATGCGGATCAGCCTGTGCGTGCCCAGCCGCGAGATCGCTTATGACTGGATGAACCGGTGGCCCGGCAGGGCGTCCCAGATCTACGGCGCGGTGATCCGGGCGCTGGCGGAGGACGAAAAGCCATGATTTCCTATGCGATCCTGCTGTGCGGCGGAAGCGGCACCCGCATGGGCGGCAGGGACAACAAAACGCTGCTCAGGATCGGCGGCGTGCCGGCGATCGTGCGCGCCTTCCGCGCGTTTGCGAAAGAAACGGCCGGGGCTGTGCTGGTGACGCGAAAGGGCGAGGAAGGCTTGTTTCAGGAAACTCTGAGCGCCTACGGCTGCCATCCTGTGGCCATCGTGCCGGGCGGGGAAGACCGCCAGGCTTCAGCCCGAAGCGGGCTTGATGCGCTTCCGCCGGACGCGGAAGCGGCGCTCATCCATGACGGGGCCCGGCCCTTTGTGACGGATGCGATCATCCGGCGGGTCCTTGAAAGCATCGAAGCGTACGGCAGCGGCGTCGCCGCGGTGCCCGCGCGGGACACCGTAAAGCGCGCGGACGCGGACGGCAGGGTGATAGAGACCCTGGACCGCAGCACCCTTTGGCAGATGCAGACCCCGCAGGGCTTTCTCGTCCGGGATCTGCGGAAGGCCCACGAAACGGCGCCCGGCCGCTATACGGACGACGCGGCGCTGATGGAGGCGGCGGGCTTTTCGGTGCGCTTGGTGCCGGGCAGCCCGGATAATATCAAGCTCACCTCACGGGAGGATCTCAAAATGGCAGGCGGCATGCTGATCCCGCGCGTCGGCACGGGCTTTGACGCGCATCGGCTCGTGGAGGGCCGGGAGCTGTGGCTCGGCGGGGTTTTGGTCCCCTATGAAAAGGGCCTGCTCGGCCACAGCGACGCGGACGCCGCCCTCCACGCCCTGATCGACGCCCTCCTTGGCGCGGCGGCGATGGGCGATATCGGCAAGCTGTTCCCGGACAGCGATCAAAAATACAAGGGCATTTCGTCCGTCCTGCTGCTGGAGGAAGTGGGCAAACGCCTTTGGGAAGCGGGCTTTCAGATCGGCAACGTGGATGTGACCATTGTCTGCCAGGCCCCGAAGCTGGCCCCCTTCATCCCTCAAATGCGCACGGCCATCGCGGGCGCGCTCCAGATCGAGCCGTCGCAGGTGTCCGTGAAGGCCACCACCACCGAGCGCATGGGGTACGAGGGCAGCGGCGAGGGCGTCAGCGCCCAGGCTTCGGCCCTGCTGTTCCAGGGATAAAACGGAAGTGTTCGCATAGCGGCGTCTGTGCGTTCCATAGATCACCACACACAATGGGAAACCTGCTTTTGAAAAACAGGGGCTCCCCCAGAAAAAAAGGAGGAAAAACACATGCTTCTCAACGGTACCATCTGGCTTGGCACTTCGGATCAGGGCGCGGTAAGCCTGCTGCCCTCCATGGCAAACCGCCACGGTTTGATCGCCGGGGCAACGGGCACGGGGAAAACGGTCACCCTGCAGGTGCTGGCCGAGGGCTTTTCCCAATTGGGCGTTCCGGTCTTCATGGCGGATGTGAAGGGCGATCTGGCGGGCATCTGCTGCCCGGGCCAGGGCAGCGCCAAGATCGACAGCCGGCTGGAAGCCTGCGGCGTCAGCCATTTCCCGTTTAGGGCCTGCCCCGTCACCTTCTGGGATGTGTATGGCGAGAAAGGCCACCCCGTGCGCACCACGGTCAGCGAAATGGGTCCTTTGCTGCTGGCGCGTATGCTGGGCCTGAACGAAACGCAGACCGGCGTGCTCCACATTATTTTCCGCATCGCGGACGACGAAGGCATGCTGCTATTGGATCTCAAGGACGTAAAGGCCATGCTGGCCTATGTCGGCGAAAACGCCGCGCGCTACACCCTCGATTACGGCAATGTTGCCAAGGCCACCGTGGGCGCCATCCAGCGCGCCATCGCCATCCTGGAGGACCAGGGGGGCGACCAGTTCTTCGGCGAGCCCGCCCTGGACCTGAGCGATTGGCTCTGCCAGGACGACAGCGGCAACGGCATGGTGAACATCCTGGCCGCGGAAAAGCTGTTCCGCAAGCCCGCCATGTATTCCACCTTCCTGCTGTGGATGCTGGGCGAACTGTATGAGCTGCTCCCCGAGCAGGGCGACAGGGATATGCCGCGCATGGTGTTCTTCTTCGATGAAGCGCATCTGCTTTTTGACGATTGCAGCAAGACGCTTTTGGAGCGCATCGAGCAGGTCGTGCGCCTGATCCGCTCCAAGGGCGTGGGCGTGTACTTCATCACCCAGAGCCCCACCGACGTGCCCTCCAATGTGCTGGGCCAGCTCTCCGGCCGCGTGCAGCACGCGCTGCGCGCCTTCACCCCGCAGGAGCAGAAGGTCGTCCGCGCCGTGGCGCAGACCTTCCGCGTGAACCCCGCCTTCGATACCGAGGCCGCCCTCACCCAGCTGGCCACCGGCGAAGCGCTGCTTTCCTTCCTGCAGGAGGACGGCACGCCCTCCGTCGTGCAAAAGGCCACCATCCTGCCGCCGCAGAGCCAGATCGGCATGATTTCGGATGAACTGCGCGCCACGTTCATGGAAACCGATATGATCGGCACCAAGTACGACGAGTATTTCGACCGCGAAAGCGCCTATGAGGTCCTTTCCGCCCAGTTCGTGCAGACCGGCGCGACGCAGACCCAGGTGGTGCGCCCCGTGCCCGCCCAGGAAGAGCAGTACGCCGCCCGGCCCGCCGAAAACGCGCAGCCTGCCCAGCCCGTTTACGCGCCCATGACCTTCCGGGTGTTCAACCCCGTCACCGGCCAGTATGAGGAGCAGGTGATGCCCAACATGATGCAGCAGGTTCCCCAGCCCGCCGCCCAGCAGGCACCGCAATATCAGCAGCCCGCCTATCAGCAGCCAGCTTATCAGCAGCCCGTTCAGCAGACGACCGCCTATCCCGTGCCCGTTCCCACGGCGCAGGAAGCGGTCCCCGCGGCGGAAGAGCCCAAGCAGAAGGAACGCAAGGTGGCCAAGAAGCCCAGCGAAATGACCACTGCCGAAAAGTACCTGAACAGCTTCCTGTCCTCCGCCACCACGGGCGCGGGCCGCGAGGTCGGCCGTTCCATCAGCCGTTCGCTGTTGGGCATCCTGGGCATCGGGAGCAAGAAAAAGTAAGCGGACGCGGCAAAGGAGGCGTCATATGAAACGCAGAATCGGTATCCTGACCGCCGGGGGAGACTGCCCCGGCCTGAACGCCGCCATCCGCGGCGTCGCCCGCGCGGCCTATGAAATGTTCGATACGGAAATCGTGGGCATCGCCGACGGCTATCGCGGCCTGATCGAGGGCGAATGGCAGGAAATGAAGCGCAGCCAGTTTTCCGGCATCCTCACCCTGGGCGGCACCATCCTGGGCACCAGCCGTACCCCCTTCCGCAACATGCGCGTGATCGAGGATGACAACGTGGACAAGGTGTCCGCCATGAAAAAGAATTACGCGGCCATGAAGCTGGACTGCCTGGTGACCCTGGGCGGCAACGGCACCCATAAAACCGCCAATCTGCTCTCCGAGGAGGGCATGAACGTGATCGGCCTGCCCAAGACCATCGACAACGACATCTACGGCACGGACTTTACCTTCGGCTTCCATACCGCCGTGGACATCGCCACCGAGGTGATCGACCGCATCCATACCACCGCCGCCAGCCACGGCCGCGTGATGGTGATCGAAATCATGGGCAACAAGGCCGGCTGGCTCACGCTCTATTCCGGCCTGGCCGGCGGCGCGGACGTGGTGCTGCTGCCGGAGATCCCCTACGATATCAAGGAAGTCATCAAATGCGTGGAGACCCGCGCCAAGAATAAAAAATCCTTCACCATCATCGCCGTCGCCGAGGGCGCGATGGACAAGAAGGAAGCAAAGATGAAGCGCAAGGAGCGCGAAGCCGCGCGCCAGGAGGAAGGCTTCAGCGGCATCGCCAACCGGCTGGCCAAACAGCTTTCCGCCGAAATGGGCGTGGAAGCCCGCGCCGTCATGCCCGGCCATGTGCAGCGCGGCGGCACGCCCAGCGCGTATGACCGCGTGCTCTCCACCCAGTTCGGCGTCCACGCCGCCCAGCTGATCGCCAAGGAGGAGTACGGCTACACCGTGGCTCTCTCCGGCAATATCATCACCCACAATAAGCTCAGCGAAATCGCCGGCATCCCCAAGCTCGTGCCCCCGGATCACCAGATGGTCCAGGTTGCCCGCGATATGGGCATCTCCTTCGGCATTTGACAAATAAAAACTGTGAAGCCGCGCTTTGGTTCAACACCGAAGCGCGGCTTTGTTGATCTTGCCTTCCATATCGTTTTTCCCGCTTTGAAAGCAGACAGAATGCAAATCGTTTTACAATGTCTTCTTTCGTTTGGGTTTCAGTCTATCATCCTTTTTGCTTCTGGGCGACGAAGCATTCCGGCGCGCCGGGGCCGGCGTTGAGAAAGCGGTGATGGAGCACGTTGTACTGCTGGGGCGGGAGGGCGGAAAGGAACTCCGTCAGGGCGGCGCGCTCGCGGTCGCCTTCCGGGTGGCCGGGGTACGCGCAGATCACCAATACGCCCAGGGGCCCAAGCAGCCGCAGGGCGCTTTCCACTGCTTTTTTCGTGGTTTCCCAGCGGGTCGTCACCGCGTGATCGCCGCCCGGGAGCCAGCCCAGGTTGAAGACCGCCGCGGAAACGGGGCCCCGCACATTTTCCGCCATCCGTTCATGCCCGAGGCAATAGAGCGCCGCGCGGGAAAGCACGCCCGCGTCCAAAAGGCGTTTCCGGGTATTTTCCACGGCCGCCGCCTGCACGTCGAAGGCGTACACCCTGCCCGTTTCGCCGACCAGCCGGCACAGGAACAGCGTGTCGTGCCCGTTGCCCATGGTGGCGTCGATCGCGGTATCGCCGGGCTGCAGGGCGCGGGATAAAATATCCGCGGCCAGGAAGCGCGCGGATCGTAATTCGTAAGCCATGTTTTACACTTGCTCCATATCGCAGTAAGCGCAGACGTATTTTGTGGGGATGCGGGTCAGCCGGCCGTGGCGCATTACCTGGTGCACGGGATAGAACAGCGGCTCCAGGCCCTGCTCGGTCGAGGAAATGCAGCGCGGGTTCTTGCACTGCTTGCCGGTGGTGATCTGGACGCGGCCGGGCTTGGCGGGCAGAGCGGTCTCCGACAGGAGCTTGATGATGAGGGCCTTGCGCATGATCTTGCCGTACATGACCTGCTTGAAATAGCAGGCCCGCGGGTCGTTATCCACCTTCACGTCGATTTCGTTCACGCGCGGCAGGGGGTGCATCACGATCATATCCTTGGGCGCGAGGCGCATTTTTTCTTCGTCCAGGATATAGCTGTCCTTCAGGCGCAGGTATTCCTCCACGCTGAAAAACCGCTCCTGCTGGATGCGGGTCATATACAGCGCGTCGAGGCCCCCGATCTCCTCCTCCAGGGATTCGGCCTCCCTGTACGGAACGCCCGCCTCGGCCAGATCGACCAGAAGGTTTCCGGGCACGCGCAGCTCCCGCGGGGAAATGAGCACAAATTCATTGCCGGGATAGCGGCTGAGCGCCTCCATCAGCGAATGCACCGTGCGCCCGAAGCGCAGATCGCCGCACATGCCGATTTTGAGGTGGTCCAGCCGGCCCTTTTCTTTTTTGAGGGTCATCAGGTCCGCCAGGGTCTGGGTCGGATGATGATGCCCGCCGTCGCCCGCGTTGATGACGGGCACCTGCGCGCTCTGCACCGCGGCCCACGGCGCGCCTTCGAGCGGATGGCGCATGGCGATGATGCTGGCGTAGCAGGATACGGTGCGGATGGTATCCCGGACGGATTCGCCCTTGGAGGCGGAAGAATTGCTTGCCCCGGCGAACCCGGTCACATGGCCGCCGAGCTCGAGCATGGCCGCCTCAAAGGACAGGCGGGTGCGGGTGCTCGGCTCAAAAAACAGCGTGGCCAGGATCTTGCCCGCCATTCGCTGGGCGTACTTTTCGGGGTATTGCTCGATATCCGCCGCGGAGGAGAGCAGCTCCTCCAGTTCTTCCACCGTCAGGTCCGTGATGCTCAGTAAATGGCGCATGGGAGGCCTCCTTGTCGTTGGTGCGCTTGGGCTTTCGTATGCCGGAAACGCCGCGCTCTGCCCTATGGCCGTTTGGCCGTTACGTGCCAGCGGTCGTCGCCGGTGCGGGGCGGGGTCATGCGGAGCCTGCCGTAGAAGCGCGGGTCCGAAAAGCCGGCGTCGAGCAGCCATTGCCGGAGCTCCCGCCTCGTATGGGCCCGCTGGGTCTGCCGTTCTTCGAGGCGGTCATACGCGCCGTCCGGGCGCCGGACGAAAATGCTCAGCTCCAGGGTGACCAGGGCTGCGCTTTCGTCCCAGCGGTTCCGCCAGATATAGGCGATTTCCTCGTCGTCGGAAAACAGGGTGTTGCAGCCGAGGGTTTTTTGCAGCTTGTCCGGGGTGGAAACATCGAAGATCAGCGCGCCGCCGGGCCGCAGCGCGTTATACGCCGCCGAAAAGAACTGGGCGGCCTGCGCCCGGTCCGTTAGGTAATTGACGCCGTCGCAGGTGCACAGCACGCAGTCCACGCGCCGCGGCACCAAAAGGGAGCGCATATCCTGCCGGACGAAGGGCGCCGTCACGCCCGCCCGCCTCGCCTTTTCCATGGCCAGGGCAAGCATGTCCTCCGAAAGATCGACGCCGGTGATCTTGCAGCCCGCCCGGGCGAGGGGCAAGGTCAGATTCCCGGTGCCGCAGGCGCATTCCACGCATTTGCCCTGGCGCGGCACGCCGCACGCGTCCATCAGGCGCTGATAGTGCCCTGCCCAGGCCGCGTAATCCACCGTATCCATGAGCCTGTCATACACCCGGGCAAACGACGTGTACATGCGTTTTTTCACTCTTCCTTCGTCATTTTGCGTACCTTCGCGCCGACCATGCCGCCGATCCTTCCGCTTTCGGCGGTCGAAAGGCCCGCCCAGCCGACCTGCTTTAGCTTTTCGATCAGGCCCGCTTCCTTCGCGGCCTCGTATTTCAGCCGTTCCTTGCTTGAAAGCATGCGCATACCATTCCCCTCCTTTTCAGGGATAGTATGCGCATGAGAGGAGAAAATATCAATCGGCTTCTTTGTCCGTTTCCTCGGCCGGGGCCTCTTCCTCGTCTTCTTCGTCTTCATCCGAGGCGAGGCCGCGGTTCACCTGCACGCCCTCCATGTGGGAGTTGATGTAGCGGTCGAACACGCCGTTGGTGTAGCTGGCGCAGACGAAACGGGCGAACGCGTAGCCAAACAGCAGGTAATACCCGCCGAGCACCAGCAGGGCGATGGGCGAGCCCGTCAATACGAATGCGGCGATGCCTAAGGCGCACGGGACCAAAAGGAGCAGCCGGATGCCCACGGTCTGCGGCAGGCGGCCGACCGCCATGATGACGCTGTTTTTGATGAGCTGGCGGAAGCTGACTTTATAAGAGACCATCATGGGGTACATGAACGTGAGCGCGAGCGCCCACACCACGCCGACCATCAGGATCAGCATCTGCGGCACCATGAAAGCCACGCTGGTCAGCGCCTGTTCGCCATAGAAGCGATAGCCGACGTAAATGACGAGGGGGAGGACGGACGTAATCAGCGATACGCCCAGGCCCTGCTTCCAATTTTCCTTGACGGCATCCTTGAAATCCGCCCAGATGAAGGCGTGCTCGTCGCGGCTCCAGTTCCGCGTCACATAGGCGAGGCCCGCCTGCACGGGACCGGTGATCGCGATGCAGGGGATCAGCCACAGGAGCGTGCGCATCATGAGATCAGCCACCGCCTGGGCGCT
The DNA here is from genome assembly GCA_017541205.1 of Clostridia bacterium. Lineage (GTDB taxonomy): Bacteria > Bacillota > Clostridia > Christensenellales > Aristaeellaceae > RUG563. Next base: position 339 of record JAFXZO010000050.1, on the reverse strand, counting down.
CAGCGCGCTCATGCTGGCCGCGTCGGTGACGCCCAAATTTTCGATGGCCTTCAAGCTCTCTTCGGTAAAGCTCTCGGTAAGCGCGCCGTCGGTCAGGTACGTCTGGTACTGCGCCTCCACGTTCACCACGCTGATGATGTTGGTGATCAGGCTGGCCAGCACGATAATCATGGGCAGCCAGGCCGCCACCGTCATCAGATTCAGCCTGCACAGCCCGGCAAGGCGCACGCGCAGCATTTCCCAGAAAAGCTGCCAGCGGGTACGGGGCAGGTCTTCCTTTTTGAAATCGCCCTTGCCGCTTTTGCCGTAGTAGTAGTTGTTCATCATTCTGCCGAACAT
>JAFXZO010000049.1 GCA_017541205.1 Clostridia bacterium | reverse complement strand
GATGACGGAGGAGGAGCAAAGCAGGCTCCTGCACCTGGAAGAGCTTCTGCACGGCCGCGTGGTCGGCCAGGATGAGGCCGTTTCCGCCGTCAGCCGCGCCATCCGACGCGCCCGCGCCGGGCTCAAGGATCCCAGGCGGCCCATCGGCAGCTTCATTTTCCTCGGCCCGACGGGCGTTGGAAAAACGGAGCTGTGCCGCGCGCTGGGCGAGGCGATGTTCGGCGACGAAAACGCGCTGATCCGCCTGGACATGTCCGAATACATGGAAAAGCACACCGTGAGCCGGATGGTCGGCTCTCCCCCGGGCTATGTGGGATATGAAGAGGGCGGCCAGCTCACCGAGGCCGTGCGCCGCAAGCCCTACTCCGTGATCCTGTTTGACGAAATCGAAAAGGCGCACCCGGACGTATTCAATATGCTGCTGCAGATCCTGGAGGACGGCCGCCTGACCGACAACATGGGCCGCGTGGTTTCCTTCAAAAACTGCGTGATCGTGATGACCAGCAACGCCGGCGCGCAGTCCGCCCAAAAAACGAGCCTGGGCTTTGGCGCGGGCATGGCGGACGCCATGGATTATGAGCGGATGCGGGAGCGGGTCCTCAGCGACATCAAAAACGTTTTCCGCCCGGAATTCCTCAACCGCGTGGACGAAATCATCGTGTTCCACAAGCTGGAGCAAAAGGACATTGAGGCCATCGCCTCCCTGATGCTCTCCCAGGTTTCCAAGCGCCTTAGGGAGCGGGATATTTCCCTCGTATACGCTCAGGATGTGATATCGTATCTGGCGCAGGCCGGCTTTGACGCGCAGTACGGCGCGCGCCCGCTTCGCCGCGTGATCCAGCGCACCATCGAGGACGCGCTGAGCGAAAAGCTGATCGCAGGTGAGATCCACCTGGGCGGCGAAGTGCGCATGCGGATGGAAGACGCCCAGATCGCGTTTGAGCAGGCGTAAGATATGAAAATATAACCCGCCCTTGTCAGGGGCGGGCTTTTTTATCGCAAAAATACCGCGCCTTGCGGCGCGGTATCGGATCGTTATGGATATTTGGATTACTTCTTGGCCTTGATGGCAGCCTGCGCAGCGGCAAGGCGGGCGATGGGCACCCGGAAGGGGCTGCAGGAGACGTAGTTCAGGCCAATCTGGTTGCAGAATTCGATGGAGGAAGGATCGCCGCCGTGCTCACCGCAGATGCCGCAGTGCAGCTTGGCGTTGGAGCTCTTGCCCATCTTTACGGCCATATCCATCAGCTTGCCGACGCCAACGGTGTCCAGGCGAGCGAAGGGATCGGACTCGTAAATCTTGTTCGCGTAGTACGCGGGCAGGAATTTGCCGGCGTCGTCGCGGGAGAAGCCGAAGGTCATCTGGGTCAGGTCGTTGGTGCCGAAGCAGAAGAAGTCCGCTTCCTTGGCGATTTCGTCCGCGGTCAGGGCGGCGCGCGGGATCTCGATCATGGTGCCCACTTCGTACTTGAGATCGCTTGCGGCTTCCTTGATGATCCTGTCCGCGGTCTCCACGACGGTCTTCTTGACGAACTTGAATTCCTTGATATCGCCGATCAGGGGGACCATGATTTCGGGAACCACGTTCCAATCGGGATGGCGACCCTTCACAGCCAGCGCGGCCTTGATGATGGCGCTGGTCTGCATGACGGCGATTTCAGGATAGGTGACGGTCAGGCGGCAGCCGCGATGGCCCATCATGGGGTTGAATTCGTGCAGGTCGGCAATGATCTGCTTGATGTAGTCCACGGTCTTGCCCTGGGATTTGGCGAGGATCTCGATATCGGTTTCCTCGTTGGGCACGAATTCATGCAGCGGGGGATCCAGGAAGCGGATGGTGACGGGATAGCCGCCCAGCGCTTCAAAGAGGCCCTCGAAGTCAGCCTGCTGCATGGGCTCGATCTTGTCCAGCGCGGCCTTGCGTTCTTCGGCGGTCTCGGCGCAGATCATTTCGCGGAAAGCGGGGATGCGGTCCGGGCCGAAGAACATATGCTCGGTGCGGCACAGGCCGATGCCCTGCGCGCCGAACGCGGCCGCCTGCCTGGCGTCCTTGGGGGTGTCGGCGTTGGTGCGGACGCCCATTCTCTTATACTTGTCGGCCAGTTCCATGATGCGGCCGAAGTAGCCGCTGTTGGGATCGGCGGGAACGGTGGGGATCAGTTCGCCGTAGATGTTGCCGGTGGAGCCGTCAAGGGACAGCGCGTCGCCTTCGTGATAGGTGCGGCCCGCCAGGGTGAACTGCTTGTTGGCTTCGTCCATCTTGATGTCACCGCAGCCGGAGACGCAGCAGGTGCCCATGCCGCGGGCGACAACGGCCGCGTGGCTGGTCTGGCCGCCACGGACGGTCAGGATGCCCTGGCTGTACTTCATGCCTTCGATATCTTCGGGGCTGGTTTCCAGGCGGACCAGAACGACCTTTTCGCCCTTCTTGCCATGCTCCCCAGCGTCCTCAGCCGTGAACACGATATGGCCGGCGGCGGCGCCGGGAGAGGCGGCGATGCCCTTGCCCACGGG
>JAFXZO010000048.1 GCA_017541205.1 Clostridia bacterium | reverse complement strand
GGGTATTGTTCTCTGTTTCCTGCTGCTGGGTTTCGTTCGTTACGGGCGGATCATTGTTCTCTGTTTCCTGCTGCTGGGTTTCATTCGCGGCGGGCGGATCATTGTTCTCCGTTTCCTGCTGTTGGGTTTCGTTCGCGGCAGGCGGGGTATTGTTCTCCGTTTCCTGCTGTTGGGTTTCGTTCGCGGCGGGCGGGGTATTGCTTTCCGTTTCCTGCTGTTGGGTTTCGTTCGCGGCGGGCGGATCGTTGTTCTCCGTTTCCTGCTGCTGGGTTTCGTTCGCGGCAGGTGGATCATTGTTTTCCGCTTCCTGCTGCTGGGTTTCATTCGCGGCGGGCGGGGTATTGCTTTCCGCTTCCTGCTGCTCAGTCTGCGTTTCAGCAGGCGCCGACAAATCTCCTTCAGCAAAAGCCGCAACGCCCAAATTGCTCGTCACCAACAGAACGCACAGCAGGATTGCCAGCGCACGTCTGATCCCATACTTGTTCTCTTTCATTTGATTCTCCTCCACTCGTCTATTCCCTCGTTTGGATCCATGGACCGGTTATGATTTGATCGGTTTTATTATTGATACACTAAATGATTACCTGACAGATATTCGCGTCTTTTTTCCGTTCAACAAATGATGGGCTTCTGATTATGAACGCCTCCTTGAAAATGCGTTTTATCAGAAGATATTTTACCACGAAACGGTAATACTTTCAATAAAATAATGAAGATGAAAACCCAAAGAAAATATAAAACACGAAAAATGTACATTTTTTGTTTTGCGCTTGTAATCCGCGCAAAAAGCCTTATAATGAATAATATGCAAATTGCAGTATTTTTTTGCGGAAAGGAGCTCAAGGAATGAACATTGAACTGGTAGTCTTTATCGTATATCTGATATTTATGCTGGGTATCGGCATCTATTTCTTCCTGAGGATGCGCAGCGGCGGCGAGAAGGATTACTTTCTGGGTGGCCGGAAGATGGGCCCATGGGTATCCGCGCTGAGCGCTGGCGCGTCGGACATGAGCGCGTGGTCCCTGATGGGCCTGCCCGCGTCGGTGTACGCCTTTGGCATGGGCCAGACGTGGATCGCCATCGGCCTGGCCATCGGCTATGCCCTGAGCTGGATCCTGGAAGCGCCGCGCCTGCGCCGGTACTCCATCGTGGCGAACGATTCCATCACCATCCCCCAGTACCTGGCGAACCGTTTCCTGTCGAAGAATAAGTCCATCCAGGTGATCTGCGCGGTCATTTTCCTGGTGGCCTACACCATTTACGCGGCCAGCAGCATCAAGGCCTGCGGCACGCTGTTCAACACCGTGGTGGGCGTGGACGCGAACGTGGCCATGTACCTGGCGGCGCTCATCATCATCTCCTACACCTTTTTGGGCGGCTTCTCCGCCGTCTCCTGGACGGACTTCTTCCAGGGGATGCTGATGCTGGCGGCCCTGCTGATCGCCCCTATCTTCGCGCTTGCGCTGGTGCAATCCGGCCAGGGCGTTTCGGCGATGGATCAGGTGGACGGCAGCTACATGAGCCTGTTCACCAGCTGGCAGGATATCGTGAGCGGCATGGGCTGGGGCCTGGGTTACTTCGGCATGCCCCACATCATCATCCGCTTCATGGCGGTGCGCTCGGATAAGGACATCAAAAAGAGCGCCGCCATCGGCATTACCTGGACGGTGCTCATCCTGGGCTTCGCGGTCATTTCCGGCCTGATCGGGCGCGCGTTCCTGGGCGAAATCAGCGATAACTCCACCGTGTTTATCCAGATGGTGCGCAAAATCTTCCCGCCGGTCATCAGCGGCATCCTGCTCTCCGCCATCCTGGCCGCTTCCATGTCCACCGCAGACAGCCAGCTGCTTTCCAGCGCTTCCGCCTTTGCCAGCGATGTATATAAGCCCATCATCCGCAAGGGCAAGGCCAGCGATAAGGAAATGCTGTGGGCGGGCCGTCTGGTGGTGCTGGCCGTTGCCGTCGTGGCCCTGCTGATCGCCTCCAACCCCAACAGCGGCAGCATCATGAACCTGGTGTCCAACGCCTGGGGCGTGTTCGGCGCGGCCTTCGGCCCGGTCATCCTGCTCAGCCTGTTCTGGTGTAGGCTCACCTTCAGCGGCGCCGTAGTGGGCATCATCGTCGGCGCGGGCGTGGACATTGCGTGGCTTATGCTCTTCAGCTCCACCGGCGTGTACGAAATCGTGCCGGGCTTCCTGTGCGGCATCGTGGCCGCTGTCGTCGTGTCCCTGCTCAGCAAGGCGCCGGGCAAGGACGTGGTGATGCTGTTCGACCGCGTAGCGTCCAAAGAAGAAATCTGATCAATGGATGCAGTGCGAAACGAACCCGGAATGCACCCATCACGGGCAGCATCATGACGGAGACTGCGGCCATGGCCGCTGCGCGGAGCATCACTGCCAGGGGAATTGAGCATGAAAATTACTGCTTTGATTGAGAATACCTCCGCCTGCGGCCTTCCCACGGAGCACGGCCTGAGCCTGTTTGTGGAAACGGCGGAGCGCAAATTCCTGTTCGATATGGGACAGACGGATTTGTTTGCCCGGAACGCGGAAACGCTTGGGATCGACCTGACCGCGGCGGATTTCGCGGTGCTGTCCCACGGGCATTACGATCACGGCGGCGGGCTGAAAACATTCCTTGCGTTAAACGATCACGCGCCGGTGTATATGAGCCGGTACGCCTTTGAGCCACACTACAACGGAACGGAAAAGTATATCGGCCTCGACCAAAGCTTGAAAACACCCGATCGGCTCGTTTTTATCGACGAAGAAATGCAGGCTGCGGAAGGCATCACGGTCTACGGGCGCCATAACGCCCCGAAAGTGATGGATTTCGGCTCCTGCGGGCTGAACATGATCCAGGATGGACGCATGAAGGAAGACGACTTCCGGCACGAGCAGTATCTGCTGGCAGAGGAAAACGGGAAAAGAATTCTTTTCAGCGGATGCTCCCACCGCGGCATCCTGAACATCATGCACTGGTTCCGCCCGGATATTCTCATCGGCGGGTTCCATCTTTCCAAGCTTCCTTTGGACGAAACGCTGGCCGGATACGCCAAAGCGCTGACCGCTTATCCGGCCGCGTATTATACCGGCCACTGCACAGGCACGATGCAGTATCAATTCATGAAAGAGCGCATGAAGAATCTGCATTATCTGAGCGCCGGGGACAGCATCGTGATCTGACGAAACAGAAAAAGACCATTCCGCTGCCGGAACGATCTCCGTCGCCTTCAGCCCAGCCCTGCCGGCATCGCTTCCGCAGAGGAAACCTTCGCTTGGAAGACCCGGGTGAACGCATGTCCACTGTTTTGATGAAAAACGATGCGCATCATTTCATGGCTTCATTTGCTTTTTTCGCAAATGAAGCCATTTGTTCATTCATCTCATCCTTCTGCCTGGAGTTTTTCAATCAGTTCGATCATCGCCTCAATCGTATTGAAATTTGCCGGCACCAGTTCTTCGACGTCGATCTCAATATCAAAAGTGTCGTTCATTTCCTGGACGATGGAAATAATATCGAACGAATCCAGGATGCTGTCGTCGATCAGTTTCTTTTCTTTTTCAAATTCCACGTCCGGGCGAATTTCCTCCAATAAAGCAAGCAGCTGTTCCCTCATGATCCTTTCCCCTTTCAAAAGTGTATTTTTATTCAATTTCTTACGAAATAGAATACGCTGATCACGCTTTTACCCATATATCCATCTGCCTGGGCGTCTCTTCAAAGCCCGCCTTCCTGTATAATTGGATGGCGGCTTGATTGCCGTCCCTCACCCACAAAGCATACGCTGTCGCCGGGCCTTTCCGGGAAATATACGTCAGAAGCAATTCTTTTGCTATTCCCTGCCCCCGCATCTTTTTATCAACTGTGACATGGCGAACCCATGCCCTCTTCCCCGACAGTTCAAACACGGCGCAGCCAAGTATTTTATCGGCTTTCGTATCCTCGTCTATCCACATTTCACCATTTTCTATCGTCTGCTTCAATTCGTTTCCCGTAGGAATCGCATCCGTCAGCGGATCAAAAGCCTCGTGCAGCAATGCGGATACAATGCGTTCGTCCGCTTTCACTGCCGGCCTGATCCTATGGTCCTCCGCAGGAACAAATGCGACGGACGAAGGTTTTCGGGCCATCATTCTGGCAGGCTCAACCAAATGGAAACCGCAATTGCTCAAAATATACTTTTCCGACGTGTATCTTTCAGAGGCTGCGGTCAGATGGATGATTTCCGCCACATAACGGTCATCATCCGGCAATTTGCATTCATAAGCGTCTGCGCTGTCTATGTCCGTCCGATAGAAAAACTGATTTCTTCCTTCCTTTTTTTGCACCCAGGCAAATCCGTTTTCAGCATCTGTTTCAAACAGCTCGCCCGCCAGAATGATCTTTTTTGTTTCTTCCGGCATCAGATAGAAATTGCTGACGATCCCTTTTTTCGATATGATCTTGCTTTCGATTTCGTCAAAGCTATTGATCTTATGCATGATTCAGCATGCTCCTCAGTTTTTGACGATCGATCTTCCCATTTTTATTCAAAGGCATCGTCTCAAGCTGCATATACACGTTCGGAAGCATATATTTCGGAAGCTTTTCCTTCAGCTGATTGACAACTTCTTTCTTCTCGGCGTTCCCATCATAAAACAGAACGATTTTATTCTTCGTTTCATCATAAATACAGCAGCACATGCGAATGCTTTCGATCACGCTTGCGTATGTTTCGATCTCCCCCAGCTCGATCCTGTGCCCCATATGCTTTATCTGGAAATCTTTTCTGGAAGCAAACACATATTCGTTCCGTTCATTCAAATACGCCAGATCCCCGGTATGATAGATCAATTCGGGGTAGCTGTTATGCTCGGGCGTTTGCGTAAACGCAAGCGCCGTCCGGTCGGGCGCATTGTAATATCCGAGAGCCAGGCATGTGCCGCGCACACAGATTTCTCCTGTTTCCCCCTGTTTGATGGGCGTGCCGTCTTCTTTAATGACCATCACATGCTCGTTCGCAAAGGCTTTTCCCAAGGGCAGAACCTCCGTGTCCTCAAAAGAACGGTCCACGACATAATACATGCAGTTACAGGTGATCTCTGTCGGGCCGTACAGATTTACATATTCGACCTCAGGCATATATTTTCGCCAAATATTCAACTGTTTCATGGGCATTTGTTCACCGGAAAAGAGCACCTTTTTCAGATGATGCGGGATATCATATTTGAAGCTATTGAATCCGGACGGAATGCAGACTGCGGACACTGCCCAAATGATGGCCGATATTTTCCTTTCGTTCAAAAAATCGATGAGCTGCTTTGGCATTGAAAAACACACTCTGGGAATGATATGCATCTGCGCCCCGCAATACAGGGCAGAATAAATATCTTTTGTAGACACGTCAAAATCAAAAGGCGCCTGATTCCCAAAGATTTCTTCTTTCGAGAAATGAAAGGTGTTCACAAAGACAGGGATAAAATCCACAACCGAACGATGGGAAATCAATACGGCCTTCGGCACGCCGGTTGATCCCGACGTGCAGATCGCATACAGCGGATCGGTGTCCAGCGCATTCTCCTGAATGCGGCAAAGAGCCTGGCTGTCGATCGGCGCCGACGATATTTCGTTATAATCCAGGATAGAACAGAATTCCCGAACCTCTTCTTCGATTTCCGGAATGCCCGATAATCGGATTGCCGCAGCAGGCTGGATCTGTCTAAAAATCGTCTTGATCCGGTCTGTCGGCTGGTTGACGTCCACCGGCACATAGAAATTCCCGCTGAAGACGATGCCGAAAAGCGCGCAAATACTTTGAATGTTTCTGTCAATAAAAACAACGATCGGTTTACGGGTAACATTGCACCTGGAAATGAGCGCCGATCCTATCCTCTGTGCGGTTTCGCGAAAATCGGCATACGTGACTGCATTGTTTTCATCCGAAAAAAGGATTTTCTCAGGATCGCCGTTCTTGAGCCATTTGATGATCTCCATATCGGTTTCTCCCTCCCGCTTAGAATTGCTCATATACGAAGTTCGCAACATTATACTCCGGACCATAGATGCCAAAGATCAGCACGAGCAATATCGCCGCGATGTAGATCGCCCATCGGAACAATAACGGCTGCCGGGCAAAAACCTCCCGGAAAGATATGCCTTTCTCGTGCCGGGAATCCACATACAACAACACGATAACGAACAGGGACAGCACAATCCAGTTCGCATTGTTCAGGCCGAGCTTCAGCAGCGTACCGTTCGTTATGAAGGTAATGTCCCTCCAGTGCTTGAACGTCCTGCCAAACATATCAAGCGCCGTGGGCAAATCGGCCGCCCTTGAAAAAAATCTGCCAAAGCTGACGATCACAAACGTTCGCAGCATCCGAAACAGCCGCCAGGTAACAGCAGATTCATTGATGCCGCATATCTCTCTGCTTTTCTGATATACGCCTTCAAGCAAAATACCGGACATGATAAAACAGCCGTTCCATACGCCGTAGGCAATGCATTTCCAGTTTGCCCCATGCCAGAAACCCACGCAGAAATACGCGATGAACATGGCCAGAAACGCCGGCAGCCGTTTCCCGACAAACTGGCCCAGGATCTTCCTGCTTTTCCTGCTCAGATTGGTAAAGGCCTTGGATAATGACAGCGGATAGAAAACATAATCTTTCATCCAACTGCCCATCGTGATATGCCAGCGCCGCCAGAAGTCTTCAATGGAGGTGGAATAGTAGGGCTGCTTAAAGTTCAGCGCCAGCTCGATCCCCAGCATTTGGGCAACGCCGCGAGCTATATCCATCCCTCCGGAAAAGTCGGCATAAACCTGCAGGCCGTAAAGCGCGACCGCAAAAAAGACGATCGGGCCTGAATAATTCCTGTAATTTTCAAACAAATAATTGACAGGGATCGCCAGGCGCTCGGCAATCACGAGTTTCTTTATAAATCCCCAGAGCATCAGCTGTGCGCCGAAGCACAGCCGCCGATAATCAAAAGCATGCCCTTCATAAAGCTGATCGGCCAAATGACCATGCCGCGGAATGGGGCCCTGAATAATCTGCGGGAAAAACGACATGAAAAGAAGAAACTTTGCGGGATTCCGGTCCGCCTGAACTTTACCGTGATAGATATCCACCAGATAGGCGATCGCCTGCAAAGTATAAAAGGAAATGCCCAAGGGCAGCAGCAGCTTCAGATAAGGGATCGTCCATCCGGTCCCCGCCGCGGAGAACAGCGCGTTCAGATTATCGCCGAAGAAATTGAAATACTTCAGGAACAATAGCGCGCCAAGGACCAGAAGGATACCGGCAGCCAGTATTCGCCGGTTTTTTTTCTTCTGTTTCTCCTTCAGCCGCTTTTTTTCCTCTTTGGACAATTCCTTATTGCTTTGCAGGACCGCTTTGTTTTTTTCGTTCTGCCGCTGAAGCAGCAAGCCGAACAGATAGGTCGTCATGCTCGTTCCAAGCAGCACAAATACCAGCCATTTACTGTTCAGCCAATAAAAGACGAAACTGCCCGCAAGCAAAACGATCCACCGTTTTTTTTTCGGTACGATATAATAAACCAGAACAACGGCCAATACGAACAAGAGAAATTCAAACGAAATGATCGTCATTACTTGCTTCCTCCTGTCTTCCCGCTGACACCCAATACATTGAAGCTCCCATAAAGGAAATCATTCTCCTCGTCTGCCAGGAAAGGAACAACGGTATACGTATACTGTTCGGATGCCCGCAGTCCTTTGTCTTCAAACGATAAGGTCTGCATATCGACCGTAGCGATCAAATGCCAGTATCCTCCGTTCTCCGAATTCGATTTACGGTAGATCTGGTATCCGTCCGCACCTTTGGCTTCCTTCCAGGTCACGGTAATGTCACAGCCGGATATCTTTAGATTATTGAGCTTTGGGATATCAAGATCAGATCTCTTGGCATATGCCCGCTCAAACGGCAAGGTCCACGGGCTTAAATATTTCATGTATCCCTCGGCCGCCTTGTCCCAGCTTTCCCATCCGGCTTGTCCGCGTTTATCCGAAAAATGATAGTTTTCAACCAGATATCTGCCGAGATAATCTGAAAACTTGATTGATCCGTGAACATTTGTGTGCAGAGTATTATAAAAATCCGTCTGCGGGTTAAGCCCTATTTCAAACGTCTCATCCATTAAGTCCAGGCACGGATATCCCCGCTCCTTCAGTATTGCTTCCAAGGTGTTTATCCTTTGCCCTTCCTGTTTGCTCAGCACCTGGGGAACTTCCAGGAATAGGACATTGACGTGATTTGCATCAATATATTCAAGCAGCTCGTAAAAAACGTTCAGCACCGTCTGCGGAACTTCCGATTTTTCTTCATAGATGTTATACTTGCTGCTCTGATCTTCCGATTTTGAAATAAAAGGCGAATATTGGATCGATGATTTGTAATCCACGTCCGACGCGCCCAATGCCAACGGCTTCAGGCTGTCCCAGCGGCTATGAAAACGTATGATGGGAAAAAAGAATTCTGACGGATCTTCCATATCGCCGGTTATATCAAAGAGCATTCGTATTTTGTTCAGCGACAGAGGCAAAAAATCCGCAGCCCAATGGATCGCCGAATCCGTCGGGGCTTTCCCATTTGTCTTGAATACGTTCAAATTGATCAGATATAATGCGTTTGGCTGTTTCTTTCTTGCTTCAATCAAATAATACTTTATCGCATCGTGCGGCATGCTGTCCATTGAAAAATTCCATACCGCGATGCCGTATTCATCCCAGCCAAAAACAGGCTGCCAAAATGCATGTACATTGCTGCCGCCAAGATAAACCGCATCCAGGCTGTCGGGGCGTTCTTTGTAATAGTTTCTTATATTGGTCGTTCCGCGGGCCGCATCCACCACAAAAATACCTTGAAAATGATCGAAAACGATAAACAGCGCGAAACAAAACAGCAGCGCGCGCAAAGCATTTTTCCATTTCGGCTTTATTGCTCCGAATCGTTTGAGAAACGGCATTGTTCTTTCCTTTCTTTTCTCCGCCATACGGTTTTCATGACAAAAAAATACACTGTTTTCCAGTTTCATGCGTATTTTATCCGTTTTTGCCGCTGCTGTCAAGGCGTTTTCATTTTGCTTTTCGCCATCAAATAACCAAGAAGCCTGCATTTCATAAGCCCTCCGGCTGTGGGAAGGTCTTCCGCGGAAGGAGGGCTTTTTCATGTGCATATACCATTTTCTTTTTAGAAAGTCTGTGTATGGATAAATCGTACAGCGAGGTCAAACCAGCCCTGGACGTCCGGCACGATCATGCCGGGGCTTTGGCGGGGATCGGCGGTCAGGTCGTTGGCCAGGCTGATGCCGTGCGGCCCTTCCGGATAAATATGCAGTTCCGTTTTCACGTGATGCTCCGTCAGGGCGGAAGCGAACAGCAGGGAATTCTGCACCGGCACGATTTCGTCCGTCCAGGTGTGCCAAAGAAAGGTCGGCGGCGTTTGGGCGGAAACCAGCTTTTCCAGGGAAAGCGCCGCGTGATCCTTTGGATCATCCGAGCCGGTAAGCCGGATAAAGCTGTTCCGATGCGCATAAGGGCCCGCCGTGATCACGGGATAGCAAAGCACCAGCGCGTTTGGCCGCACGTCCCTTTGCCAGTCCAGCCCGGCTTCGTTCCAGATATCAGCCGCTCTTCCCATCACGCCCACGCTGGCGGCCAGATGCCCGCCGGAGGAAAAGCCCATCAGCACGATGCGCTCTGGGTCCTGCCAATAGTCCTCCGCATGGGTTTTCAGATCATGGATGGCCGCGCCCACATCCTGTTGGGGCCTGGGAAAGCGGCTGGGCGACACGTGGTAATTGACCACATACGCGTTGATTCCCCGGGCCGCCAGCGCCAAAGCCACCGGCTCATCCTCGTTATAGTCCCTGCGCTGATAGCCGCCGCCCGGGCAGATCACCGCGCCGGGCCGATGAAACTGCCGCGGGCAGGCGGGATCGGGCTGCGGACAGTAAGCCTTCATCGTGACGGAGCCGATGCTTCCGACGGGGATTTCGATTTCGCTGCACAGCATGGCGTTATCCCCCGCTCTTTACGGATTGACCACGTTCTTGGGCCGCCCTTCCAGGAAAGCGCGCACGTTGTCCACGGCAATGTCCATCAGCCGCTGCCGGCTTTCCTTGGGCGCCCAGGCGATGTGGGGCGTCACCAGGCAGTTGGGGGCGGAAAGCAGGGGATTGTCCCGGGAGGGCGGCTCCTGCGAAAGCACGTCCACCGCCGCGCCGGCCACCCGGCCTTCCCCGAGCGCCCGGGCCAGATCCTGTTCGTTGATCAGCGGGCCCCGGGCGGTGTTGAGGATCATGACCCCGGGCTTCATATTCCCGATGGCGGCAGCGTCGATCATGCCCGTGTTTTCCGCGAACAGGGGGCAATGCAGGGAAATCACGTCGCTTTGCGCAAACAGCGCGTCCAGGGATACCTTTTGCGCGTTTTCGTCCGCCTGGGCGAACGTATCGTAAAAAACGGCCCGCATCCCGAACGCTTTTGCCAGCGCCGCCACCGCCTTGCCGATGCGGCCATAGCCGATCAGGCCCATGGTTTTTCCGGCCAGTTCGATCAAAGGATAGTCCCAGAAGCAGAAATCCACGCTATCGCTCCACGCGCCCCGGCGCACCCGATCGCTGTGCGCTCCGACGTGATGGCACAATTCCATTAGCAGCGCCATCGTGAATTGGGCCACGGCGGTGGTGCCGTAGGTGGGAATATTGCAAACGGGCACACCCAATTCTTTGGCGCAGGCCGTGTCCACCACGTTGTAGCCCGTTGCCAGCACGCCGATATATCGGAGCTCCGGCATGAGGGCGCGCAGCGTGGCCTCGGTCAGGGGCGTTTTATTGGTGATTACGATCTGCGCGCCTTTTGCCCGAAGAAGGATCTCCCCGTTTCCGTCTTTGCTGGGCGTCCTGTCGTATACGGTCAGTCTGCCCAGCGCTTCCAGGCCCTCCCAGCTTAGATCGCCGGGGTTTTCCGTGTATCCGTCCAATACAACGATCTTGATTTCTTCCATTTCATTTTCCTCCCCGCAATTCCGCCATCGCTTTCGCGCCCAGGGAAAGCAGGCCGCTGTCGCTGTTCCACAGATTGAGCTGCATGCCCCTTTGTATCCACGGCTTGAGGGGTTCCGCGCTGCCAAAGTGCACGCCGCTCCATTTGCCCTGGGCCGCTGCCGCCGCCATGACGCGCTCAAAGGCCGCCGTCATCCGGGGATGGCCGTATTGATTCAGGATGCCGAAATCCTGGCTCATGTCGTTGGGCCCGATCATGGCCGCGTCGATCCCGGGTACCGCCATGATTTCCTCGATGTGATCGACCCCGGCCTGGGATTCGATCTGGCAGATCATGACCGTGTATTCATTGGACGCGCGCATGTATTCCGGCCCGTTCACCTTCTTAAAATCCGTGTGCGGGCGGGACAGGGAAACGCCCCGGTGGCCCATGGGCGCGTACTTGGCGTAATCCACCAGCTGCCTGGCCTGATCGGCGCTTTCCGTGTTGGGCAGCAGCAGCCCCGCGGCCCCCATTTCCATATAGTGCAGCACGTGCTCCCGCCGGATCTCCGGGATGCGCACCAGGACCGGCATCCCGATGCCGCGGCCCGCGCCGATCATGTCGGATACCTCCCGGGTGGTGAAGGAGCCGTGCTCGCAGTCCACGATACAATAGTCAAAGCCGCTGTTTTGCAGGATCTTTATCAGATCGGGGCTGGGAAAGGTGGTGACCATGGTGCCCAGAAGCTGTTCCCCGGCCCCGAGGCGCTGTTTGATGGCGTTCATATAGGTTCCCTCCTTATCCGATTTGCGGCAGCGTGGTTTCCCTGATCCGGCAGGGGTTTGCCTGCATCATTTCGTCCACTTCCGCCCGGCTGGGCAGCGCCGTGCCGATGGCTCCGCGCTTTGTGACGGCCAGGGCCCCGGCGGTATTGCAGAACATGGCCAGACGCTTGGGCTCCATGCCTTCCCTTAGGCCCACGCACAGCGCGGCGGCGAAGGTGTCCCCCGCGCCGGTTGGGTCTGCCTCCTGAACGGACGCCGCGTCCGCCAGGATCACCTTTTCCCCCACGCACAGCGCGGCGCCGTCCCTGTCCATGGTCAGGGCGATCACCCGAGGGCCTAACGCTCGCAGGGCGCGCAGCACATCGCCCAGGCTGTTTTTCCCTGTGATTTTCCTTCCTTCCTCCAGGGTGGGCGCGATGATGTCCGCCCGGCTGACCATATCCATCAGGCGTTTCCTTGCCTGTTCGTCCCGGATCATTTCCTGGCGTATGTTCGGGTCAAAGGACAAGGCGACGCCGTATTTTTTCGCCAGCTCCGCGGCGCGCCGGCAGGCTCCCCGCATGGATTCATTCAGCTCCAGCAGCATCCCGGGAAAATGTACGGCAAACGCCTTTGCAAAGCAGCTGTCCTTCAGGTCCCCGGCGCATAAGCGGCTGCCCACGGAATCCGTGCGGTAATACTGATAGTTTCTTCCGTTTTCCGTGTATTCCAGGAACGCCAGGCCGATCTGCCCCTCGTCGGAGACCGCCAGGCATTGGGTATCCACGTTTTCCTTTTGGATGGCGAAAGTGACCATGCGGCTCAGAGGATCCCGCCCGACCTTGCCGATAAAGCCGACAGGCGCGCCGAGCCTGGCGGCGGCGCAGGCGAAAATGCCGGCGGAGCCGCTGGCCGTTTTGAGCACCGGGCCGGTATCCTCAATACGCATCTGCTCCCGCGCGGGGATCAAATCCACCAGCAGCTCCCCGATCGCCAGGATTTTTCCCTCAGGATTTGCCGACAGCACTTCCTTGTCCATAGGTATTCCCTCCCATCAAAGAAACAGGCGGCGCGCATCCTGTCGTTTTTATTGACACGGCGCGGAAAAAGGTTTAAGATGCAGATAAATCAAACGCAGGCGGTGACGGATATGAAAAAGGCGACGTCCCTGGATGTGGCCAGATTGGCGGGCGTTTCACAGACCACGGTATCCCTGGTGCTGAGCGGAAGCATGAAGATCTCCGTCAGCGAGGAAACCAGGGAACGCGTGGCGCAGGCCGCCCGTGAACTGGATTATCAGCTGCCTGCCCGTACGAAAGCCCGCGCCCGGCAGGCGGAAAAGCGGATGCTGCTCCTGCTCGTGCCCACCCTGACCAACCAATACTATACCGATCTGGCCCGGATGGTGGAGGATTACGCGGAAAAAAACAACTTCCAGGTGGTGATCTGCAATACCTACCGCCGGACAGAAATGGAAAAGCAATATCTGGAAACCTTCGCGGACAGCCTGGCGGGCGGCATCATCTATACGTTTCTGCCCAGCTTTCCCACCCAGGCGGAATTGCTTTCCCGCCGAGTGCCCACGGTGATCATCGGAGAAAAGGAAAGCAGCCTGCGCGTGTGCTCCATTGAGCTCAACAACGAGGTGGCGGGCACCCTGATCGCCGAACACCTGTACCTGATGGGCCACCGAAAAATGGTCTTTATTTCCACGCCCTTCAACCATCTGACCCTGGCCCGGGGCCAGCGGCTGAACGGCATCCGGCGGCAGCTTGCCCAATACGGGCTGGAAAACTCGCTGGAGGTGATCGCGGCGGAGGGGCCCGGCGAAGCGGACCAGAAGGACGATATGCCCTATGAGTATTCCGTAGGCCGAAAACTAACGGGGGAGCTGATGGATCGAGGCACGGACGCCACCGCCCTCATCGGCGTAAACGACATGACCGCCTTCGGCATCCTGGATGAATTGCGCGCCCGCGGGCTTCGGGTGCCGCAGGATTATTCCGTATGCGGCTTTGACAACGTTTTTTCCGCGCGCCTTTCCTCCCTGGGCCTGACCACCATCGATCACCAGATGCGGCTTCGCTGCCAGGAAGCCGTGAACATGATCCTGGCCCAATGGAACGGCAGCTCCGCCCCGCTGCTGCACAAGATCGAATACGCGCCGCTGCTGGTCGCGCGTTCCTCTACCGGCCCGGCGCGTCCTGGGAAAGCCTGACCGTTTTTCCTTCCTCATTCGCCATGAGCGCCGCGGTGAGCAGCTCGTGGCTTTTTTTCGCTTCCCGGGGCGTAAAGCAGGGGAAGGCGCAGGGCAAGCCTTTTAGTTCGCTGATGTAGGCCGCGAACATCTGCAAAAGGGCGTCGGAAAAGCCAAACTCGAAAATGCCGCCGGTGATGACGGGATACAGCGTTTTCTGGCCTACCGGAAGCCGGGCCCAGGCCTGCTCCTGTCCCCGGGAAACGGTGTATCGCAGGGCGTTGGGATCATCCGTTGAAAACCCGGCGGACAGCTCCATGCCGTAGATCTCGTATTCCACCGTGTTTCCGCAGCCGGGGGCCATACGCTTCATTTCAAAGGTCATGGGGAAGCGGTCCCCCGCCGGGCTCTCCCCCTCACACAGCAGGATCGCGTTGTCCCAGGTTTCGCAGGGCCGCATTTCGCCCGTTTGGGCGTCCCGGCGCTCCTTCACCAGATTGGCCAGCACCGCGTTCACCGTCCGGGGCATGAGCCCCAGCCGGAAGGGCAGGTGCTGCACATGGATGCCAAGATCGCCCATGCAGCCGTAAGCCCCGTTGGCAGCCAGCGTACGCTTCCAGTTGATGGGCTTGCTTAAGTCCATATCGGAAGAATGGCGGATGGAAAACTTCGCTTCGATGATCCGGCCGAATTTTCCTTCCCGGAACCAGGCGATCATCTGCTGAACGGCGGGGTAATAGGGAAACTCGCTGGTGCAGCGGACGAACACATCCGGGCGCTCCGCCATGGCCTTTTCGATTTCCTCAAACGCCTTTTGATCCATGCCGAAGGGCTTTTCCCCGAGCAGGTGCTTGCCCGCCCGGATCACGTCGCCATACACCCGCGCGTGCAGAAAATGGGGCACGGCGACGTAAACCGCTTCGATCTGAGGATTTTTCAGCATATCCCGGTAATCCCGGTAAAAGAATTTTGTATCGGGATCTTTGCGGAACCAGTTCAGGTTTTCTTCGTTTGTGTCGCAGGCGGCGATGATCCTGGGCCGGGGAAGGTCGCCTTTCAAATGCAGCCAGCGAAGGGAAGCGGAAGCAAATTCCCTGCCCATCAGCCCGCAGCCGATCACGCCGAAGGAAACGGTGTTTTCCATGCTCATATCGCCTCCTTCTCCGCGTAGGCGAGCGCCTCTTCCATGCGTTCGATCAATTGATCCATCATGGCTGGAGAGACGATCAGGGGCAGCTTGGTCAGCACCACCGGCGGGCAGCTTTTCTTATAGGTCTGGGCGCTCGCGTCGATACAGAGGGTATTGTTCAGATATCTGCAAAATACGTTGGCCTGGTCCATGCGCCGGAAGGAAAGGGCGCTCATCTGGCCGTCCCCGGTCACGCCGTCCAGCAGGGCGGGGTATTTTTTTGCGAGATGCGAAAGGCTTTCGTGGTAATAGCGCCCAGCCGCCTCGATTTCCGCGCCGTTTTCCCGGATGAACGCCATGGTGATCAGATACGCCAGGCTGGCCAATTCCTCCTGGCCGTTGGTCACCAGCGCGCCAAACTGGCTGAGAGAATCAAAAGCGCCGCTGGCAAGCACCTTGCTGGCCGGGTATTCGCCCCCCGGGAAGCCCTTGCCCACGGATACGAAGTCCGGGGTGAGGCCGTACTTCCTGAACAGGAAGAGCCCATCGTACCAGGCGCAGGACTGGATCTCGTCGCACAATACGGGGGTATCCGTCTCCCGGCACAGGGCGTAGGCCCCTTTCAGGTACTCTTCCTCCAGGCGGATGCCGCCGTAATTCATCATGATGATTTCATGGCAGAAGCCGGCCGTTTTATAGCTATCCTGGTTGTATTTCCGCACGCTCTTTTCAAAGGCGGAAAGATCGTTGATGGGCACGGGAACGACTTGGTACAGCCCCGCGGCTTCCGATTCCTCGTACCATTCGGGCCACAGGCCCCGCAGGGTCTGGGCCAGCACGGTGGTGCCGTGATAATTGCCCGTGGGCCCGCCCCCGTGATCGGCCATGACCAGGAACACGGGAATTTTCCCCTCATAAGGAGTTTTTTCCCGGCCCTCCAGGGAATAAAAGCGGGCAAGCATCATTTTGAGCGCCGCTTCCACGGCCAACGAGCCCGTTTCCAGGTTGATGACGGTGTTCAGCATGCCGGGCTTCTTTTCCCGGAGGATGGTTTCCATTTCCGGATCGTCCGGGGCGACGCCGTTGGCCGCAGCGATCAAACGCCTCTCCAGCGTGCGGGTCACAAAGCCCCGGGTGTTGTTGTGGGTGGCGTTGGGGATGCCCAGGCGCTTGGCGTTCTCGATGAGCCGATAGCCGGGGAAGGCGTGGCCAAGCGGGATCTGGTAATGCTCGCTTTTCCCGGCGAAATACAGCCGCCCGTCCTCGCCCAGGCGGAACGCGCCCAGGGCGCTGAGAGGAGACGCAAAGGCGTGCTGGGCCGCGCCGTAGGCGTGGGTGGGCGCGCCGGGCTCGGTATCGTCAAAGGCCGGGACCGCCTGTCCCCCCACCTGTACCATCAATTCTTCCTGCCGCCGGGCGAAGGCCTCCGGCCAGCAGTCGATCTTTTCCTCCGCGATCCGGCGCAGCTCCTTTTCACTTTCTCCCGTCAGAAAGGCGCGGGCGGCGCAGACGGAGGCAACGTATTTTTCGCCCAGCAGATCCTTCAGCGATAACCGTACGTTTTTCAGCATGATTCCCTCCCGCCTTACACCGGGCAATAATCAATGTTCAGCAGTTTGCAAAGCATCCTGATCCGGTTTTCATGATCGCCCAGCACCACGGTTTCATGATGCGTACCGCCGTTTTCAAGCCAGGAAGTGACGCAGGGGCGCACGCCGGAGGAAGGGCGGAAGAACATGTAGGGCATATCGATCTTTTTGAGGCCGCATTCATCCAGGATTTCGCCCTTGGCGCATACCAGGCGGAAGCGCGTCCCGTCCACGTGCACCAGGCTCATCACCGCCGCCTTGCCGGGCCGCGGCGCAAAAATGGGCGTGGGCGGATTGTCCAGACCGCCCTCGGCCATCACCCGGTTCATCAGGAAAGGCTTTCTGTCCTGCCGGCAGGTTTTCCAGTTGCCCTCCCCCGCGTGACAAAGCAAAATGGCTTCTCGCTTCAGGTCCATCATATACATTTCGCTGAAGTTGGCCTCCCCGCACAAGCAGTGCATCAGGGCCACCATCATGGCGGCGGAAGCGTCGCCCTCGGCGGCGTAGCCGTAGCCGTCCGCCATCAGGCTGGAAGCCGCGAGCAGGGGAAGCTGGGTGAATCGTCCGTCGGCTCCGCACTCCTCAAAATGCAGGGTATAGCCGTCGTAGCCCATATCCTCCAGGTATTGTTTGATGCCCAGGTACATGCGCACCGCTTCCTCGTGCTGGCCGGGCCGCATGGTGGGATCGATCTCAAAGATCGTGCGCTCAAGGGCGATCCGCTCCGCGATAGCCTGCTCCGTCACCGCCGCGCACCGGCTTTGCACCGCGCCGACGGAATCATAGATGAATTCAGCGCCCAAATGCCGATACACCGCCATGTCGTCCGTGATCACATCGCCCATGCCGGGCAGTTTGCCGATCACGCCGATGCGCATGCGCTTCATCAGCCGCGCGGCCCGGGCCGCGGCCCCGAAATCGGCGACAAAGCGGTTCAGCTCGCCGTTCAGGCGGCTCCCCGCGAAATAGACGCAGGAGATGCCCGCCCGCATCAGGCAGTTGGCGTTGTCCTGGGAGCCGTGGATGCCCTGATTCACGGTCAATTCCCATTCCTCGAAGTTTTCGCCCACGGTTTCGTCCGGCTGGATGAGGGCAAGCGCCAGGGGCAGGCGGTTTTCCTGCATGGCCCGCACCAGGTACTGGCCCTGGGAATAGCTGCACAGGAAAATCAGAATGCCGTCCAATTCTTCCCGGTTGTACTGCCGCGTCATTTCTTCGATGTCCCGCCGGTTCAGGGCGATGCGCGGAAACACGCAGTCCGCCTCTTTCGCAAGGCCCGCGATGACCTGGCGCACATAATCCGTCTGCGCCTGCGTGATGCCGGGAAACAGCGGCTCGTAGCCCTCCAGCATCAGGGCCAGGACGCCCAAACGAGGCTTTTCATTCATGGATGGTCCCTCCTTCAAAACAGTGGCCGTACCGCCTGGTACAGGTTCGTGTATTTTTCATGCGCATCCCGATACAGCCCGGCAACGGCCGGATCAGGCGCGTAACGGGCGGTGATCCGCGGGCGGACGCAGGCTCCGCTTTCCTCGATCCCCGCGCCCCGGGCCGCCAGCAGCGCCGCGCCGAGGGAAGCGGCTTCTTCGCAGTCCAGGGTGACGAATGTTTTTTCGCAGATATCCGCTTTGATCTGTTCCCACACCGGGCTGCGCCCGCCGCCGCCCAGCGAGCAGACCTGACCGGCATTCGCGCCGCACCGTTCCATGATCTTGAGCATATCGCGCAATAGATGGGCCACGCCCTCCATCACGGCGCGGACGCAGTGGCTCCTTTCCGAAGTCAGGGAAAGGCCGAAGAACACGCCCCGCGCCTGAGGGCAGGCGTCCGGGTCCACCGACCCGTCCAGGAACGGCAGGAACAGCACCCCTTCCGCGCCGGTCGGCGCGCTTTCGGCCAGGCGGTTCATCGCGGCATAATCCCCGTTCAGATCCCGGCAGAATGCATCCCGGAACCAGGTCAGCGCCATGCCGCCGGTGTTGCCGATGGGCAGCAGCAGATAATCGCCTTCATTTACGTGCCGGTAGAGCGTGGTATGGGGAAAGCCCGCTTTTTCCATGAGGGACAGGCCCCGCACCGAGGCCGCCGCCACCAGCGCCGTGCCCGTGGTTTCCATCACCGCGCCGGGGAAGAATCGGCCCATGGCGTAGGCGGCGCTCACCTGGTCCATGGCGCCGGTAAAAACGGGGATCCCGGACGGAAGCCCCAGGCTGTCCGCCGCTTGGGGCCCAAGAACGCCCGCCTGCACGCCGCTGTCCGTCACTTCGGGAAGCATTGCCGTGGTCAGGCCGGCGGCGGCCAGCGCTTCGGGCCAGACAGCGTCCCTTCTGAGGCTGAACCAGCCGGTGGAGGTCTGCAGCGTTTTTTCCGTAAGGAAGCGGCCCGTCATGAAGCGCAGCAGATAGTCTTCCAGCAAAAGCACCCGGCAGCCCGGGGAAAAGAGGCCGGGCCTTTTTTCCTTCAGCCACAGGGCTTTGGTCAGAGGCATTGCGCCGGTAATGCCCGGCAGGCCGGTTTCCCGGTAAAAGGGATCGTCGGGAAAAAGGGCCCTGAGCTTCTCCGCCTGCTCTCCGGCCCGCTGATCCAGCCACACCAGAAAGGGGATTTGAGGCACGCCGTCTGCGTCCGTAACCGTCATCGTTTCGCCCTGGGTGGTGAGGCCGACGGCGGCCACGTCCGCGTCCCGGGCGCCGATCGCGCGCATGCCCCGTGCAATGGCGCGCAGATAGGTTTCCGCGTCCGCTTCCACCCAAACGCCGGATTTGCGCAGCGGGTATTCCTGAATGCTCTTTTTTTCCAGCCGCATATCGGCGGAAAACAGGCACACCTTCACCGACGTGGTGCCCGCGTCGATGGTCACGATCCGGGGCGTCATGCTTTTCCCTCGCTGCCGAACATGCGGATGTGGCGGATGGTTTCCCGCTTCACGGCCTCCTCCACCTTCTCCATTAGTTCAAAAGCCCCCGTTTTTTCCGTGTGGTTTTCCACTGCGGCCCGGGCGGCGACCAGGTTGTTGTGGGTGAAAATATTGATTTTGGAAATGCCGTCCCGCACGCACTGGCGAAAGTCCTCTTCGCTCAGGCCGCTGCCGCCGTGCAGCACAAGGGGCGTTTCGCACAGATCGCGGATTTTCCTGAGCGCGCCAAAGCTGAGCGTCGGCGGCGTTTCGTAGACGCCGTGGGCCGTGCCGATGGCGACGGCCAGGGCGTCGCACCCGGTTTCCTCGGCAAACTGCCGGGCTTCCAGCGGGTCGGTATACACGGAATCGGCGATTTGCGCCCCCACCGAATGGTCGTTCGAGCCCACGTGGCCGATTTCCGCCTCCAGGGAGCAGCCCGCCGCGTGGGCGGTTTTGACCATGCTTTGGGTGCGGCGGATGTTTTCCGAAAGGGGCAGCATGCTGCAATCGTACATCACGGAGGTAAAGCCCAGGCTGACGGCCTTTTGGACCAGCTCGGGATCGAACCCATGATCGAAGTGCAGCGCCACGGGCACCCTGGCGCGCCTGGCCATGCCCAGCATCATATCGCAATAATCCTCCAGGGAGGCAGGCGGCAAAAGGATCTGGGCCGGCCCGATGATGACCGGGGAGCGCGTTTCCTCCGCCGCCATGAGGATGCCCTTCGTCATTTCCAGGGTCACGCAGTTGAACAGGCCCACGGCATAGTGTTTTTCCCGGGTATCCTTCAGGATTTCACGGAGCGTGACAAGCATTACGGAAACCTCCTGTCAATTCAATAAAGAATGGGCATGAACCTGCCCGCTTCGGCCGCTTCCCTTGCCGCCAGGCATACGGCGGCGCTTTCCAGCCCGGCTTTCAGATCGGACCGGGCAGCCCCGCCGCTCAGGACGTTCAGAAAGTCCAGGGCCAGGGCTTCATCGCCGCCGAAGTGCTGCCCGGCGGGAAAGCGGAAGGTATGGATCACGGTCTGGGGCGTAAAATACCGGTCTTCCCGTATTTCACCGGTATTGAAATCGAATTCCGCGCTGCCCTCCGTGCCGATGAGGCGGCAGCCCCGGCGCGCGGCGCTCTTTTTCACCATGAAAACCTGGTTATAGCTGATCAGCGCCCCGCTCTCCGTTTGCAGGATCATGCTGGCCGCGTCCTCGTTGCCCGTATCCGCCGCAAAGCAGCACCCTTCGCCCTGCACGTCGTCCTTATAAATGTGTTTGACCGTATAGCTGCTTTCCCGGCACGTATGGTATTCCGGGCATTGGGGGCAGGAAAGATTCGCGGGGCGATCCCCTTTGAAATACAATTTGGCCGTTTTCGCGCAGACGGACACCGGCCTTTCCCCCGTCAAATAATGGATATAATCCACATCGTGGGTGGCCTTCTGCAAAAACAGCCCGCCCGTCTCCATAGGATCCCTGTACCAGCTGTGGTAATACACGCTGCCGTAGGGCACGTTGTTGACGGCCTGCACCATGATGATTTTCCCGAGGATCCCGCTGTCCGCGATACGTTTCATTTCCTCCACGATGGGCGTCACGCGCAGCGGGAAGGAAACCACCACGCTTTTTTCCTTCCCCTCCGCCGCTTCCCGCAGCTG
Source organism: Clostridia bacterium (assembly GCA_017541205.1). Classification (GTDB taxonomy): domain Bacteria; phylum Bacillota; class Clostridia; order Christensenellales; family Aristaeellaceae; genus RUG563. Next base: position 30,455 of record JAFXZO010000048.1, on the reverse strand, counting down.
CTCGTACTGCGCCCGGGAAACGCACACCGGCTTTTCCAGGAACAGGGGCAGCCCCTCTTTCAGCACAAGGCATGCGTAATGCGTATGCGAAGAACAGCGCGTGCCGATGAAAACGCCGTCCAGCCCTTCCTCCTTCAGCATCTCTTCCGCGCTGTCATACCATGCCGTATGCGCAAAAAACGCCTCCTCCTTCACCTGCGGGGCGATTTCCCGCCAGGCCGGGTCCGCCGCGGCGCGCACCTCGATATCCGCCTCCAGGCTGCGGAAAGCCTCCAGCATCGTTCTGGACCGCAGCCCGCAGCCAATGAATCCGATCTTCTTCAAAGCCATGCCCTCCCGGAAAACCCCGATTGACAGAATTATTAGTAATACTGATAAAAATTTTTTCTTTTCCCTTGACAGTGCCCCATAAAACTGATATAGTGAATTTGGGATGATTTCAAACATATTGTGCCATGAATCAATCGGAAAGTCAAGAGGTCTTGCAGATTTCTCCGTGGGCTTTCCCGAAGCCCTCTGTTTCCGCCAGGTAGCCGTCAAAAATATTACTAATATTTCGCCGTGGAGAAGGGAGTGGCTTGGGCATGTCCCAGAAGACAAGCGCCATTGCGCAGCCCGTTTTGAATAAACGGAAAACAGGCTTCATCACGTATATCAAGAAATACTGGTTCCTGTATATGCTGATTTTACCGGGCTTCATCTCCATGGTGATCTTTGATTACGGCCCCATGTACGGCATTCAGCTGGCGTTCAAGAAGTATTCGCCCAAAGCGGGCGTGTGGGGCAGCCAATGGATCGGCCTGGACAATTTCCAGAGGATGATCGCCGATCCGAGCTTCGTCCGGGCCTTCACGAACACCATCATCATCAACATCTATCACCTGATCTTCGGCTTCACGTTCAACGTATTTCTGGCGCTGATGCTCAACGAGCTGAAATTCAGGAAATACAAATCCGTGATGCAGACCTGCGTATACCTGCCCTACTTCCTTTCCTGGGTCATCTTCTCGGGCCTGGTGCAGGTATTCCTGGAATCTCCCGGCACGGCGGATTCCGGCGGCCTGGTGAACCAGCTGATCGCCATGGCGGGGGGCCAGCCCATTGATTTTCTCAAGCGCCCCGAGCTGTTCCGCGGCATCCTGGTGATCAGCAGCATCATCAAAACCTCCGGTTATTCCACCATCGTCTATCTGGCCGCCATTGCCGGCATCGATCCCGCCCTTTACGAAAGCGCGGCCATCGACGGGGCCAACCGCAAGGACGCCCTTATCCATATCACCTTTCCCCGCATCCTGCCCAGCGTGGTCATCATGCTGATTCTGCAATTGGCCGGCCTGTTCCTCTCCAACTTCGACCAGGTATATAACCTGTACAACAACTACGTTTTGTCCACCGGCGACGTGCTTTCCACCTATATTTACCGCATCAGCCTTGGCGGCGGCGGAACAGATTTCGAGCTTTCCACCGCCATGAACCTCATCATGAACCTGATGGGCCTGGTCGTAGTCGGCATCACCAACAAATACGTTTCCAAGCTGGACGTGCAGGGCATCTTCTGAGAGGGGGCGGCAGGAAATGATGGAAAAAACCCAGGAAAGCCACGGGCGGGTGTCCATGCTGCAAAGGCTCGGCTTCAATTTCTACGATGTATTCGTATTTCTGTTCGTTACCATCTTCGCGCTGCTGTGCGTATACCCCATGTGGTACGTGCTGGTGGCGTCGGTGACCCCGTACAGCGAATTTGTCAAGGGCGGGCTGATGCTATGGCCCTCCGGCGGGGTGGATCTGCAGTACTACCGCGCCATTTTTTCCACCCGCTCCTTTATCAACAGCATGTGGATCTCCGCCTCCAAGACTGTGCTTTCCACGGTATCCAGCGTGCTGGTGACGGCGGCCATGGCCTACGGCGTGAGCAAAACCCACGTCAAGGGCATGAAGGTCGTCAACGCCCTGGTGGTGTTCAACCTGTTTTTCTCCGGCGGCCTGATCCCCCAGTACATGCTGTATAAGGATCTGGGGCTGATCCGCAGCTATTGGGTGATGGTGCTGCCCGGGATGCTGAACATCACCTATTTCATCATCATGCGCAATTACTATTCCTACTCGATCCCCAAATCGCTGGAAGAGGCGGCGCTGCTGGACGGCTGCACGGAAGTGGGCACCTTTTTCCGGGTGGTCACGCCCATCAGCCGCAGCATGCTGGCGGCCATCGCGCTGTTCATCGCCGTCATCAACTGGAACGATTATTACAGCTACATGATGTTCATCGGCAACAAAACGAACCTGCAGCCTTTCGCCTGGATCCTGCGCCGTATGCTGGTGGACCAGACCATGATGAACCAGGTGCGCAAGGGCGCGATGAGCCTGGGCAGCCAGCCTCCGCCTCCCATGGCGCTGCGCATGTCCACCATCATCTGCGCCATGTTGCCCATCATGTGCGTATATCCCTTCCTGCAAAGGTACTTCACCAGCGGCATCACCCTGGGCGCGGTGAAGGAATGACCCACGATTCTGTCTCCGCCAAGGCGGAGTAAGAAAAATATAAAGGAGGATCCCATCATGAAAAAAGCCCTGTTGATTCTCATCGCGCTGGTGATGACCCTGTCGCTGGCGCTGCCCGCCATGGCGGAAGGACGCCAGAAGGTGACCATCCGCTTCGCCCAGTTCGGCAACAGCACGGATGATGTGGAGGGCATGGAAAACGACCCCATCAAAAAGGCCATTGAAGAAGCGGTGAATATTGAACTGGAATACGACACCGGCACCGACGGCTTCATTGAGCGCATGGAAACCGAGCTGTACACCGGCGGCGCCGCCGAGCTTTTCTGCTCCTTTGGCGAAACCGAAAAGATCCAGAAGTATGTGGAAGAAGAACTGGTGTATGACCTGGCGGCCATCGTGAATGCCGAACCGGATCGCTATCCCACCCTGTATAAGATCATGAACGCCCCGGAATACAAGGCCTACAATAAGCTCTATACCGGCGACCCCGAAAAGGCCTACGCCTTCTATTCCATCTTCTCCTTCGCCAGCCCCATCTACGGCGGCGTGCCTGCCTACAACAAGGCCATCCTGGACGAAGTGAACGAAGGCAAAGTGCCCGCTACCCTGGATGAATTCACGGCCTTTATGAAAGCCTGCGCTGAAAAAGGCTATGTAGGTTATTGGCCCCGCAACAGCAAGCTGACCGACTGGACCTACTTCAACTTCACCTTCGCCGTGCCCATGGGCACCAGCATCATGGCCCCCACGGGCGATGCCTGGACCGGCTTTGTGCAGACCGGCGAGCTTGGAACGGAAAATGAAAAGTGGGAGCTCAAGACCACCAGCGAGGAATCCAAGGAAGTCATTAAGCTGCTGGCTGATTTGTACGCCGCCGGCGGCCTGGACAAGAACCTGGGCATCAAGGGCGACTTTGACGACGCCTATTCCGATTTCGCTGCCGGCAAGATCGGCGCCGCGGACTTCGGCTTCGGCTTCCCCACCCAGTTCGCCGATTTCTTCAACCGCCCCTGGAAGGAAGCCCATCCCGATGCTTCCACCGATGAACTGGTGCTGGGCACCGCGCTGACCGTGGACGGCAAATACGGCGACGTGTACTCCCTGCTCAACTGGGTGAGCTACCACTACTTCGTGCCCACCAGCTGCGATTATCCGGACCGGGTGCTGGATCTCATCGAATATCTGGCTTCCGCCGCCGGCCAAGATCTGATCCATAACACCACGAACTATGAATACCGCGAGGATCAGGGCTCCGAATTCTGGAACAGCGTCAACTCCGCCTATGGCTACAACGACGGCCGCTGCAAGTATGTGTGGTTCGCCCCGATGTTCGCCGGCGGCGAATACGAAGTGGACTTCACCAACCGCGATTGGTGGGACGCTTCCACCCATCCCATCGACAACAGCTGGCATTGGCAGGATGCGGAATACGCTTCCCTGGTCGCCTATTCCATGAGCGTTACTTCTCAGTTCGTGGGCGATCTGGTGGTTGACCTGCCGCAGTACTACACCCGCATCCAGCTGCCCGCCGAAGCTGCCGATATCCGCGCCAAGCTGGCGGAAATCACCAACCAGTACCTGACCCAGATGATCGGCGGCCAGATGGACATCGAAACCGGCTGGGCCAAGTATCAGGCGGAATATGAAGCCGCCGGCGCCCTGAAGCTGGAGCAGATGGTGAACGACGCCATCGCCGCCGCCCGCGCCGAATAAGGCAGACCGCGCATTCTTACCGGAAGAGGGAGAAAACTCCCTCTTCCTTTTACGCCCCCTCCTGCGGCAGGACGCCGGAAGAGGCGCACGAAGAAAAACAAGGAAAAAAACAAGGAGGAAATTACAATGCCTCAGGAAGCCAAACTCTCCGATCCCTCCGGCCGCGGCAGGGTGGACGGCTATAAGGTGATTTTCCCGCAGATGCAGCATCCCTACACCGAGGAAGAGATCCAGGCGGTGGTCAGCGTGATGCGCAACGCGGAGGGCCAGACCCAGGGCAAATACCTGGAACAGTTTGAAAAGGATTTCGCCGCGTTTGTCGGCGCGAAATACGCGTTTGGCGTCAACACCTGCACCAACGCCCTCAAGCTTGCGGCGATCTTCTGCCATATCCGGCCCGGGGATGAGGTGATTATCCCCGCCTATACCTACTGCGCCTCCGCCATCCCCTTCGGCGACCTGGGCGCGAAGATCGTATGGGCGGATATCAATAAGGATACCTGGACCATCGATCCCGACGATTTTGAAAAAAAGATCACCGAGAAGACCAAGGCCGTGGTCGCCGTTCATCTGCTGGGCATTCCCTGCGATATGAAGCGCATCGTATCCATCGCCCGCCGGCACGGCGTCAAGGTGGTGGAGGACTGCGCCCAGGCACTGGACTGCCGCATCGACGGCCAGCACGTGGGCACCTTCGGCGATTTCGGCTGCTTCAGCTTCCACGCCGCCAAGACCATGACCACCCTGGGCGAGGGCGGCATGTTCGTGTGCCGGGACGACGAGATCGCCCATCGGGTGCCGGGCATCCGGCATAACGGCCTGTGCGCTTTCCAGGGTCCTCGGGAGCGCTTCTGGAAGCCGGCCATGAGCAATGTGGACGAGTTCTTGGAGGATCGCTGGCCGCAGAATTTCTGCATCGGCGAAGCCCAGTGCGCCTTGGGCTCCGTACAGCTCAAATCCGTGATCGGCAATAACGAGATCCTGATCGAGCAGGACCGCCGGATCCGGGAATGGCTCAGGGATGTGCCGGAAATCTCCTTCCCCGCCATCGTGCCGGGCGGCCGGTACGTGGTCCACCAGTACATCATGCATTACGACGGCAGCAGGAGCGGCAAAACCAGGGACGACCTGCTGGACCTGATGACGCAGAAATACGGCGTGCGCTGCATCGTTCAGTATTATCCCCTGTACCGCTATCCCCTGTTCCAGAAGAAAGGCATGGGCGCCTATGACTGCCCGGTGCTGGACGCCTGGTGGGACAACAGCTTCTCCTTCCCCTGGTGGTGCGGCATCGACGAGGAGAGCATGCGCATCATGTGCGAAGGCCTGAAGGCTGCCGTGGCGGAGCTGCGGGGCTGAAGGAACGCCGCGGAATAAAAGAAACAAACGGTCGGAAGGGCAGCGGCCGTTGGATCGCTGCGCTTCCGGCCTTCTTTGACAGGACGTTGATTATGCCGGAGGATACAAACCAATGGATATGAAGAAATTTCAGGGCGTCGTTGTGCCCATCATCAATCCCTGCAGCGAGCGGGACGGCGTGGATGAGGATGCCTTGATGCGGTTCTGCGCGCATCTGCTTAAAGCGCCCATTCACGGCCTGTATATCAACGGCGGCACCGGGGACGGCGGAAGCCTCACCCAGCAGGAAAGGGAACGCACGGCGGAATTGCTGCTGCCCGAAATGAAAAAGCAGGGCAAATGCGCCATCGTCCATGTGGGACAGACCACCGCGCGCCAGGCCGTCGCCCTTGCGGAGCACGCCATGAAGAACGGGGCTGACGCCGTTGCCAGCATCCCGCCCCGCAAGGGCTGGGATCAGATCGTTCAGTATTACCGGGCGCTGGCGGCCACCGGCGCGCCCGTGTTCGTCTACTATATTCCCGGTGTCACCGGCATGACGGCAGGCATGAACGAAATGAAGCGGCTGCTGGATATTCCCGGGGTGGCGGGCCTCAAGCTCAGCGATTGGAACGTATTTCTGCTCCGGCAGGCGAAACTGCAATATCCGGAAAAAATCATCTATTCCGGGTTTGATGAAATGCTGCTGCCCGGCCTGCTCTACGGCGCGGACGGCTGCATCGGCACCTGGGAAAACCTGCTGCCCCGGCTGTATCTCAAGGTTTGGGAGCTGGTGCGCGCAGGCAAAGCGGAAGAAGCGCGGCCGCTGTGCGGCGCGTTTACCGCGTTCCTTTCCGTGGGCTGGGAGTACGGTATCATCGATACGTTCGAGGAATTGATGCGCGACAAAGGCTTCGCCGCCCGCTGCTTCCGCAGGCCCAGCTCCTGGGAGCCCGGCAAGGTGCCAAAAAACGTCCTTTCCGATCTGCTGGAACGGCTGGACGAGCTTGACGCCATGGCGAAAGCCCTGTAAAATGAAAGGAGGACGCGCGGCATGCAATATACGATGATTCCCGGCACGCCGATGCGGGTGAGCCGCCTGTGCCTTGGCACCATGACCTTCGGCACGCCCGTTCCGGCCCAGGAGGCCGTTTCTCTGACCCGGCTGGCCCTGGACGCATACGGCGTCAACTTTATCGATACGGCCAACATGTACGAAGGCTACAGCCGCAGCGCGGGCAGCGCCGGCGGCGTGGCGGAGGAGATCGTGGGAAGGGCCGTCAAGGGCCGCCGCGGCGACTTTATCATCGCCACCAAGCTGGGCATGAAGGTCGGCCCGGCCCCGGAAGACGATATGACCGGCCCCGAAGCCATCCGCGTTCAGCTGCGCCGGAGCCTCCATCGCCTGCAAACGGACTATGTGGACGTGTACTATCTGCATCGGTATGACCCGGACACTCCGCCGCATCTGATTGCCCGCGCCATGGGCGAGGAAATGAAGGAAGGCCTCATCCGCGCCTGGGCGGTGAGCAATTATACGGCGGAGCAGCTCAAAGCGCTCCTCCTCGCCGCGAAAGAAGAAAACGTGGCCGCGCCCGTGCTCTGCCAGCCGCAGATGAGCCTGCTTTGCCAAGGGCCCTGCCTGGATATGCTGCCCCTTTGCGCGGAAAACGGTCTGGGCGTCGTGCCCTATCAGGTGCTGCACGGCGGTTATCTGACGGGCAAGTATGCGAAGGAAACCGCCGCTCCCTCCGGCAGCCGCATGGCCGAAAAGCCCGGCTGGATGAAGCCCATGACCGACGCGGATTGGCGGATTGTGGAAAACGCCCGGGCGGAAGCGCTGAAAGCAGGCGTCACCATGACCCAGTACGCCCTTTCCTGGGCGCTCAGGCAGCAAGGCGTGGTCAGCGCGCTGATCGGCGTCAAGCGGGAAGAACAGCTCAGGGAGGCGGCGGAAGCGCTGGCTTAGGAGGTTGTATGACCGATCTTTTTCCTTGGCAGGGGCCCTTTGAGGCTCAACCTGTCTATCTTCCTTCGGTGCGTCCCGGCTTTGTGGCCTGGGCCACCGTTTTTGCCTATCCGGACGGGGACGTGGGCCTGTCCTTTGACGAAACGCTGCGCCAGGCGCATCCCTGCCCGCAGAAGGCGCGTCTGGAAATGGCGGAAGCTGCCTGCGTTCCGGTCTCTTACGGCTCTGTGGAATGCGGCGCGAAGGATCAGACTGCGTACCGCGTGTTCCTGCGTTCCCGGGACGGGCTGCGCTTCACGGAAACAGGCCGCTGCCTTCGCGCCCGGAGCGCCTACTGCTGCGCGGCGCTGCCCGACGGGCGTTTGATCGGCTTTGATGTGCCCCGGCGCAACGACGAGGGCACCGCCTGGGCGGATTGGCTGAGGGTGCAGGAAAGCAAAGACGGCGGCAGCACCTGGACGGAGGAAAAACGCATCCTCCGGGGCAATATGCCCTATATGTGGCGGGTGCGGACCTTAAGAGACGGCGCCATCCTCCTTTTGCTCAGCCTCCAGGGCTCGCCCTGGGGCGAGGGACAGGACCGGGCCACGCGGCACACCTGCTTTCCCGGGGAAACGCCCCTCAACCGCATCCAGGCCTGTTTTATCACCACCCGGGACGGAAAAACATTTTCCCCGCCCCATTACATCCTGCCCGGCATCGGTGCCCATGAATACGACGTGTGCGAGCCGGAAGACGGAACGCTCCTGTTCATCGCCGGGGATGTGCAGGGCACGCCCGCGGGGCGTCAATTCGTGCGCCGCACGGAGGACGGCTGGATCAACGGTCCGCTTTTGCCCATCGGGCAGGGCGCGCCGAGGGATCCAAAGGCAAATCCCCAGGGCGGCTTCATTCCGGAAACGCTGGTCTGGGACGATCAGACATCCTGCATCCTGGGCTACCGGCGCAACCTGGGCTATGCGCTCTCTTCGGATCTTGGCGAAAACTGGGTGCGGACGGAGCCGGACGCGGACGTGCCGAAGCTCTATCAGCCCGTGATGCTGAACCTGCCCGGCGGCTTCAAAGGCGTCTTTGGCCATATCGGCGGCGACAACGGGTTCGGCCAGCGGGATATGTGCATTTGGGGCCAAAGGCTCAGGCCCGACTGCGCCGCTCATCTGCCCGCGGGGGCGAAGCTGACGCTGCATCGGCGCATGAATGAAGAAAAGACGCAATACCTGAACGCCTTCGAGGCCACGCTGACCTGTCACGGCAAAAGCGCGGCCGGAAAAACGCTCCGCTTCCGCTTCCTGCCCTTCTGGACGGAAGACGGGAGGGTGAATACGCTGCCGCTCGCGGATTCTCCCTTCTTTGTGGATGCGGAAACGGATCATCAGGGCACAGCCCGGGCGCGGGCAGACATGTTCGATGGAAAAGCGGATATCCATCAAGCCTACCAGGTGAACGTAAGCTGGGCAGGCGATGCGGATATCGCCCCCTGCGAGGGCCCGTCCATGACGGTGATGGCCCTGACCCCGGTCCGGGGCGTTCCCTATCCCTACGACGGATATTTTGCCGAAGGCACGCTGTACTTGTCCCCCGCTTTCCTGCGGGATTTCCCGGACGCGCTCCATCAGCTGAAAACCGCGCTGGGCCGGGAAACGCTGCCCGAGGGGCTGCTGCCCAAGGCCGCGGCGGAAAGGCTGATCGCCTGCGGCGCGCTGCAAAAGGACGAACACGGCGGGCTGCGCTGGATTCGTTCGGTCCACGCCCCCCGGCCCCTGAACGACGTGCGCCCCATGCTGACCGGGGATGAATATGTATAAGGAGAAAAAGCGATGAAATACGGCGTTATGATCACCGCCGGCCCGCGGCCCTGGCAGATTTTCCAGCAGGAGGCGGACGGCACAGCGTCGATCTGCCTGAAGGGCGAATGCCATCCCGTGCGCCTGACCCAGGAACTGCCGCTGGAATTTCAGCCCGTCGATCGGCCCGTCACCGCCGTCAAAGCCCGGATCGCCCTGGAAGCGACGGGAGAGGACATCATTCCCTGGACGATGTGCGTTTTTTTCGGCACCAAATGGGAAATCACCTTCCCCCACGTGCCGGCGGGCGGGCTGTACCGTGTGGAAACCTACATGGAATATGAAGGCTGGGACGGCCTTTCCTGCACCCGGGGCGATATGATCCACCACATCGGCGTGGGCGACGTGTACGTGATCGCCGGCCAGAGCAACGCGGCGGGAAGGGCCAAGGGCCCGGTGGAGGATATGCCGGATCCGCTGGTGCATGTGCTGCGCGCCAGCGGAGAATGGGATCTTGCCGCCCATCCCCTCGGCGAAACCACAAACGCCGTGTACATGGGCCATTATGAAAACCACAATCCCGGCCACAGCCCCTGGCTGCACTTTGCCAAGCGCCTGGCGAGGGAGCTTGGCTATCCCATCGGCCTTGTGCCCTGCGCCTACGGCGGCGCGCCGCTCAGGTGGTGGAACCCGGAGGAAAACGGGGCGCTGCTGGATAACATGCTGGCCATGCTGAGGGCTTACGCCCTCCGCCCCAAGGCGGTTCTGTGGATCCAGGGGGAAGCCGAGGGCTTTGAGGACAGCGCCGAAACCTATCTCGCCCGCTTTGGAGCGTTTGTGGACGCCGTGCGCGCGGCGCTTCAAAGCCCGGAGCTTCCCTTCGTCACCGTGCAGATCAACCGCTGCATGACGGAAACGACGGAGCATCTGGACAGGCAGTGGGCCATCGTGCGCCAGGCCCAGCGCGAAGCCTGGCATACCATGAAAAACGTGCTGCTCCTGCCCTCTACGGACGTGGCGCTCTACGATTTTATCCACAATTCCGCCCAGGGCAACCTGGTGATCGGCGAACGCTGCGCCCGCGCGGTTTTAACAGCGTATTTCGGAAAACACTACGACTGGATGGCCCCGGAGATCGAAAGCGCCCAAAAAACCGCGCCGGACACGGTTACGCTCCGGTTCTCCCGCGTCCGCAACTGGCTGAACCCCTACGACGTAACGGCGGATCGCCTGCCCATCGACGCGGAGGACGATCAGGGCCTGATCCGCCCCGCGTCCTATACCACGGGCAGCGATTTCCTCACCGTCACCTTTGCCCGGCCGCTTGGCAAAAACGCCCGGGTGCATGGCATGTGGCGCATGGATCCCGGCGCGGCCATCCCCTGCGACTGCATGCGGCTGCCCATCCTGTCCTGGTACGATTTCCCCGTCACGGAGGCCTGAATGAAGGATTCCTTTCAATACATTTTCCGCTTTTGCTGCGATCCCGGCTTTAACGACGTGCGGGAGACGGAGGCGCTCATGCGCCTTTGCGAAGAAGCGAAGATCGACGACGTATGCGTGTTCGCCAACGTGGAGGAGCTGAACACGGGCCACATGACCTACGAGGAGCAGGAAATCTGGCTGCGTTTGATGCGCTCCCTGGCGAAGCGGCTGTCGCGCAAGGGCATTTCCCTCTCCGTGAACCAGTGGCACAGCGTGATGCACGCGGATCTGGGAAAGGCGCTGCCCGCCCGTCAGCCCTTTCGGCGCATGGTGGACCCCTTCGGCAACGAAGCCAAGCTGTGCATCTGCCCGCTGTGCGCAGAATGGCAGCGCTATATCGGCGGCCTTTACGCCCGGTACGCGGCGCTGGACGCTTCCATCCTGTGGGTGGAGGATGATTTTCGCCTGCACAACCATGACCCGTTGATCTGGGGCGGGTGCTTTTGCGATGAGCACATGCGCCTGTACAGCCGAAAAGCCGGAAAGACGCTGAGCCGGGAGGAATTCGTTTCCGGCGTCCTTAGGCCCGGGCAGCCGCATCCCTACCGGAAGATCTGGCTGGATACGGCCCGGGACACCATGCTTTCCGCCGCTCAGGCCATCGCGGACGCGGTGCGTCAGGTCAATCCTGCGGTAAAGATCGGCCTCATGAGCAGCGTTCCCCAGATCCACGCCGCGGAAGGGCGGGACTGGCGCGCGCTGCTTTCCACCCTGGCCGCGGGGCAGCCCCCCGTTTGCCGGGTGCATCTCCCGGCATACCAGGAAATGGCCCCCGGCAGCTATCTGACAAGGTTCCATACGGTCTCCATGCTGTGCGCATCGCTGCTGCCCGAGGGAACGGAGATCTATCCCGAGCTGGAAAATTATCCCTATTCTCTCTTGTCCAAATCCCGCAGGTTTACCCGCTTCCAGCTGCTTTCCGCCCTCCCCATGAACCTGCGCGGCATGACGCTGGATCTTTATGATCTAAACGGCAACGGCATCGTGGAAGCGGACGGCTATGAAGCCATGCTGCGTCAAACCAAGCCCTTCCTGAACCGGATGCAAAAAACCGGCGCGTTCCGGGGAAAGCGCCTGGGCGTCCGGGTGCTGGTGAGCCCGCGCAGCAGCTATACCCTGCATACCTCAAAAGGCCAAAGCATGGAGGAACTGTATCCCCAGGACGCTTTTTTCGGCGGGCTGCTTCCCGCCCTGGGCATCCCCTTTGCTTATACAACCGATCCTGATATGGCGAATGAAACCGTGGCCGTGGCCGGCCAGGTTCTGCGCAATTACACCGAAGAACAGATCGAAAGCCTGTTTCGCAAAAACCGGGTGCTTTTGAACGGCGACGCGGCGGAAACGCTGCTGGACCTGGGCCTTGGGCGTCTGGCCGGCATCCGTTCCCTGCGCTGGATGCCGCAAAACGGCGGGGAATACACCTATGAAGAAAGCCTGCCGGGAACGGAATACAGAGGCCGGGAGCACGTGAGGGCCTCCGCCGTCATTTCCGCCAGCGACGCGGTCTGCGTCGATTATGCGCCAGAGGCGGAAATGCGGGAATTTACTTCGTTTTTCGATTCCTTCCGCCGCAGGACTGCCCCCGGGCAGACGCTGGCAAACGGCAGGGTGATGATCTTCCCCTTCGGGCATATGGAGGATGTGATGGCTTTGCCGCCCATGCTGCTCAGCGCCGCCCGGCAGGAAATATTGCAGGATATGCTCCTTTGCGCCGGCGCCGCCGTGCCCATGACGGAAAGCGCCCCGTACCTGATCCCTTATTGCTTTGAAACAGCGGACGCGCGGTGGGTCTATCTGGTCAACGGATCGCTGGACGACGCGGAGAACGCGCCGCTGCGCCTGCCCTGGGCCATCAAAAAAAGCCTTTCCTGGGACGCGTCCGCGGCCGGGGCGCAGGTGGAAATGCGTATCGGACAGCGCCTGAACGTATTCCTGCCCAGCATGGAGGCCATGCTCATTCGATTGGAAAAATAAAACGGAGGATAAACGCCATGAAAGCCGAAATCGTGAACCGCAAATGGGTCGTGGAATGGTTTGACGAGCGCCAGTGTTACCATATGCCCAGCCTGACCCTGGCGGACAACGGAAACCTGGTGGCCGTGTGGAACGGCGGTTTTCTGCAATGGAACGGCGACCCCATGGGCCGGGACGCCAAGGATTGGGTATCCATCCTGGCCCCGGGCGCGGAAAAATGGTCGGAGCCGGACGCCGTGGGCTGCGATATCCGTTATTGCTGCCATGATCCGGTGTTCATCAGGAATCGAAAGGGCGAAATCATCTTGCTGTTCGCCAAATTCCTGGATACGGAAGTGAACTTCGCCACCTGGTGCAACGGCCGGGACGAATTGTGGACGCGCAAAACGAAGGACGGCGGCTTCACCTGGGAGCCTGCCCGCCCCGCGGGCATTTCCTCCGGCCACGCCTCCAACGACAGCGTGCTGCTGCCAAACGGCGATATCATTTTGGCCTCCACCAGCAGCGAGCTGAAAGACAAATATTTCGGGGCCGTCCGCGTGTATATTTCCCATGACGACGGGGAAACCTGGGAAAAAGGCCCCCTGCTGTCCGCCCGGGACGGGAATCTGATCCGCGAGCCTGCCCTGGTGCTGCGGCCGGGCGGCGTCATCCGCATGTTTACCCGCACCTGCCCCGGAAATACCGGCTGGGGCGCGGGCATTCAATCGCTGACCAGCTATACCGCCGAGAGCAAAGACGGCGGCAAGACCTGGACCGCGCCCCGGCCCACCGCCATCGTCAACAACGAATCCAAGATCGACGCCATTTCCTGGGACGACCGCACCATCCTGATGGCGTATAACGACACGCCCGTTGCGGACTGGCATGAGCGCAGCCCCCTGTCCCTGGCCTGCTCCCGGGACGAAGGGCAGACCTGGGAAAAGCTGATCGACCTTGCCCCCGCCCCGGGCAACAAATGCCAGCCCGCCATGTGCCGGGACAAAAACGGCCTGCTGCACGTGATCTACATGCACCGGCATACCGCCATTGAGCATCTCACCGTGAGGATTGCCGATTAAGGGGATCGCATGGACGCGCCCGATTTTGCGCGTAATCGATATTTTAACATGAGGGGTTGCTGCACAGGCGGCAGCCCTTTTTCGTTTGGAATTGTTTGGAATTGTTTGGTATCCCTCATTTCATGCTTGTCCTCGCTCTTCGCATATGGTATACTATGAAATGGGAAAATTTACGCGTTTGAGGGAGCAGCTTACGAGAGCCGCTTTCGTTCTTATTTTCATTCTGCGATGTATTGCAGCTTTACATTCTGCGATGTATTGCAACGCCCGTTTGCAGAGGGGGCCGCATAGGCGGAAACGGCGCTGAAATGATCTTGCAGGAAACAGGAGGAGCAGCTATGGCTTCCACGGAGAAATTCAGCTTTGACCGAAAAACGCAGGAGATATTGGAGCACATCTCGATCCCGTTCGCCATTTATCAGTATATCGACAAACGGATCGTGACGATCGCGCTCTCCCAGGGCTTTTGCGATGAATTCGGTTTCAAAAGCCTGGAAGACGCCTATTTCGCCATGAATAACGATATGTATCGCGCCACCCACCCGGACGATAAGACCCGGGTGGCCGACGCGGCCTATCGTTTTGCCGCGTTTGACGAGCCCTACGATATCGTTTACCGTACCCGGACCCTGAAGGACCTGGATTATATCATCCTGCACGCCTATGGAAAGAGCATCTATCCGAACGGGGTGCGCCTCTGCCTGACCTGGTACGCCTACGAGGGGCATTTCACGCCGGAGCAGGGAACCTACGGGAGCATCCTGAGCCAGACGCTGAGCCAATTCCTGACGGAAGAGAGCCAGTACCGGGGCATGTATTACGACTATAAGACAAGGCTGCCCAACATGGCTTATTTCTATGAGCTGGCGGAGGCGGGCCGCAAAAGCATGCAGGCGCAGGGGATCGGCTCCGCGGTGCTTTTCTTTGATCTGACCGGCTTAAAGCATTTCAATCGAAGGTATGGCTTTGCGGAGGGCGATAAGCTGATCCTGGAAGCCGCGGAAATATTATCAAGGCATTTCAGCAGCGAGAGCTGCTCCCGTTTCGCGCAGGATCATTTTGCCGCGTTCGCCCAGGAAGCAGGATTGACGGAACGCCTGGACGCCGTGATCGCGGACTTCGCCGAAGCGAACGGAGGAAAAACGCTTCCCATCCGGATCGGCGTTTATCCGGACCGGATCGAGCAGGTGGAAATCGGCCTCGCCTGCGACCGCGCGCGGCTGGCGGCGAACGCCCGAAGAAAAAACAAAGGGTCCTTTTATTCGATCTTTGACATGGATATGATGGCCGCGGAGCAAAACCGCCAGGAAATCATCGACAACCTGGACAGGGCCATCGAAGAAGGCTGGATCCGGGTGTATTATCAGCCCATCGTCCGTTCGATCAACGGCAAGGTCTGCGATGTCGAGGCGCTGGCCCGGTGGCAGGACCCGGTGCGCGGCCTGCTGGCGCCGTCGTCGTTCATCCCGGTTTTGGAAGAGGCCATGCTGATCCCCAAGCTGGATCTATATGTGGTGAAGCAGGTATTGAAGGATCTGAAAGCCTACGAACAGGCCGGACACAGGAACGTTCCCATTTCGATCAACTTTTCCCGCGCCGATTTTGAAGCCTGCGATCTTGTTCAGACGATCTGCTCCATGGTGGATGAGGCGCATGTTGACCGCAAGCTCATCAATATCGAAATCACGGAAAGCATCGTGGGAAGCGACTTCGGCTTCATCAAGGAGCAGATCGCGCGTTTCCGCGCGGAGGGATTCCAGGTCTGGATGGATGATTTCGGCAGCGGGTATTCCTCATTGGAGGTCCTGCAAAGCGTAAGGTTTGATCTGATCAAATTCGACATGGGCTTTATACGCCGCCTGAACGAAGGGGACGACGGAAAGATCATCCTGACCGAAATGATGAAGATGGCCACTTCTCTTGGGCTCGACACCGTTTGCGAGGGCGTGGAAACGGAAGAACAGGCCAGGTTCCTTCAGGAAATCGGATGCTCGAAGCTGCAGGGATACTACTTCCTCAAGCCCGTGCCGCCTGAACGGATTTTTGAAAAGTATACCGTTGAAATCAAGGCCGGGTTTGAAAACCAGCGCGAGTCCGCCTATTACGACACGGTGGGCAGGGTCAACCTCTACGATCTCTCTTTCCTCGCCAACATGGACGACAGCGTGATCAAAAGTACCTTTGATACGGTGCCCATGGGCATCATGGAAGTGAGCGTCGATGGCGGCAAGGTGAGATATATCCGCAGCAACCAGTCCTTCCGGGATTTCATGAAGCGGGCGTTCCAATTTGATCTGTCCGATCCGGATCTGGAATACACGGTTCCGAAGGAAGGGCTTGGCTCGAGCTTCATGAAAGCGGCCGAGCAGTGCAAGGCCGGCAGCAACCGCGCGTTTGTGGACGAAGAAATGGCGGACGGCTCCATCGTTCGCTCCTTCATGCGAAAAATCGGGACGAATCCCGCGAACGGGAAGGAATCCTATGCCATCGCCGTGCTCTCCATCACCGAACCGGATGAAAACCCGACCTATGCGGAGATCGCAGGCGCCCTCGCGGCCGACTACTACAACATTTATCTGATCGACCTGGATACCAATGAGTTCATTGAATATACTTCCCAGGTCGGCGGCGAGGAGATGGCGCTGGAGCGTCACGGCGGGGACTTCTTTGAATCGGCGCGGCGCGATACGATGACCCGAATCTATGAGGAGGACCGGGACCCGTTCCTGGAATTATTCACAAAAGAGAATGTGCTCCGGGATATTGACAGGCAGGGCGTGTTCACGACGACGTACCGCCTGATCGACACCGGAACGCCCATCTACGTGAATATGAAGATCACCCGGATGAAGGGCCGCAACCGCCTGATCCTGGGCGTCAGCATCATCGACGCGCATATCCAGGAGAAAAAGCGTTTTGAGCGGCTGCAAAAGGAACGCGATCTGCTCATACGGGTCATGGCGCTTACGGACGGATATCTCACCGTGTCCACGGTTGATCCTTCGACCGGCTACTACATCGAATACAGCGCCGCGGAAAATGCCGACAGCCTCGGCGGGAGCAAAGACGGAAACGATTTCTTCGGGCAATTGCAGAAAGACGCGTTTACCTTTTGCTGCGACGAGGACAGGCAGCGCTTCCAGGAACAGGTCACCCGGGAAAACGTGCTGAGCCAGGTCCAAGCGCATGGCAGCTTCAGCATCAACTACCGTCACATCATCAACGGCGTTCCAAAGCCGGTCACGCTGAAGGCCTCTCTGTTTAAGGACGGGGAGGAAAACAAGCTGGTCCTTGGCGTGCGCGTCTGGAAAGACAGAAAATAGGCGGAGCGGAAAGAAAGACCATTGCATTAGAACACTTTCGCTGAGGACAGCCCAAGATGCGGCTTTCGATACGATTGGCAGCGGGAACGGCGTCTGAAAAGACCGACCTCCTTTCGCTGCTTCGCACCGTCACGGGCGTTCTCTTGCGCATCTTCAAGTAGGGGAATTGAAGCTATGTATTATTCCGCAGTCGGCCTGCTTGCCATCATGGTTTTGCTGATCGAAAACCGTAACCTGCTCTTCAAAACCAGGGATATCTTTGATAAACCCGCCTGGAAGGTTTACAGGAGATTCCTGTTTGCCGTCCTGGCGTATTACGTCGTCGATGCCTTGCGGGGCTTGTTTGAATCCCGAAAACTGGCGCTGCTGCTTTTTGCCGATATGACCGTCTATTTCGCCGCGATGGCCGCGGGCGTATTGTTCTGGTCCCAGTTCACGACCGTTTATCTGGAAGAAAAAAACGAATACGGGCAGCTGCTCGTGCTGGCCGGACGCCTCATCGCGGGAGGCATCGCCCTGCTTACGGCTGCCAACATCTTTACCCCCGTGCTGTTCACGGTGAACGCGGAATGCGTATACCGTGCGCTTCCCGTGCGGCATGTCATTCTCGTCGTGCAGATCCTGCTGCTGCTTCTGATCTCGTGCTATGCTGTTTTCAGCCTTCGTTCCCATCCGGCAAACAGCAAAATCAGGCACTATACCCTGACGCTGTTCGGCCTTATCATGGCGCTTTTCCTCTTTATCCAGCTCTGGTTCCCGTATCTCCCGCTCTACTCGGCCGCGTATATGCTGGGCACATGCCTGGTGCACACCTTCGTCGTCAACAGCGCGAACGAGAAATACAGGCACGATCTTGCGCAGGCCGATAAGCTCATGGAAATGAAGGATACCATCGTCTGCCTGCTGGACAACATGCCGGCCATGACCTTTACCAAGGACGCCGAAACCGGCGTGTACCTCGCCTGCAACCAGGCTTTCGCGAAGTACGCCAACAAGGATGACCCGGCGGGCGTGATCGGCCTTACCGCTTCTGAGATCTTCGACGCCGATACCGCCAGGCAGTTCGACGGCGAAGACAAAATCGCCCTCTCCATGGACGAGCCCTACATCTTCTATGAGGACGTGCTGGACGCCGCCGGCAACCGGCGGCAGCTCCAGACGACGAAGCTGAAATACACCAATTTCGCGGGCCAGCTCTGCGTCATGGGCATATGCCAGGATGTGACGGACATGGTGCGCGTCCAGCGCGAAAAGGCGACGACCAAGGAAGACTACGAAAAGGCGAAGAGCACCGGCATCATCTATTCCCATATTTCGCACGCGCTGACCCGCGGATTTTCGGTGCTCTATTACGTCAACCTCGATACCGAGGAATTTACGGAATACCGCAACGACGAAGGCAGCGACACGCTGACAGAATCGCGGCACGGCTGGCACTTCTTCGAGGCGTTCAGGATCGAGGCGGAGAGCGGCGTGCATCCGGAGGACCGCGAAGCCGTCATCCGGGCGATGAAGCGCAAGGCGCTGGAAGCGGCGCTGGATCGAAACAGCACCTTCGTCATCACGTACCGGATGATGACGGAGGGCGAGCCCAGGTATTATTCCATGAAGGTTTCCCGCTCGGAGGACGACGCGCGCTGTATCATCCTGGGCGTAACGGACGTGGACGAGCATATGCAGCAGCGGCGGGCGGCGGTTCAGGTGAAGGAGGAGCAGATCGCCTATGCCCGCATACACGCGCTTGCCGGCGATTATCTGTGCCTCTACATCGTGGATCCCCAGACCGGCCGCTATCGGGAATTCAGCGCGGCGCAAAGCTATAACGCCTTCGCGCAGGCCAAGGAGGGCACGGACTTCTTCAAAACCACGCGGGAAGCGGCCCGCCAGTTCAACCATCCGGACGATCTGAACCGTTTCCTTTCGATCTTTACCCTGGAGAACGTCCTGGCAGAGATCGGGCAGCGGGGCATTTTCACGCTGAACTATCGCCTCATGATGAACGGGCAGCCCCTCTACGTGCTGCTCAAGGCGGCCATGGTGGAGGAAGAGGGGGACAAACGCCTGGTCATCGGCATCATCGATATCGACAGTCAGGTGCGCCAGGAGGAGACGTACGTCCAAAATCTCGCCAAGGCCCAGATCAACGCAAACATCGACCCCCTGACGCACGTGAAAAACAGGCACGCCTATCTGGAGGCGGAAGAAAGGCTGAACCGCCAGATCGCGGAGCGCCGCACTCCGGAGTTTTCCATCGCGATCCTGGACGTGAACGACCTCAAAAAGGTCAATGATACCGCCGGACACAACGCGGGGGATCAATACGTCCAGGACGCCTGCAAAATCATCTGCGATACCTTCAAGCACAGCCCCTTTTACCGCATCGGCGGGGATGAATTCGCGGTCATTTCGCAGGGGAACGATTATCTGAGCATCGAACAATTGGTCGAGCAGGTGCGCCAAAGAAACGAATCGGCGCGGAAAAGCGGCGGCATCGTCATCGCCTGCGGCATGGCGAAATACGAGAATGACGCGCAGGTTTCGTCCGTGTTTGAACGCGCGGACCATCGTATGTACGAGAACAAGAGCAAGCTGAAAGCAAATAGCATTGTTTGACCAGAAACTGCAAATAGGAAGTGAGCATGATGAGCACAAAGCAGGGCGTTTCTCCGAAATCGCGCGCAGACAGCCATTCCGGTGGGCTGCGATCCAGCTTTACGCCGCTGGGGATGTGGGCATTCTCGATCGGCACCAGCATCGGCTGGGGCTCGTTTATCGTGACCTGCAATACCTATCTTCAAAACGCAGGCATTCTGGGCACGGTGTTTGGGCTGCTGATCGGCATGGCGGTCATCCTTGTGATCACCTGGAATTTGCAGTACATGATCCAAAAAGCGCCCGGCGCCGGCGGCATCTATACGTTTCAGAAGCAGATCGGCGGGAAGAATTTAGGGTTTATCACCTTCTGGTTTGTGCTTTTGACCTATCTGGCGATCCTCTGGGCCAATATGACCTCGCTGCCGCTCTTCGCCCGCTTTTTCCTGGGAAAAACGTTCCAGTTCGGCTTCCACTATCAGATATTCGGCTATGAGGTGTGGTTTGGCGAAGCGCTGCTCTCCATCTGCGCCGTGATCCTGATCTGCCTGCTGTGCCTGCAAAGCGCGAAGCTGCCCAACAGGGTCATGATCTTCGCCGCGCTGACGTTTGCCGCCGGGTTCACGCTCTGCGCGGCATTCGCCATCCTGCGGCATGACAGCGCCTTTGCATATACCCCGCTTTACACCGAAGGCTCCGACGCCTTCTCGCAAATCATCCACATCGCCGCCATTTCGCCCTGGGCGTTTATCGGCTTTGAAAACATCTCTCATTTTTCCGAGGAATACAGCTTTCCGATCAAAAAAACGCGCAAAATCCTGATCTGGTCCGTGCTGGCCACGACGCTGCTCTACGTCTTTGTTTCCCTGCTTTCCATTTCCGCCTATCCGCCGGAGTACGAAAGCTGGCTGGCCTATATCCGCGACATGGGGAACCTGGAGGGCATCAAAGCGGTCCCGGCGTTTTACGCGGCAGATCACTACCTCGGGCAGGCCGGCGTCACGGTGCTGATGCTGTCGCTCTTCGGCGTGATCCTGACCAGCCTGATCGGCAATTTGCTGGCGCTGAGCCGCCTGCTGTACGCGGCGGGACGGGAAGGCGAAGCGCCCCGCGTGCTCTCGCGCCTCAATCGCCAGGGCGTTCCGGGCGCGGCGATCATCACCGTTGCCGCGATATCCGTATTCATTCCGTTTGTCGGCAGAACGGCGATCGGCTGGATCGTCGATGTCACCACGCTCGGCGCGACGATGATCTACGGGCTGATTTCCCATGCGGTCTATAAGCACGCCCAGCAGACGAAACAGCGCCTGGAAAAGATAACGGGCTTTTCGGGGTTCCTGATGATGATCGTCTTTTTGCTGCTGCTTTTGATCCCGGGCCTTTTGCCCTTCCATGCGATGGAAACGGTATCGTATATCCTGTTCATCGTCTGGTCGGTGCTGGGGCTTTGCTATTATCGCGTGCTGCTCCAAGGAGAACAAACCAAGGACCGCGGGCGGGGCGTGATCGTGTGGATCGTGCTGCTGGTGCTGGTGCTGTTCGCCTCGATGATGTGGGTCTCGCAGGCCACGGAAAACGCCGCGAACGACGCGGTGGAACGCATCTTTGAATATCATCAGAGCCATCCGGAGCACGACACCGA
Organism: Clostridia bacterium; assembly: GCA_017541205.1. Taxonomy (GTDB): domain Bacteria; phylum Bacillota; class Clostridia; order Christensenellales; family Aristaeellaceae; genus RUG563. The sequence continues at coordinate 9,072 of JAFXZO010000048.1, read as the reverse complement.
CGCCGCAGGCGCTGAGGAAAGGTCCGCCTATCTCCAGGAGCAGGCAAAGGCGATCAGCAGTACGAACACGCTGTATTCCTCTGTCTCTCTGGGGGTCTTCCTGCTCTTTATCGCCATCCTGCTGAACAATTATCGGGATACGCAAAAGCTGGGCGAGCGCCTGAACGAAGCCGAGCAGGAAGTGGCTACGGTCCGCAAGATCGCGGAGCTGAAGGAATCGATCAGCGCGCTGCTGGACAACATGCCCTGCCTGACCTTCACCAAGGACGCCCAGACCGGCGCGTACCTTGCCTGCAATCAGGCCTTTGCGGACTACGCCCACAAGGAAAACCCGGCGGGCGTGGCCGGGCTGACCGACGCGCAGATCTTCGACGGAGAAACCGCCGCCCATTTCGTACAGGACGACAGGCTCGCCCTGTCCATGGACAAGCCGTACATCTTCTTTGAAGACGTGCCGGACGCCGCAGGAAACCAAAAGCAGCTGCAAACGACAAAGCTCAAATTCATCGATTCCACGGGACGGACGTGTTTGCTTGGCATGTCCCAGGATGTGACGGATCTGGTGCGCATCCAGCATGAGAACGCCATGACGAAGGAGGCCTACGAAAACGCCCGCAGCGCCGGGATCATGTATACTCATATCGCGCAGACGCTGGCCCGCGACTATACGGATATGTTCTCCGTCAACCTGGACACGGAGGAATTTGTCGAATACCGCAAGGGCGACAGGAACAGCGCGCTGTCCGAGATGCGCCGCGGCTGGCATTTCTTCAGTGACTGCATCGAGGAAATGAATGAAAGCGTCTATCCCGACGATCAGGAAACCTTCCTCAAAGCGCTGGATCGGCGGGCGCTGATGAACGCCCTGGACCAGAAGGACACCCTCGTAGTGACATACCGCCAATGCGGCAGCAGCGGCCCGATCTATGTGAGCATGAAGATTTCGCGCATGGAGGACGACGACCGCTTCATCATCGTGGGCATCACCAATGTCGACGCCGAGATGCGCGACGCCATGTCAAAGAGTGAGGCGCTGGCGGAAGCGCTGAAAACGGCGGAGGAAGCGAACAAGGCCAAGACGTCGTTCCTCTCCAGCATGAGCCACGAGATCCGCACGCCCATGAACGCCATCATCGGGCTGGACACGCTTGCCCTCAGGGATGAAACGCTCAGCGAACAGACAAAGGGTTACCTGGAGAAGATCGGCGGGAGCGCCAAGCACCTGCTCAGCCTCATCAACGAGATCCTGGACATGAGCCGCATCGAGTCCGGCCGCATGGTGCTGCGCAGGGAGGTATTCTCCTTAAGCGCGATGCTGGAGCAGATCAACACGATGGTCATGTCCCAATGCGGCGACAAAGGGCTTTCTTACGACTGCCGGGTTTTGAACAAGGTGGACACCTCGTATATCGGCGACGATATGAAGCTCAAAGAAGTGCTGCTGAACATCCTGTCAAACGCCGTGAAATTCACCGAAGCGCCCGGCGCCGTCAGCCTCACGGTGGAGAAAACGGTGGAATATGAGGATCAGTCCACGCTTCGCTTCTGCATCAAAGATACCGGCATCGGCATGGACAAGGAATTCATTCCCAAGATCTTCGACGCCTTCTCCCAGGAGGACAGCAGCCGCAAGAGCAAATACGGCAGCACGGGCCTGGGCATGGCCATCACGAAGCGCATCGTAGAAATGATGAACGGCTCGATCAGCGTCGAATCTGAAAAGGGCGTCGGGACCGAATTCACGGTAACGGTCACGCTGCGCAACTGCAGCCAGACCGGCGCGGATCGGGACAGCGCCATCGACCCCGGCTCCTTCCGCATTCTGGTGGTGGACGACGACCTCATCGCGGCGGAGCATGCCAGAACGGTGCTGGATGAGGTCGGCATTCAGGCCGATGTCTGCGCAAGCGGAGAAGAAGCCCTGCGCATGATGGATGTGAAGAGCCTGAAGCACGAGCCGTATAACCTCGTGCTCATGGATTGGAACATGCCGGGCATGAACGGGCTGGAAACGTCCGCAGAGATCCGGAAAAAATATGACCGCGAGACCACCGTCGTCGTGCTGACGGCATACAACTGGGATGATATCCACGACGAGGCGGAGCGCGTGGGCGTGGACAACTTCCTCGTCAAGCCCCTGTTTGCCGCCAATATCATCGAGGAATTGGACCGCATCGCGCGCAAAAACAAGATGGCCCTTTTCAAGGAAAAGAAGCGGGCGGATCTGTCCGGACGCCGCATCCTGCTGGCGGAGGATATGGAGATCAACGCCGAGATCATGATCAACATCCTTGAATTGGAAGGCATCGAAGCCGACCATGCGGAAAACGGCAGGATCGCAGTGGAGAAATTCGCCAAGAGCACGCCGGGGACCTATTCGGCCATCCTCATGGACGTGCGCATGCCGGAGATGGACGGGCTGGAGGCTGCGGCGGCGATCCGGCATATGGAAAGGGACGACGCGGGAAGGATCCCGATCATCGCGCTGACCGCCAATGCATTCGATGAAGACGTGCAGATGTCGCTCCAGGCCGGCATGAACGCGCATCTGTCCAAGCCGGTGGAGCCGAAGCACTTATACCACACCCTGGAAGAACTGATCTGGGAATCGGAAGAGAAGCTTCCTACAGCTTCAGGCGAGGCCGCAAAAGAATAAGCGGGCCGGCCTTGCGCCGTCGAATTTCGAGGGAGCTGTATCCCTTGGCATTGGCAATCCATGCGGCGGAATAACGCCAAAAATCAACATCAAGGAGGAGTAACCATGTTCAGCATCCGGAATCTCACAGACAACGACAACATCCTCATCACCGAGCAAAAGGGCCCGTTCCAGGTGTTGGAGTATCTCACCGACCTGAGCGTGTCGCCGGAAAACGCGACCAGAGAGTATTTCGCCAGCGCCATGAACGTGCGGCGGCGTCAGGTGCTTTGCGATCTGAGCCAAACCAGGGGCGTAAGGACGCAGGCGGGAGCCATGCAATGGATGCTGGGCGATGTAAGCATGACCAGCGGCATCCAGGGCGTGGGCGGCCTGATCGGTAATGCGCTGCGGGGCAAGGCCAGCGGCGAATCTGCGGTGAAGCCGGAATACACCGGCAAGGGCCTGCTTGCCCTGGAGCCCACCTATAAATATATCCTTTTGGAGGATCTGAACACCTGGAACGGCTCCATCGTGGTGGAGGACGGCATGTTCCTGGCCTGTGAAATGCAGGTAGGGATGGAGCTCATCGCCCGGCGCAGCGTTTCTTCGGCCGTAGCGGGCAAGGAGGGCCTGTTTAACCTGTGCATGACCGGCAGCGGCGTGGTATGCCTGGAGTCCCGCTATCCAAGGGGCGAGCTGGTCGAAATCAGCCTGGATAACGATACCATCCGCATCGACGGCAACATGGCGGTATGCTGGAGCAAGACCCTGTCCTTCACCGTGGAGCGCTCCGCCAAGAGCCTCGTGAGCTCCGCCCTGTCCGGGGAGGGCCTGGTGAACGTTTACCGGGGCACCGGCAAGATCCTCATGGCCCCGGTGGCCTGAAGGAGCGTGACAGCCCATGTCCATTGCCGCAAGCCGTGAATGGCGGTCTCCCCTCTCCGCCCTGATCCGGGAGGAGGAGGCCTTTGAGATCCAGCTGCAGGGAGGCGGCAGCCTCCGTCTAATGGCTTTTCCGCTGAACGCGGAGGGCACTCTGATGGTCCCTTCCCTGCTGTGCTGCCGGGAGCAGCCTCAGACGCCCGCCCTCTCCCTGCGCGGGGACACGTTTGAGGTGCGCCTGAGCGCTCTGCCGCAGGAGGTGCAGTTGGTGGCCTTCACCGTGACCGGGGACGCGCTGCCCGGGCACACCGCCCGCCTGATCCAGGGGCAGGAAGCGATGGCCTTCACCTTGACGCCCGGGGAGGTATCCGGGCTCACCGTCCTGGTCTCCCTGCTGCTCTATCGCAAGGGCGTCTGGCGTATCCGCTGCGTGGGCCAGGGCTTCAGCGGGGGCATGCCGGCCCTGCTGCAGCACTATAAGGCGCAGCTGCCTACGGCGCCGGTTCCGCAGCGGGAAGCCCCTGCGGCGCCGATTCCGCAGCGGGAAGCGCCCGCAGCCCCGTCTCCGATTTCCCCCGCTCCCAGGGCGAGCGCGCCGGACGCCTCTCCCCTGCTGATTCCCGTGAGCCTCCTGCATCTTTTGCCCAAGCTGCTCACCGTTCCCCGGGAGGTGTGGGTCTACGGCAGCCGCTGCGCCTGCCTTGGCGTGATCGCGCCGGGCGCGCATCCCGCCTGTCCGCCTCACCTGGGCCGCTTCCCGGATCTTGTCCGGGCCATGCGGGAGGCTGCCGCCCGGCATCCCGCCGGCGCGATCACCGTGTGGACCCAGGGCGCGGTCGGGCAGAACCTGCCGCTGCACACCCTGCTGAAAGCCACTTCAGCCATCCGCTGGGATTTCCATGCCCTGGGCGGCGCGGGCTACGGCATCCTGCCCCTGCTGCCTAAGCGAATGGAGAACGTCTCCTTCCGGATGGAGAAGCGCTGACCTGCCGTATTTTCGGAAGCAATCAAAGAAGACGCCGCCCGGCGTTCCCTCCGCCGTTTTTTTTCGCGGAAGGCGCGCCGGGTGTTTTCTTGTATTCTTCAGCCGGGATTTTGGCAAATCTTTTGAATTAATGGCTTGTATTTTGCCTTGTGATCTGATAGAATAGATAAGGTATGGATTCTAAACGCGTAAAAACGTAACCAGGAATCAAATGAATTATAGGGGGAACCGACATGGCAGATTACACTACTGAAAACATCCGAAATATCACCCTGATCGGTCACGGCGGAAACGGCAAGACCACGCTGACCGAGGCGATGCTCTATGCTGCCGGCCACGTGGACCGGCAGGGCAAGGTCGAAGACGGCGCCGCCACCACGGACTATGATCCCGAGGAAGTAAAGCGCCACATTTCCATCAGCGCCGCCGTTGCCCCCGTGGAATGGAAAAATACCAAGATCAACGTGATCGACGTGCCCGGGTATTTTGATTTTATCGGCGAAATGATGGGCCCCCTCCGCGTTGTGGAAACCGCCGGCATCGTGGTCGGCGCGGTCAGCGGCCTGGACGTGGGCTCTGAAAAGGCCTGGACCTATTCCAAGAAGAACAACGTCTGCCGCATGTTCATCATCAACCGCATGGACGCGGAAAACGCCAACTATATGAAGGTTGTGGATCAGCTGCGCGACAAGTTCGGCTCCTCCGTCGTGCCCATGCTGCTGCCCATCGGCCAGGGCGCGTCCTTCAAGGGCGTCGTGAACGTGCTGGAAAACAAGGCGTATGAAGGCGCCGGCAAGGGTCTCAAGGAAGTGTCCGTGCCCGGCGATATGGCCTCCGCCATCTCCACCGCCATGGAAGAAATCACCGAAGCCGCCGCCGGCGCCGACGATGAACTGATGATGAAATACCTGGAAGGCGAAGAGCTGACCCACGAGGAAGTGCTCTCCGGTTTCCGCGCCGGCATGGCGAACGGCACCATCGTGCCCGTCGTGGCCGTATCCGCCCTCACGGGCATCGGCGTCGCCAAGATGCTGGATATGATGAGCGTGTATCTGCACTCCCCCAAGGCCAGCAAGGCCGAGGGCGAAAACCCCAAGAACGGCGAAAAGATCACCCGCACCTGCGATAACGGCGAGCCCTTCTCCGCGTTCGTGTATAAGACCGTGGCCGACCCGTTCGTTGGCAAGCTGAGCCTGTTCCGCGTGATGTCCGGCTCCATTACCCCGGCAACCGCCCTTTATAACTCCACCGCGGATAAGGCTGAAAAAGCCGGCGGCCTGTTCATGATGCGCGGCAAAAAGCAGACCAACGTCTCCGTCCTCAACGCCGGCGATCTGGGCGCGCTGTCCAAGCTGCAGTTCACCAATTCCGGCGATACCCTGTGCGACGCCGCTTCTCCCATCAAGTACGAGCCGATCAATTTCCCCGTTCCCTGCATTTCCAAGGCCATTTCCGCCGCCAAGCAGGGCGAAGAAGACAAGGTGTTCTCCGGCCTCTCCCGCCTGCAGGAAGAAGATCCTTCCATCAAGGTGGAAAAGAATACCGAAACCACCGAGACCCTCGTTTCCGGCCAGGGCGAAGTGCATCTGGACGTGATCCGCAACAAGCTGGCCAGCAAGTTCGGCGCACAGGCCAACCTGAACGATCCCAAGATCCCCTACCGCGAGACCATCCGCAAGAAGGTCGCCTGCCAGGGCCGCCACAAGAAGCAGTCCGGCGGCCACGGCCAGTTCGGCGATGTGTGGATCGAATTCTCTCCCATCGGCGATACCAACGTGGACTTCGAGTTTGAAGACGCGGTCGTTGGCGGCGCCGTGCCCCGCAACTTTATCCCCGCCGTTGAAAAGGGCCTGCGTGAAAACATCCGCAAGGGCGTTTTGGCCGGCTATCCCATGGTTGGCCTGCATGCCAAGCTGTACGACGGCTCCTATCACCCCGTCGACTCCTCTGAAATGGCGTTCAAGACCGCTGCCCGCATCGCCTATAAGAAGGGCTGCACCGACGCCAGCCCCGTGCTCCTTGAGCCCATCATGCACGTGGAAGTATTCGTTCCCGATGAATACATGGGCGATATCATGGGCGATATGAACAAGCGGCGCGGCCGCATCATGGGCATGGATCAGGTGGACGGCCAGCAGCGCGTGACCGCCGAAGCGCCCATGGGCGAAATGTTCAAGTACGCGACGGATCTGCGCTCTATGACCCAGGCCCGCGGCTCCTTCACCATGACCTTTGAACGGTATGAGGAAATGCCCGCGGACGCTGCCAAGAAGATCATCGAAAGCGCGCAGAAGGACGAGGAAGAAGAGGAATAATTCTCTTTCGCCCCTTCCTGCTTTGCCCGGCCTTGTGCCGGGTATTTTTTACAGGGAATTAACAATCATTTCATAAAGTATCGGCAGGAATTGACCCTTTCCGTACCGAAATAATGGATATTCCCCAGGCGAAAACAATGCTAAAGGAGAAAGCGATCAATGAAAAAAACGATTTGGTTCATTCTGCCTATTCTGATAATCGCAATCGTGCTGGTCGCCGTTTTTGTCGGCCAGCGCAATACCCTTTCCGATCAGGTGACCCAGTTGGAAACCGATAAAGCCGATCTTTCCCGCCAGCTGAGCGAAGCGGATATCGCGGCCAAGACCGCCCAGGAGCTGGCGGACAGCAGCCGCGTCGCCCTCCAGGAGCAGATCCAGTCCGTAACGCAGGACGCGGAAACCAAGCTGCAGGAAGCAGAAACCAAGATACAGGAAGCAGAAACCAGGACGCAGACTGTCCAACAGGCCCTGGACGCCATGACAAACGAACGCGACGCCCTGCAGGCAACGGCCAATGACGCCGCCGCCCAGCTTGCCACCGGCATCCAGCAAATGCAGGAAGCGCTCAACGCCTTGAAAGGCGACGAGCCCGGCGAAAACGATCCGGTGGCGCAGGCTCTGGCCGCCGCCCAGGCGCAGTTGGCCGAAGTGACCGCCGCCAATGACGCCGCGCAGCAGGAAATCGCTCAATCGCAGGCTGAGCTTTCCGCAATGCAGGAAAGCCTGGCCGCCGTGACCGCCGAGCGCGACCAATTGAAGCAGGCCGCCGAAGAAGGCGCCGCCGCAGCGAACGCCCAGGTCACCCAGGAATTGGAGCAGGCCAAGGAAACCTTGGACAGCATGATCGCCGAACGGGATCATTTGCAGGCCGCGCTGGAAGCCGCCCAGGCACAGACCGTGGAAATCACGGCCCTGCAGGAACAATTGGCCGCCCTGACCGCGGAGCGCGATGAACTGCAATCCAAAGCCGCCGAATCTTCCGCCGCTTTGGAAGCGCAGGTGAACGAGCTCGCCCAGAGCGTCGCCGCCGTGACCGCCGAGCGCGATGAGCTGCAGGCCAAGGCCGCCGAATCTTCCGCCGCTTTGGAAGCGCAGGTGAACGAGCTCACCCAGAGCGTCGCCGCCGTGACCGCCGAGCGCGATGAATTGCAGGCCAAGGCCGCCGAATCTTCCGCCGCTTTGGAAGCGCAGGTGAACGAGCTCGCCCAAAGCGTCGCCGCCGTGACCGCCGAGCGCGATGAATTGCAGAAGGCGTACGATACCGCCTCCGTCTATCAGCTGAAAATTTTGCTTGTGGACGCCGAAAAGAATGTGATCGCCGAATACGACAGCGCGGATCAGATGAAGCTGGAAGAGCTGAATCTCGTTCCCGGCGCTTACACCGTCTGCGTGAAGATCCTAAACGGCGAAGGCGTGGAAACCGCACAGTATGAGCTGCCCTACATCGTGTACGCGCCCGCGGAAGCGCCCGCTGCGGAACAGCCAACGGCACAAGAAGCCGCCACCGCGGAACCCGCTGCCGCTGAAGCCGCTGCGGAAGAACCCGCTGCCGCTGAAGCCGCTTCGGCGGAATTTCCTTCGGAAGAGCCTGCCGTGCAGCAGCCTTCCGAAGAAGAAGCCACCGCGGAATCGCCCGCGGCATAAGGCTTCCCGATCTTCCAGCGATGAAAAGCCCTCCCGGCCGTTTGGCGGGAGGGCTTTGGAATTCAAGGTGTTGGAAGGCTTGCAATCAATATCAGGCCTTGCCGTTGCAGCCCAGCACGTCCACCAGCTTATGGCGGACCAGGTCACGCAGGGCGGCGCGGGCGTCGGTCAGGTACTGACGGGGATCGAAATGATCGGGATGCTCGACGAAGTGCTTGCGGATCATGGCGGTGAAGGCCAGGCGCAGGTCGCTGTCGATGTTGATCTTGCACACGGCGCTCTTGGCGGCCTTGCGCAGCTGTTCCTCGGGGATGCCGACGGCGTCGGGCATCTTTCCGCCGTAATCGTTGATGATCTTCACGAATTCCTGGGGCACGCTGCTGGAGCCGTGGAGAACGATGGGGAAACCGGGCAGGCGCTTGGAGACCTCTTCCAGCACGTCAAAGCGCAGAGGCGGGGGAACCAGGATGCCCTCGGCGTTGCGGGTGCACTGGGCAGGGGTGAACTTGTAAGCGCCGTGGCTGGTGCCGATGGCGATGGCCAGGCTGTCGCAGCCGGTGCGCTTGACGAATTCTTCCACTTCTTCGGGACGGGTATAAGAGGAATCC